>NZ_JBVJWR010000001.1:102873-285058 GCF_055602235.1 Streptomyces sp. NPDC037410 | reverse complement strand
AAGGGAGGGAAGGGAGGGTGGGGGGTTTTTCTTCGTCTTTACCAAACCACCCCGGGGGAAAGAAGGGGGAAGGGGGCCTCCCCCCCCCCCCCCCCCCCCCTGTCGGGGGGCGGCGCCGATGCGCGACTAGCTCCGGACGGTGATCGAGGGCTTCGTGGAAGCCTTCGCCTTCGCGTCGAAGACGTAGTAGGCGGCCCAGCCCGGCTTGCCGGCCAGGGTCACGACCCTGGCCTGAAGCGTGCGGCCCCCGAGCGTCAGGGTGACCGTGGTCGCCGGCGTCACCGGACCGCGGTAGATCCCCGCGAACAGCGCGCCGGAGGCGTCGCCCCGGGCGATCGTGGCCACCTTCCCGGGGAGCACGCCGGCCACCCGGAGGACGTTCGGCGCGGTGGCGCCCACGTGCAGGCCCTCCGCCGTCAGCCACAGCTTCTCGGCGCCGACGGCGATCCGCTCGCCCGGCGCGACCACCCGCACGGAACCGGCCACGGAGGCCGTTCCGGACGAAGCGGCCGCGTGCGCCGCCGACACCGGCGCATGGTTCACGGACGCCGCGACCGCCGTCCCCATGCCCGTCACGAGCACCGCGGCCCCCGCGACCGCCGCCAGCCAGCCACGCCTCCGCCTGCGCGTACCGATGGAAGTCATCACTTGCTCCTTCAGACCAGACAACGTCGGCCTCCGGCCACCGGGACCGGAGCGGACGGGCTCCGTCGTCCCCTCCACCCCCCAGACGGCACCCGCGCCGCGGAACGCTGCTCCCCACCGCACCCCATGGCGTGTGGCGCTCGTCACACGCAGAGCCCTCACGGCGTGAACGGCTCGCGCCGGTTCCTCGGCATGCGCGCCGCGTGGTCATCCGCCGCCGTCACCCGGTCGCCGGCCCAGGAGGTCGGCCAGGGTGGCGTCCAGTTCCGCTGCTCCGGTGAAGAGAACCGCGGTGATCCCCACGGCCTCGGCTCCCGCCACGTTCGCGGGCTTGTCGTCGATGAACACCGCCGCCTCCGGCGGGACGCCCACGAGGCCGAGGGCCCGGGTGTAGGCCGCCGGGTCGGGCTTGGTGGCGCCGAGGAGGCAGGAGAAGACCAGAGGGTCGAAGCGGGCGGCGACCTGGGGCAGCACCTCCGGGAGCGCTTCGAGGACCAGGGCGTCGTTGTTGGTGAGCAGCGCCGTCCGCAACGGACGCAGGCCGTCCACCACCTCCAGGACCCGGGGGTCGGGCTCGAACGCGCTGCACCAGATCTCGTGGAGGGTGTCCGCGCCGCCCGGATACCCCAGTTCCTCCCGCAGGGTGCGATGGATCTCCGGCACCGAGCCGAGCCCGCTGTCCCAGCGCGCGACCCGCCCGGACTCGTACAGCACCCGCTCCACCCGCTCGACGCCCACCCCGCACGCCTCGGCGAGGAGTTCCATCCGCCGCCGGGGACGGAACCGGCAGACCACGTCTGCGAGATCGAAGAGCACCACCTCGGGCCGCATACGCCGAGCCTAGGGGCGCCGGTCGTCCACGACGGTGAGGTGGTGCGCCGTGTCCACCCGGCAGCGGCCCGCCGTGGTCACCGGGTGCCGAGGATGCCCATGAAGACCAGCACTGTGACGACGACCGCCAGTGGGGCGGCGACGGCGAGGCCCGTGCGCCGTGGCGGGATCCAGGCCGCGATCAGCAGGCCCAGGGCGACGAGGAGGCCCACCAGGAAGGTGGGGAAGGCCACGGCGAAGGCGGCGTCGAAGCGGTCGGCCTCCGCTCCGTCGCAGCTGTCACAGGCCATGGGCGAGAACATCGCGAAGACCAGCGCGAAGAAGCCCAGCGGCAGCGTGAGCAGGGTCGAGAAGAGGGGCGCGATCCAGGATCCGGTGGCCGGTGCGTCGAGGGCCGGAAGGGCGTCGGGTACGCGGGGGGTGTTCGCAGGCATGGTGACACGTAACCCCACGGTGCCGCCGGGGCGGATGAGCTCTCGTACTCATCCGCCCCGCCGTCACGTGCCTAGGAGGTCAGGATGCCCGGGTCGGACTGGCTCGCGGCACCCGTCTCGACGTGGCCGGCCAGGCGGCGGAGGAAGTCCGCGCTGACCGGGGAGGTGATCGTGACGTCGTACCAGTGGTGGGCGGCGGTGACGTCGACGCTGTGGGTCGCGGTGCCCTTGGGGACGGCGAGGGACACCGTGGCGCCGTAGGCGTTCGCGATGCTCACCGTCGTCGCCGCGCCCGCGTTGGCGAAGGTGAGGTCCAGGGTGCCGGCGGTGGCGTTGTGCCGGGCCGTGACCTCGGGGACGGCGGTCTTGCCGGGGGAGCGGAAGCGGCGGAGGAAGCCGTTGGGGCCGTGGACCGTGAGGTCGGTGACGCCCTTGGAGTACTTGGTGTTCCAGGCGTCGGCGATCGACTTGCCCGCCTCCGCCGTGTACGTCCACGGCACGTCGGTGCGGTTGGACGAGGTCACGTAGAACTGGGCGCCCGCCGCGGGGCCGCCGCTGAAGGTGAGGCGGAAGGTGCCGGCCGTGGTGTCGGCGGCGCCGTCCACGTACGGGGCGTACTTCAGCGGGCGGGTGGGCTTGGCGCCCGGCTCCTGGCGGGGCATCGCGCCGACGGCCGGGGCGGTGGCCAGGAAGTCGGGGTGGCGGTTCCTGTCCGGCGGGTAGTAGCCGGCGGTCGGGGGCAGCGCGGCCGGCTGGGTCTGTGTCTGGGTGAAGTCGAAGGCCGCGGTCAGGTCGCCGCAGATCGCCCGGCGCCAGGGCGAGATGTTGGGCTCGCGCACCCCGAAGCGGCTCTCCATGAAGCGGATGACCGAGGTGTGGTCGAAGGTCTCGGAGCAGGTGTAGCCGCCGGTGGACCAGGGGGAGACGACGATCATCGGGACGCGGGGGCCGAGGCCGTACGGGCCCGCCGCGTAGCCGGTCTTGCCGTTGAACCAGTCCAGGGAGGTGGCGACCGTGGACTTGCCCCAGGAGGCGTCGCCCGGGACGAACGGCGGGACTACGTGGTCGAAGAAGCCGTCGTTCTCGTCGTACGTGATGAAGAGGGCCGTCTTCGCCCACACGTCCGGGTTCGAGGTCAGCGCGTCCAGGACCTGCGCGATGTACCAGGCGCCGTAGTTGGCGGGCCAGTTGGCGTGCTCCGAGAAGGCCTCCGGGGCCGCGATCCAGGAGATCTGCGGCAGCCGTCCGGCCTGCACGTCGGCGCGCAGGACGTCGAAGTAGCCCTCGCCCGCCTTGGCGTTCGTGCCCGTGCGGGCCTTGTCGTACAGCGGGTTGCCGGGCTGGGCGTTGCGGTAGTTGTTGAAGTACAGGAGGGAGTTGTCGCCGTAGTTGCCGCGGAAGGCGTCGTTGATCCAGCCCCAGGAGCCGCCCGCGTTCAGGCCGTCGCCGATGTCCTGGTAGATCTTCCAGGAGACCCCCGCCGCCTCCAGGCGCTCGGGGTAGGTGGTCCAGCCGTAGCCCGCCTCGGCGTTGTTCAGGACGGGGCCGCCGCCGGTGCCGTCGTTGCCGACGTACCCGGTCCACATGTAGTAGCGGTTCGGGTCGGTCGCGCCGATGAACGAGCAGTGGTACGCGTCGCAGATGGTGAAGGCGTCGGCGAGCGCGTAGTGGAAGGGGATGTCCTCACGGGTGAGGTGCGCCATCGTGGCCTTGGTCTTGGCCGGGATCCAGTTGTTGTACTTGCCCTTGTTCCAGGCGCTCTGGCCGCCCTGCCAGTCGTGGTTGAGGCCCTGGAGGTACTCCATGCCCAGCTTGTCGCTGGTCGGCCGGAAGGGCAGCGTGGTGTTCCCGGAGTTGTCCTCCTGGTTCCAGACCGGCTTCCCGCTGGGCAGGGTCACCGGGCGCGGGTCGCCGAAGCCCCGTACGCCCTTCATCGCCCCGAAATAGTGATCGAAGGAACGGTTCTCCTGCATCAGGACCACGATGTGCTCGATGTCCTGGATCGTGCCGGTGGAACCCTGTGCCGGTATCGCGGCGGCGCGGGCGATGCTCTCCGAGAGCATCGTGAACGCGGCGGCGCCGCCGGTCAGCTGGAGAAACCGGCGGCGGTTGAGGTCGGCCATGGGGGAGTTGCCCTCCGGGTGTGAGTACGGCTGTGGGGGTGCGGGTGCGCCGGCCGGGCGGACCGGCCGACGGGCGCCCCACAGGAGAGCGCCCGTGAACCACCGCCCGGCGGCCGTCCCATGACTGCCCGTCGTACGGCAGATGAATCCCCATGTCCGAACGTGAAAACTCACAACCGAACGCCCCTGGTGGGCAGATGGCCACCAGGGGCGTGCGTGATCCAACAGAAAACCACTCGACGGCGGCGACTACTCGACGACGAGCTCGACCTCGATGTTCCCGCGGGTGGCCTTCGAGTACGGGCAGAAGGCGTGCGTCTTCTTCAGGAGCGCGAGGCCGGCCTCGCCCTGGAGGTGGTCGGGGAACTCGGCGCGCATCACGACCGCGAGACCGAAGCCGCCGTCCGCCGGGTCCTTGCCGATGGAGACCTCGGCGGTGACGGAGACCTCGGAGATGTCGATCCGCTCCTGGCGGGCGACGACGCCCATGGCGCTGGCGAAGCAGGCGGCGTATCCGGCGGCGAAGAGCTGCTCCGGGTTGGTGCCCTGACCGTTGCCGCCGAGCGCCTGGGGGTGGGCGAGGGGGAGGTCGAGGTGGCCGTCGGAGCTGACGGCGCGGCCCTCGCGGCCGTTGGCGGTGGCGACGGCGGTGTAGATCGCGTCCATGGTTTCTTCCGTTCCTCGAAGGGGGCCGTGTCGTCGTGCTGCGTGCTGCCCTCATATTGTTAGTGCACGATTCAGTTGTGCACAACTTAATGGCGTGTGATGCACGTCTCCCGTACCCTGGACCCCATGGACCAGGACTTCCTCCGGCTCGACAACCAGATCTGCTTCTCCCTGCACGCCGCCACCCGCGCCTTCAACGGCGTCTACCGGGGCGCGCTCAAGGAGCTGGGCCTCACCTACCCCCAGTACCTGGTCATGCTCGTGCTCTGGGAGCACGGCGAGCTGCCCGTGAAGGGCATCGGCGAGCGGCTGCGGCTCGACTCCGGCACCCTGTCGCCGCTGCTCAAGCGCCTGGAGGCGGCCGGATGCGTCGAGCGGCGCCGCAGCCCCGAGGACGAGCGGTCCGTCACCGTCCGCCTCACCGGCGACGGGACCGCCCTGCGCGAGAAGGCCCTCGGCGTGCCCCGCCGCATCGCCGCCGCGACCGGGCTCGACCTGGCGGAGCTGGGGGAGCTGCGGGAGCGGCTGCACACGCTCGCCGCCCGGCTCGACGGCGTGGACCCGGACGACGTGACGGCCGCCTGCGGCTGACCTCTGCTCCTGCACAGCAGCCACCTGCTCCTGCACAGCAGAGGCCTCCGCGTACAGCGGGCGTTCAGCGCGTCGCGTACGCGCGCGCGTGGTTCAGGCCGAGCAGCACGCACACGTCCGTCAGGAGCGGCACGTGGTACGCGAGCGGCCGGGGCCCCGCCTGGTCGGGGCGGGAGACGAAGCCGCCGTCCGGCCGCTGCCGCTCCAGGAGGTGGCGTACCGCCCGCCCGGTCGCACCCCGGGCGGACGGTACGGTCGGTGTCCGGGCCACCGCGATCAGCGCGTACGCCGTGCTGATCGGGTCGCTCGGATCGGACGGCACGTGCCCCCAGCCGCCGTCCGCGTTCTGCGTGTCGAGAAGGCGCTCCACCGCCCGTGCCCGGGCCCGCGCCACCTCGGTGCGGGCGGGGTGGCCGGGCGCCACGGCCAGGAAGGAGTCGTGGGCGAGGACCGAACGGAACAGGGCGTTGCTCTCGTTCAGGCTCCAGCTCCGTTCGTACGGCCCCGGGGCCTCCTGCCGGGCCACCGCGAACCGGACGGCGGCCTCCACCGCGGCCCGGTGCGCGGGCTCGGGGGCCAGCGCGTTCACGGCGGCGGCCGTTATCGCCACCTCGGAGGCGGTACCGCGTTCGAAGGTCGGGAAGCCGCCGTCCGCGCCCTGCCGGGCGAGCAGGTACCGCTCGCCGGCCGCCACCTCCGCGCCGAAGAGCCCCGGGCCCGCCGCCCGCAGGAACTCCACGCAGTACGAGGTGTCGTCCACGTCGCTCTGCCCGACACCCCGGTCGAAGCCCCAGCCGCCGTCGGGGTTCCGGTGCTCCGTCAGGCCCGCCGCGAGCGCCCGCAGCGTGTGCGCGGGGGCACCCGCGCCGGCCAGGGCGAGCCCGCCGGTCGCCGTCGCGAAGACGTCCATGCCCGTGATGAACGGCAGCCCGCCGTCCTCGCGCAGCGAGCCGCGCAGCTCCCGCGCCCGCGCCCGGACGCCCTCCGCGTACCGGGGGTGATGCCGCAGCGCGAGCAGGGCGAGGACGCGGGCGAGGTGGTTGCCGTACGGGGGAGGGCCGGGCAGCGAGCAGGGTTCGAGCGCCCGCCAGTCCTCCTCCGCGACGAGCCCCGACGCACCGGTCCCGAAGGCGTACAGGACCTTGAGGGCCGCCATCTCCGTGATCAGCCACCGCTGTTGGCCACGGGCCTCGAACAGGGCCTCGGGGGAGGGGACTTCGGGGAAGGAGTGGGCGCCCAGCTCGGCAAGGAGCGTCTGGAACATGAGCCGCTTGCGCCCGGCGGTGAAGTGGTCGAAGCCCCCGAGCAGCCGGGCGAGCGCACCCCGCCCGTCCACGTACTCGCCGAGGGCCGCACGGGCCGCGGCCTCCTGTACGGGGTCGGGGGAGCCCTCGTCCACGGCGGTCTTCAACCGACGGGTCAGCCGCTCCTGGGCGTCCGGGTCCACGCCCGTCACCGTGAGCAGCCGCAGGGCCAGGGCGGACTCCAGGATCCGGCTGTCGCACGGGGCCCGCAGCAGCCCGCCGGGACCGGCGGCGGCCACGAGCCGGGTGGCGAGCCGGGCACGGGCGCGGTCGAGCGGCCCGGTCCCCGGCAGCGGCTTCGGCCGGGGTCCGGGGACGGCGAGGGAGGCGCCGGGTAAGGGCAGCGCGCAGTGCGTCATGGGGGAGGTGTCCTTCGGGGATGTCGTACGAGAGGTGGGGCGGAGGGACGACGGTCGGCGGGGGAGGCACGGAGGCCGCGCGCGGTCTCCGAGCCAGGCGATGGCGCGTGGTCGCGCGAGGCGATGGCGCGTGGCCTTTCGAGCCTTGGGGCGGTGTACGGGGGAGGGGAATCGGCGCCGCGCGGCCTCCGCGCCCGGCGGCGGTCAGGCGGGGAACAGGCGCCGTACGGCCTCCGCGCCGGCCGGGACCAGCGGGGTGTAGCCACCGGTCAGGACCGCGAGCGGCGCGACGAAACCGCACCAGGCGATCTCCTGCGGATCGGGCCGGGGCGCGCGGTCCGCCACCCAGCGGTGGACCGTCAGGAAGCAGGCGCCGTGCGGATCGTCGACGCGGACCCGGTACGCCTCGGTCAGCCCGGGCGCCCGCTCCCAGCCCAGCTCCTCCCGGAGCTCCCGGAGCGCGGCCGTGCGGTACTCCTCGCCGCTGCGGACCGCCCCGCCGATCAGGACGTCGTAGTGGCCCGGGTAGGCCGGGGCCGAGGCGGTCCGCCGGTAGAGGAGGACCCGGCCGGCGTGGTCGGTGCAGACGGTCGCCGCGTACCGGCGCAGCAGTCCGGTGGGAGGCCCGGCGGCCCGCCCGCCCTGGGCCACCACCCGGTCGCGGGGATCGACGTAGTCGACGCGCTCGGAGACGTACCCCTCGGAGACGTACCCCTCGGAGACGTATCCCTCGGAGCCGTACGTCTCGGGTGCGTACGTCTCGGGCGCTCGGTTGTCGGACGGTGTCGGGTACGCGTCCGGTGCGGGCGTGGTCACGTCCGCTCACGCACGCGCGCGTGCAGCGGGCCGTTCGGGCGCAGGTTGACGCCGAACACGGCCTCGCGCGCCGGCCCGGTCGTCTCGACCGTGAACCGGCCGAGGAGCGCGCCGAGCAGCACCTCCATCTCCCGCATCGCGAACCGGGTGCCGAGGCAGGCGCGCGGGCCGATGCCGAACGGGAGGTACGCGCCGGGCGGCAGCGGCGAACGGGCCGGGAAGCGGCCCGGGTCGAAGACCTCGGGCTCCGGCCAGACCTCCGGATCGCGGTGGGTGAGGTACGGGCAGACGAGGAGGTCCGTACCGGCGGGGATCGCCCAGCCGTCCAGCGTCTGGTCCACCGGGCTGTGCCGGGGCAGCAGCCAGCCCGTCGGGTAGAGCCGCAGCGTCTCGACGAGCACCGCCTCGACCCCTGACGTGTCCCCTGCCGCCCGCTCCATGACGTCCGGGTGGGCGTCGAGCAGGACGAACGCCCAGGTCAGCGTGCGGGCGCTGCTCTCGTACCCGGCGACGAGCAGGGTGACGAGCTCGTCGCGGATCAGCCGGTCCGTGTACGCCGGATCGGTGTCGGCCGCGTCGAGGAGCCGGTCGAGGACGCTGGGGCCCGACGCGCGGACCGGACCGGTCCCGCCGCCTTCGGCCCGGTGGCCGCGGGACCCGGCCCCGCCGTCCGCCCGGTGACGGCCCCGGGCGTCGGCCAGTGCGCGGAGCATCCGCTCGTCGAGCGCGGCGATCGCCGCCTCGACGGCCGGCGGCAGCGCGGCCGCGCCGCCCACGTCGGCGGGGAGCGCGGCGACGATGTCCTGCACGGCCGCCAGGTCGACGTACGTCTCCTGGTCCAGGGGCCGGTCCGTGAGCGAGCGCCAGATCGTGTCGACGGTGAAGAACTGCACGTCCTCGGCGATGTCGGTCGGCTCGCCGAAGCGCGCCCGCTCCGCCCAGCGGTCGACGACGCGCGCCGCCGCCCCCGCGATGTGGTGCTCCCAGCGCTGGATGCCCCGGCCCGTGAACATCGCCTGGAGCAGCTTCCGTTGGGACCGCCAGGCCTCGCCCGTGGCGGTGATCACGCCGTCGCCGAGGAGGGGCCTCGCCCGGTGCGACCGCTTCACGTACCGCTCGCCGCCGACGCCGAGCACCTGGTGCACGTGCCGGGGCTCCGTGACCAGGACCGCAGCCCGGCCGCCCCGGCGGAAACCGGTCAGCCGGCCCGGCGTGTGCGCCTGGCGGAGGAGGTCGACGAGGGGTGCTCCGGAGGCCGTCCAGGCTGCCACGGCGTCGTCTTCGAGGACGTCGGGGGGCATGCCATCCGTCACGCATTGCGATTGCATGATGACGTATCGTAGCGCTCTGTGCGATCTTCAGATCCAGTTCGATCTTCCCCGGCGGTGCCGCTCGCGGTGCTCGACCGGCTCTCCCCCGACGTCGCGGCGCTGCACGCGACGGACTCCGCGCCGCACCTCGGTGGCCTGATCGTCTTCGACGGCGAACCGCCTTCCCGCGCGCGGGTGTTGGATCATCTGAGGCGCCGCATCGGGCTGCCTCCCGAGCTCGCCCACCGGCTCGCGGGCGCCCCGGAGCGGCCCCGCCGGGAGCCCGACCCCGACGTCGACCCCGGTGATCACCTGTACGAGCTACCCGGCGGCGCCGCCCCGTTGACGGTCGTGGCCGAACTGCTGCGGCAACCCCTGCCGGATGCTGGGGAGTCGGCGCTCGTCACGCACGAACGGCCGGCGAAGGGAGGCGTGTTCGCGCGGGCCGGGGTGGGGGCGTCGTGAGCGGCACGGAGCCTCCGGCCGAGCCTCCACTCCCGCCCCGGCACGGCCAGGCCCCCGGGGCCTGGCCCCTCCTCGGGCATCTGCCCCATCTGGCGACCCGGCCGCTCGTCTTCCTGGACTCGCTGCCCGGTCACGGCGACGTCGTCCGCGTGCGGATGGGGACCCGGACCGCCCACGTCGTCAGCCACCCCGCGCTGGTCCGCCGGGCCCTCACCGACCGCGGCTCCTTCGACCGGACCGGCGTCCTGTACGAGAAGGTCCGCGCCCTCCTCGGCAACGGCCTCGCCACCTGCCCGAACGCCGAGCACCGCGCCCAGCGGCGCGCCCTCCAGCCGGCCTTCCACCACTCCCACATGGACCGCTACGCCGCCGTGATGACGGCCGAGACCCAGGCCCTGACCGGGCGCTGGCGGCCGGGAGCGGTCGTCGACGTCACCGAGGAGGCGTTCCGGCTCACGACCGCCGTCGCCGTCCGCACGATGTTCTCCGCCGGTATCACCCCGCGCGCCGCCGAGGAGCTGCGCGAGGCCCTCGAAGTCCTGCTGCGCGGGGTCTGCACACGGGTCGTCGCGCCCGCCGTCGACCGCGTGCCGTCCCCGGCCGCGCCCGCCCCGCCCGGTCCCGCGGATCGTCCTCTCCCCGGGGCCGCAGCCGATGCGGCTCGCACGGTGGTGAGGTTCCGTACCGCGTTCACCGAATTGTAAGGAGCGAGCAGCTTGATCGCTCCTATACTCGCTCCATGTCCGACATCAGCATCCGGCGCGCCACCGCCGACGACTCCAAGCGGCTCACCCGGCTCGTCCGCACCTCAGGGGCCTACCGGGGCGACTACGCCGCCATGGTCGAGGGCTACCAGGTCGGCGGTCCGTACATCGAGCACCACCCCGTCTTCGTCGCCGTCGACGACGGCGACGGCGGCCGGGTCCTCGGCTTCTACGCGCTCCTCGTCGACGAGGCCGAGCTCGACCTCGCGTTCGTCGCCGACGCGGCCCAGGGCCTCGGCATAGGCCGGCTCCTCATGGAGCACATGGCCGGGCAGGCCAGGGCCGCCGGGCTCGCCTCCGTGCGGGTCGTCGCGCACCCGCCGTCCGAGGAGTTCTACCTGCGGACCGGCGCCGTCCGCACCGGCACCGTGCCGCCCACCGGCCACATCCACTGGGAGCGCCCCGAGCTGCGGTACGACGTCGCGTGACCGCCACCGCCCAGGAACAGGAACAGGAACAGAGCCGCCGCAAGGTCTTCGCCGACCTCACCCCGCTGCGCACCTCCGCCGACTACCGCCGTCTCTGGTTCGGCAACAGCGTCACCTGGGTCGGGCAGGGCATGACGACCCTCGCCATCTCCCTCCAGGTGTACGACATCACCCGCTCGCCGTTCGCCGTCGGCCTCGTCGGGCTCTGCTCCCTCGTCCCGCTGGTCGTCTTCGGCCTGTACGGCGGTGCCATCGCCGACACCGTCGACCGCCGCAAGCTCGGCCTCGCCAGCTCCACCGGCCTCGCCGTGCTCTCCGCGGGACTCGCCGCCGCCGCGTTCGCCGGCTTCCACCGCGTCTGGTTCCTCTACGGGATCGTCGCCCTCCAGGCCGTCTGCGCCGCGCTCAACGCGCCCGCCCGCTCCTCGATGATCCCCCGGCTGCTGCCGCCCGAGCAGCTGCGCGCCGCCAACGCGCTCAACTCCATGACCATGACCTTCGGCACCCTCGTGGGGCCCAGCCTCGGCGGCGTGATCGTCGGCCTGGCCGGCTACCAGACCGCGTACCTCATCGACGCGATCGCCTTCTCCGCCTCCCTCTACGCGATGTGGCGACTGCCCTCGATGCTGCCGGAGCGCACCGGCGGTTCCGGCGGTTCCGGCGCCATGGGGGTCCCCCCTGCCCGAGCGAAGCCGAGAGCTCGGGGGAGGGCTTCGGTCCTCGACGGGCTGCGCTTCCTCGCCACCCGCCCCAACCTGCGCATGACGTTCTTCTCGGACTTCTGCGCGATGATCCTCGCCCACCCCCGCGCACTGTTCCCGGCCATCGCCGTCCTCTGGTACGGCGGCGACGCCAAGACCACCGGACTCCTCGTCGCCGCGCCCGCGTTCGGGGCGCTCCTCGGCGGCGTCCTCTCCGGCTGGCAGGGCCGCATCCGCCACCACGGACAGGCGATCCTGCTCTCCGTCGCCGCCTGGGGCACCGCCATCGCCGTCTTCGGACTGACCAGGAACCTCTGGCTCGGGCTCCTCATGCTCGCCCTCGCCGGCTACTCCGACACCGTCTCGATGATCTTCCGGAACACGATGATGCAGGTCGCCGCCCCGGACGAGATGCGCGGCCGGCTCCAGGGCGTCTTCATCGTGGTCGTCGCGGGCGGACCCCGGCTCGGCGACTTCCTCGCGGGCTCCGTCGCGGACCTCACCTCGCCGGCGGTCGCCGTCACCGGCGGCGGGATCGCCTGCGTCCTCGCGATCGGCCTCCTCGCCCTGTACGGACGGGGATTCCGCCGCTACGACGCCCTCGACCCGACCCCGTGAGCACCTCCCCGTAACGACCCCTGTCTTTCTGGCGGTTGGCCGCCACGGCACATAACCGCCAGGACCGGCAGGGGTCGACTCCCGCCCCACGGGCCAAGACTCCTCGCGAACCCGGAACACCCCCGACCCCGGGTCCGCGAGGAGTTCGAAACGATGACGTCGAGGACCGCACCCTTCGCCAGAGGGAGGGCCGCGCTGATCGCCGCGGGCATCTCCCTCGTGATGCTCTCGGCCGGGCAGACCGCCTCCGCCGCGAACACCGCCCCCGCCCCCCTGCCGGACACCTTCAAGGCGTCCACGACGCGCCACACCGTCACCCTCGTCACCGGTGACCGCGTCACCCTCACCGACCTCGGCGACGGGAACAAGACCGTCACCGTCGACCGGGCGAAGGGCGCCACCGGCGCGATACGCACCCAGACCGCGAACGGCCGCGTCACCGTCGTCCCCGACGAGGCCCGCCCCTACCTGGCCTCCGGCGCGCTCGACCCGCGCCTCTTCGACGTCACCGGCCTCGTCGAGCAGGGCATCACCGGCGAACTCCCGCTGATCGTCACCTACGGCGCCCAGGCCGCCCGCACCGCCGCCGCCCCGCGCGGCACCGAGACCGTCCGCGCCCTGCCCAGCATCGGCGGCGCCGCCGTCACCGCCACCGACCCCGCCGCCTTCTGGCACGGCTTCACCGCGCGCGGCACCCGGGCCGCCCGCGCCACCACCCCCGGCAGGGTCTGGCTCGACGGCCGCGTCGAGGCCGCCATGGCCGAGTCCAACACCCAGATCGGCACCCCGAAGGCCTGGGAGGCCGGGCTCACCGGCAAGGGCGTCAAGGTCGCCGTCCTCGACACCGGAGTGGACGCAGGACACCCCGACCTCGCCGGCCGGGTCGCCGAGACCAGGTCCTTCATCGAGGGCCAGGAGGTCGCCGACCGCAACGGCCACGGCACCCACGTCTCCTCCACCGTCGGCGGCTCCGGCGCCGCGAGCGACGGCAAGGAGAAGGGCGTCGCCCCCGGCGCCACCCTCGCCGTCGGCAAGGTCCTCAGCGACCAGGGCACCGGCACCGAGTCGCAGATCATCGCGGGCATGGAATGGGCCGCCAAGGACATCGACGCGAAGATCGTCTCGATGAGCCTCGGCTCCCGCGAACCCAGCGACGGCACCGACCCGATGGCCCAGGCCGTCAACACCCTCTCCGCCGAGACCGGCGCCCTCTTCGTCATCGCCGCCGGGAACTCCGGCTACCCCGGCTCCATCGGCTCGCCCGGCGCCGCCGACTCCGCGCTCACCGTCGGCGCCGTCGACTCCGCCGACCGGGCCGCCTACTTCACCAGCCAGGGCCCCCGCTCCGGCGACCAGGCCCTCAAGCCCGACGTGTCGGCACCCGGCGTGAACATCCTCGCCGCCCGGTCCCAGCTCGTCGCCGGCAGCGGCCCCTACACGAGCATGAGCGGCACCTCCATGGCGACCCCGCACGTCGCCGGCGTCGCCGCACTGCTCGCCGAGAAGCACCCCGACTGGACCGGCGCCCAGCTCAAGAACGCGCTCATGTCCTCCTCGAAGACCCTCGACGCCACCTCGTACGAGCTCGGCGCCGGCCGGGTCGACGTGGCCGCCGCCATCGCCGCGAACGTCACCGCCACCGGCTCCGCCGACCTCGGCTTCACCTCCTGGCCGTACGAGGCGAACAAGCCGGTCACCAGGACCGTCACCTACACCAACTCCGCCGACCAGGCCGTCGAGCTGAACCTCGCCGTCGAGGGCATGCCCGCCGGGGCCGCCACCCTCGCCGACAGCGCCCTCACCGTCCCCGCCCACGGCACCGCGTCCACCACCGTCACCGGCGACGGCACCAAGGCCCCCGTAGGGCAGTCCTCCGGCCGGATCACCGCCACCGCCGGCGGGGCGCCCGTCGCCCACACCGCGCTCGGCCTGGTGAAGGAGGAGGAGCGCTACACGCTCACCGTCCACGTCAAGGACCGCGACGGCGCCCCCACCTCCGCCTACCTGGGCGTCCAGCAGCTCGCCGCACGCACCGACCCCTTCCCGGCCGCCGTCGGCGACAGCGGCACCCTCCGACTGCGCCTCGAACCCGGCACGTACACCGTCGACACCTTCCTCGACGTGCGCGGCTCCCACGGCGCCGACTCCCTCGGCCTCGGCTTCCTCACCGAGCCCGAGATCGTCCTCGACCGCGACCGCGAGATCACCCTCGACGGGCGGCAGCTGCGCGAGATCCGCGCCGAGGTCGAGAAGCGGACCGAGACCCGCCAGCTCCTCATGGAGTTCGACCGCAAGGCCGACGGCGCCTCCTACGGCGGAGCCGTCCAGGTCCCGCTGACGTACGACTCGATCTTCGCCGCGCCCACCCGCACGCCCGCCACCGGCACCTTCGAGTACCGGACCGTGTGGCGCCTCGGCAAGCCGCTCATGGAGGCGAGCGTCGACGGCGTCCGCCTCGGCGGTGCCACCGTCCAGGGCGGCGGAACACTCCTGGAGGGCCGCCACCGCCTCGGCCTCGTCGACGCGGGCACCGGCACCCCCGCCGAGTACACCGGCAAGGACACCGCAGGCAAGGCCGTCCTCGTCCGGCTCACCGAGGGCGCCGACCCGAAGGCGCTCGCCCAGGCCGCCCAGGACGCGGGCGCCAAGGTCCTGTTCGTCACCGACGACCAGCCGGGCCGGCTGATGGCGTACTTCGGCACCGCCGACTACGAGGACCGGCCGCTCGCCGTCGCCACGGTCGACACCGCCGACGCGCACCGGCTCGCCGCCGGCGCGGCCGAGGGCCTGCGCGTCGACCTGACCGGCACCCGTTTCACCCCGTACACCTACGACCTCTCCGAGGGCCACCCCGGCGCCATCGGCACCGACCTGGTGTTCCGGCCCACCGAGGACGAGCTCGCCACCCTGCACTCCACCTTCTACGCGCCCACGAAGCGCAAGGAACTCGGCGGGGAGTTCCGCTTCTCGATCACCGACACCTTCAAGTACGGCATCGGCTTCAAGGAGTGGATCGCCTTCCCGACCGAGCGCACCGAGTACGTCTCCACCGGCACCGGCCAGCGCTGGCACGAGTCCGTCGACCTCGGCGAATCCCTGGAGGAGCGCGGCGGACTCTCCAACTACCGGGGCGGCGGCCGCGCCGACCTCGACTGGTTCGGTCCCGTCTGGCACCCGTGGCTCGGCACCGGCCTCGGCTGGGGCCAGCAGCGCACCGGCAACCAGCTGCGCTTCAACACCCCCGGCTGGGGCGACTCCGGCGGCGACCACACCGGCTTCGGCGACGTGTGGAACGACCCGACGATGAGCCAGTACACCGAGGTGTACGTGAACGGCGTCCGCGTCGACCGCAGGAAGAGCTCCGGCGCCTACGCCTGGAACGGCCCGGCGGAGGAGGCGACGTACAAGGTCGTCACCGACACCGCGCTCGACCCGGCGCGCTGGCGGCTCGCCGGCAAGGGCCACAGCGAGTGGACCTTCCGCTCCGCCGAGACCCCGAGCGACCGGAGCACGTACCTGCCGCTGATCAACCTCGGCTTCGACGTGGACACCGACCTCGGCGGCGACGTCCGCGCCGGGAGCCGGCTGCCCGTCGGCATCTCCGCCGAGTACGTGAAGGGCGCCCCCGACACGGGCACGATCGGCACCGGCACCCTGGAGGTCTCCTACGACGAGGGCGCGACCTGGACGAAGGTCACGCTCCGGAAGTCCTCGTCCGGCGCCGCCTGGACCGGTGAGCTGCGGATCCCGGCCGGCGCTGGCTCGGTCTCGCTGCGGGCCGGGGCGAGCGACGACCGGGGCGGCTCGGTGAGCCAGGAGCTGATCCGGGCGGTGGGAGTGAAGTAACCGCGTGGTGTGAAGCCGGGCCCTCCTTCCCCGGGGGCCCGGCTCTCGCGCGCTCAACCGGCCGTCGGCAGCGCCTTCTTCAGGACCTTGCCCATGTCGTTGCGGGGCAGGGCGTCGAGGTAGCGCACCACCCGGGGACGCTTGTGCGGCGCGAGCAACCCGGCCACGTGATCGGCGAGCTCCTTGCCGTTCGGCGGCTTCTCCCCGTCCTGCGGCACCACCCAGGCCACGATCCGCTCGCCCAGGTCCGGGTCCGGCTCGCCCGTGACGGCCGCCTCGCGGACGCCGGGGTGGTCCAGGAGCGCGTTCTCGATCTCGCCCGCCCCGATCTTGTAGCCGCCGCTCTTGATGAGGTCGGTCGCCTTCCGGCCCACCAGACGCACCCCGCCGTCCGCCTCGCGGACCGCCATGTCGCCGGTGCGGAACCAGTCGCCGGCGAAGGCCGCCGCCGTCGCGTCCGGCCGGTTGAGGTAGCCGGAGAAGAGGTTCGGGCCGCGCACCTGCACCTCGCCGACCGTCTCCCCGTCGAGCTCCTCAAGGACGGAGCCGTCCTCGTCCACGAGCCGCAGGTCCACGCCCGCGAGCGGGAGCCCGACCGTCCCCGGCCGGGGCTCGCCGCCCGGGCGCACGCTGGTGTTCATGAGCGTCTCGCTCATCCCGTACCGCTCCACGACCGTCCGGCCCGTCGCCGCCGCGATCCGCTCGTGGTCGTGGACGGGCAGCGCCGCCGAACCGGAGACGAGGAGCCGGGCGCCCGCAAGCGCGGCCGTGAGGCGGTCGTTCCCGTCGAGCGCGTCCGCGAGCCGGTGGTACATCGTCGGTACGCCGAACAGCATCGTGCCGCCCCCGTCGCCGAGCTCCCGCGCGACACCGTCCACCGAGAACCCGCCCAGGTGCCGGACCTCGCCGCCACGCCGCAGCGGGCCCAGGATCCCGAGGACGAGCCCATGGACGTGGAACAGCGGAAGCGCGTGCACGAGGACGTCGTCCGCCGTCCACGACCAGGCCTCGGCCAGCGCGTCGAGGGAGGCGGCGACCGCCCGGCGGGAGAGCAGCACGCCCTTCGGCGGACCGGTGGTTCCCGACGTGTAGACGACGAGCGCGGTGGCCTCGGGATCGACCGGCGCCGCCGGGGGCGCTTCAGGACCGGTGAGCTCGACGTCGATCCGGGGGAGCGCCGAGAGCCCGCCCGGCAGCTCGTCCTCCGGGCCCGCGAGCACGAGGCCGGGCGCGCTGTCGCCCAGGATGTGCGCCAACTCCCGCTCCCCGGTGCGCGGATTGAGCGGTACGGCCGGCACGCCGGCGAGCAGGGCGGCGACCACGGCGACGGCCGTCCGGGCGGTCGGCGTGGCCCAGACGGCGATCCGCTCCACCCCGACGAGGCGCCCGGCGAGCGCACCGGCGGCGCGGGCCAGCTCGGCGTACGTCAGGGTGTCGGGGCCGACGCGCAGGGCGGGGCGGTCGGACGGGTCCGCCAGGGCGGGGAAGAGCGCACTCACCGGTCGTACTCCTACGGTCGTCGCGGGTAGGGGCTACCAGGAGGAATTCTGCCCGTGCCGGGAGTGCGGCGCGGCCGATGGCCCGGGTTGGGGGCCACCCCGTGCGCTCCGCGGCGGGCGCGCGGCGATCACCGCGCACAGGGCGGCGAGGGGGAGCTCCGCGCACACGGCCATCGCGACGGCGACGGCCAGTTCCGGTCCCGCGGCGGACGTGGCGAGGTCGACGCAGGCGTCGGCGAGGAGGAGCACCGCCGCGGCGGCCGCGGGCGCGCGGTGGCGGGCGTCGCCCCGCAGCAGACGGCTGCCGGCGGTGAGCAGCGCGGCGGCCTCCAGGGCGTCGAGGGCGACCCAGGCGGCGGCCTCGGCGGGCGGGAGCGTACCGGCGAGGTAGCCGAGCCAGGGCAGCAGGGCGAGGCCCGCGCCCAGGAGCACGCGGCCCTGCAGGCGACGGACGCGGCTGAGGCCGGGGGAGCGGTAACCGCCGTTGTCGGCAAGGGGAACGAAGGAGGTGAGGGTCATGTCGGAGGTCTCTTCCGCTGTCACGAACCCGGCCTTCGGGCTCGTGATCAACCCTCTGTTCGCCGCCCTTCGGAGTCAGTAACACCGCTGTCCGTCTTGGGGTGGCACTGGCTACACCCCCGATGCGGACGGCAGGTTCATGGCAGGCCGTCGAGCCCGGCGTCTACGGTGAGGGCATGAAGATCCGGACCCGGCTGCGGCGGGCGCTCACCCGCCTGACGCGCGACGCGTCCTTCCTCGCCGTGGGGGCGCCGCTCCATCTCCTCATGGGGTCCCTGCTGTTCGGGGTCTTCGGCCTCGTGTGGGAGACCATCAAGGGAGCGGACGACAGCGCGCCGATCGCCCTGGCGTTCGTGGTCGTGCCGGCGGTGTTCTGCGTGCCGGCGCTGACCATGGCCCAGCGCTGGCGTTTCCGGCGGCTGCTCGGCATCGACATCCCCCGCGCGGGATGGCGGCGGCCGTGGCGCCAGTTCGCGTACCACTCCCTGGCCGGAACGCTGTTCGGCACGCTCGAAGCACTGGTGGTGGCGCTGATCCCGGCCGCCCTCGCCGCGTCGCTGACCACGGTGTGGGTCTACGCGATTCCCTTCCAATGGCGGATCGAGCACCGCGGATACTCCACGCAGGCCGCGTACGTCTCCGTGGCGGGACTGCTCGTCCTCGCCGCCGTCCCGTCCCTGGCCGCCGCCCTCGTACGCCTGGAGAGCGAGGTGGTCCCCGCCCTGCTCGGCCGGAGCCGGGCGGAGGACCTGGCGCGGCGGGTCGAGGACCTCACCGAGAGCCGGGCCGGCGCGGTGGACGCCGCCGGCGCGGAACGGCGGCGGATCGAACGGGACCTGCACGACGGAGCGCAGCAGCGACTGGTGTCGCTGGCGCTGAACCTGGGCATAGCCAAGGCCACGCTCCTGGACCTGCCGCCCGAGGCGCGCGAGGTGATCGACGCGGCGCACCGGGAGGCGAAGGAGGCGATCGACGAGCTGAGCAGCCTCGTGCGCGGGCTCCACCCCGCCGTCCTGGACGAACTCGGCCTGGACGCGGCCCTGTCGGGACTCGCGGCCCGCGCCCCGCTGCCCGTACGGCTTGAGGCGGACCTGCCGCGACGGCCGCCGCCGGCGGTCGAGGCGGTCGCCTACTTCGTCGTCTCCGAGGCGCTGACGAACGTCGCCAAGCACGCACGGGAGGCGACCCGGGCCGATGTGACGGTCACCCGGCTGGGCGGGATACTGCGGGTGGTGATCGCGGACGACGGCCTGGGCGGGGCCGACCCCGGCAAGGGCAGCGGCCTGACGGGGCTCGCCCAGCGCGTGCGGTCAGTAGACGGAACGTTCCGGATGAGCAGTCCGGTGGGGGGACCGACCATGATGAGCGTGGATCTGCCGTGCCAGAACTGAAGAACGCCGGGCGGGAGGAGCCCCGTATGCGACGTGCGGTGATCGCCGAGGACTCCGTCCTGCTGCGGATGGGCCTGGTCAAGGTCGTCGAGATGGCCGGCTTCGAGGTGGCCGCCGAGGCGGGAGACGCCGAGGGACTCCTCGCCGCGGTCGAGGAGCACCGCCCCGACCTGGCGGTGATCGACGTCCGGATGCCGCCGGGCTTCACGGACGAGGGAGTGCGTGCCGCGCTGTCGATCCGCCGCAGCCGGCCGTCGACCGCCCTGCTGCTGCTCTCCCAGTACGTCGAGGAGCGCTACGCGGCCGACCTGCTCGCCGCCCACACCAGCGGCGTGGGCTATCTGCTCAAGCAGCGGGTCGCGGACGTCGAGGAGTTCATCGAGGCGCTGCGGCGGGTCGCGGACGGCGGTACCGCGCTCGATCCGCAGGTCGTCGCCCAGCTCCTCGTACGGCGGTCGAACGATCCGCTGGAACGGCTGACGGCCCGGGAACGGGAGGTGCTCTCCCTCATGGCCGAGGGCCGCTCCAACGCGGGCATCGCCGCGCAGCTCGTCGTCAGCGAGAGCGCGGTCGCCAAGCACATCAACAGCATCCTCGCCAAGCTCGACCTGCCCAAGGCGGACGCCGACCACCGCCGGGTCCTGGCCGTGCTGCGCTTCCTCGGCGTGGGCGCGTGACCGTGTCTACGGGCGGCCCGCCGTGACCTCGGCGGGCTTCGGGTCCGGGCTCTCGCCGTCCGGGCGGATCCCGCGCATCCGCCCGTACGCGTACACACAGCCCGCGAGCGCCAGGTCGGACAGGAGCATGAAGCCGATCGAGTACGAGCCCTTCGCGCTGTAGATCGCGCCCATCACCAGCGGCGGCACGAACCCGCCGAGGCCGCCCATCGCGCCGACGATGCCGGTCACGCTGCCCACCTGGGCCTGCGGGGTGACCTGGGAGACCAGGGCGAAGACCGAACCGCTCGCCGTGCCGAGCCCGGCCGCCATCACGAGCAGGGCGATCGTGCCGCCGGGGTTCAGCGGCGGGTCGAAGGCCTGGACGATCGCGAACAGGGCGGCCGTGCCGAGCGCGGCGGCCGTCACGAGCGCCGGGTGGACCCGGTCCGAGAGCCAGCCGCCGATCGGCCGGAAGACGACCGTGACCAGGGCGAACCCGGCGGCCTTGGTGCCCGCGTCCGTCGGGTCGAGCGCGTACCAGGTCTTCAGGTACGTCGGCAGGTAGACGCCGAACGCGACGATGCCGCCGAACCCGATCGCGTACAGCGCCGACAGCTCCCACGTCACCCGCAGCCGCCCCGCCGAGCCGAGCCGCGACGCGAGGGAGGCCGTCGGCACCGGACGGTCGGGGCGGTCGGTGATGAGGAACGCGGCGAGCACCGCGTACGCGGCGAGGGCGAGCGCGACCACGAGGAACGGCAGGTTCTCGCCGTGCTTGGCGATCCGGGGCGTGAAGTAGCCGGACAGCGCGACACCGCCCATGCCCATGCCGAACACCCCGAGCGCCAGGCCCCGCTTGGCCGGCGGGAACCACGAGTTCACCAGCGGGATGCCGATCGCGAAGGTGGTCCCGCCCAGGCCGAGGAGGAAGCCGACCACCAGCATCAGGCCGTAACTGTCCTTGACCACGGTCAGGAGCAGCACGGGGACGATCGTCAGCGCCGAGACGAGCGGGAACATCCGCTTCGCCCCGTACCGGTCGGTGAGGGCCCCCGCCGGGACGCGGCCGAGTGAACCGACCAGGACGGGCACGGCGACGAGGAACGACTGCTGGAAGGAGCTGAGTCCGAGCCGGTCGCCGTACCAGCTCGCGAGCGGTGCGATCAGGTTCCACGCCCAGAAGGTGAGCGTGAAGCCGATGGTGGCCATCACCAGGTTGCGGTAGGCCGCCGCTGTCGGGGCCGTGGTCTCGGTGGTCACCCCTCCAGTCAAGATCCGGGGGAGGGGCACGGCGCGCCCAGTTGCTCCGTACGAGGGAGGGGTGCGGCTTCGCGCACGTACGGCACTACGGCCACGTCACCGTCGTCGGCGGGGTGCCGTCGTCCTCGACGCGCAGCCGGGCGCCGCCGCCCTCCCCGGCCGCCACCTCGACGGTGATCGCGCCGACCCCGGGCCGCCGGTGCGCCGCCGCGAGCGCCCCGCGCAGGACGGCGAGGAGCCGGTCCGCCGTCTCCTCGTCGACGAGCGTGTCGACCGCGCCGGAGAAGTGCACGGACGGCTGGAAGCCGAGCGGGACCGCGGCCCCGCCGGTCTCGCGCAGGACCCGCCCCCGGAAGGTCGACGGCGCGTCCGCGGGCGGCTGCTGGAGCGCGAAGATGGTCGTCCTGACCTCCTGGATCGTGGAGTCCAGCTCGTCCACGGCCCGGCCGAGCAGCGCGTCCTCGTCGGAGGAGCCGGCCGCGCGCCGCCGGGTCGACTCCAGCATCATCTCCGTGGCGAACAGCCGCTGCACCACCAGGTCGTGCAGGTCCCGCGCGATCCGGTCGCGGTCCTCGAAGACGGCGAGCCGCTCCCGGTCGTGGCGCGCGTCCGCGAGGACGAGGGCGAGCGCGGCCTGCGAGGCGAACTGCGAGGCGAGCAGCCGGTCCACCGCCGAGTACGGCGGGCCGCCGCGCCGCCGGGGCAGGGCGAGGGTGCCGATGAGCTTCCCGCCGCTCTGCAGCGGCAGCATCATCGACGGACCGAAACGGGACCGGACGTGCGTCGTCATCCGCGGGTCGGTCGCCGAGTCCTCGATGAAGACGGGCTCCCCGCCGAGGAGCTGGACGAGGACCGGGGAGCCGGGCGCGATCGTCGTGCCGACGAGATCGCCCGGGTCGTCCCTGGTGGAGGCGGCGACGATCTCCATCCCGCCCTCCTCGGTGGGCTGGAGGACGACCCCGGCCGAGGCGTCGGCGAGGATGCGGGCCTGCTCGGCGACGGTCGTCAGGGCGTTCTCGGCGGTGGCGCCGGTGAGCAGGGCCGTGGTCACGGCGGCGGCGCCCTCGATCCAGCGCTCCCGCTGACGGGCCGTCTCGTACAGGCGGGCGTTGCCGATGGCGATCCCGGCCTGGGAGGCGAGGACCCGGAGCAGGGCGAGGTCCTCCTCGGTGAAGGGGCCGCCGCGCTTCCCGGTGAGGTGCAGACGGCCGAAGACCTGGGCGTGGACGCGGATCGGGACGCCGGTCGAGCGCGCGTCGGGCGTCAGGTCGTCGGGGCGGCGGAACCGCCGCCGCTCCTCGTCGGTCATGCCGGAGGTGAAGAGCTCGGTGAGCCGGGGGCGCTCGGGGTCGACGACCCCGAGCGCCCCGTGGCGGGCTCCGGTCAGCTCGGTGGCGGAGTCCACGATGTGCTGGAGGGTGGTGCGGAGTTCGAGGTCCGTACCGACGCCGAGGACGGCTTCGAGCAGCAGGGGCAGGCGGGCGGAGTCCTCGTCCGCGCCCGGGGCCCCGGCGTCCTCATCCATGATCGTCATGGTCTCATTGTCGTACGAATCGCTCGGTTCTGGCCGATATCAGTCGTCATCGGCGAGGGGGTCCCGCTCGGCCAGCGGGTCGAGGACCATCGGCTGGACCTTGCCCTCCAGCATCGCGCCGAGGCCCAGGACCGCGCAGACGTCGGGCCGTTCGGCGATGTGCACGGGCATGCCGGTCGCCTCGCGGAGCATCTGGTCGAGGCCCGGCAGTAGCGCGCTGCCGCCCACCATCATGATCCCGCGGTCCGCGAGGTCGGCCACCAGGTCCGGCGGGCAGTCCCGCAGCACCTTCCCGATGCCGTCGAGGACCGCCGTCAGCGGGGTGTGGATCGCCTCCCGTACGGCGGCGGTGTCGACGGTCACCGAACGGGCCAGGCCCGTGGCGACGTCCCGGCCGTGGATCTCCGTCCAGGCGGGACCGGACGTCGTCAGGCCGTTGCCGCTGAGGGCCAGTTGCAGCGGGCGCACCGACTGGCTCGGCAGCATCAGCTCGTGGTGGTGGCGCAGGTGCTGGATGACGGCGTGGTCGATGGCGTCGCCGCCGACGGGCATCCGCTCCGCCGTGACGATCGCGCCGAGCGAGAGCACCGCGACCTGCGTGGTCGCCGCGCCGCACACCAGGATCATGGTCGCGGTCGGCTGCTCCACGGGAAGCCCGCAGCCGACGGCCGCCGCGATCAGGGTGTCGACCAGCTCGACCCGGCGCGCCCCGAGCCCGACGAGGGTCTCCACGGCGGCGCGCTGTGCGAGCGGATCGCTGTCGTGCGGGGTGCAGGCGGCCGCGCGCAGCCGGGGCTTGCGGCGCAGCTGCCGGCGCAGCTTCTCGCCGAGGAGGTGACGGAGCATCCGCTGCGCCATCTCGATGTCGACGACCGTGCCGCCCGAGACCGGGCGGACGACCCGGATGTAGTCGGGGGTGCGGCCGGTCATCTTCTCGGCGAGCGCGCCGACGGCGATCAGCGCTCCGGTACGGGTGTTGACGGCGGCGACGCTCGGCTCGTCGACGACGAGTCCGGCGCCCTTGACGTAGACCCGGGTGCGGGCGGCACCCAGGTCGACGGCGACATGGCAACGACGCAGCTGATCAAGGCTGACGGTCACGGCGGGATCCTCCGGAGTGCGGTGCTGGCACGGGCGAGGCGGGTCGCGAAGCGCGGTCCTGTTGGCATCGTCCGGCCGCGCGCGGCGCGGCGCGCGCTGGGCTGAGCCGCCCGGGGTTCCGGTGCGGGCGGTGTCGGAGGCCGCACTGCGGGTAGCGATGGTTCCGGAGGCCATCCTTCCCGAAGCGGGAGAATCACGGCGCACCGCCGCCGACCTGCGGTTTCCACACAGGATCCTCACGTCCTCGCCTACCTGACGCCGCACCTGGCCGCATAGCCTGCGGGGCCCATGGACTACTGCCACGCGTGCCGGCGGCACCTCAACGGGGCCCTCGCCTGTGCCGGGTGCGGGACTCCGGTCGAGGAACTGCGGTACGAGCCCCCCCACATACCGGTCCACACCCCGGCCCACCCCCAGGTCCACACCCCGGACCTCGGCTACGGCTACCCGAACGAGCCGACGCCGTACGACGCCCCGACCGGGCACGCGGCCTACGGCGCGACGACGTACGCCGCGCCCGGCCAGGCGACGGCCTTCGAAGCCCCGGGTCAGGCGACGGGCTTCGAGGCCCCCGGTCGGGCCGCGGCCTTCGAAGCCCCCGGTCAGCCCGCGAGCTTTGCCGCCCCCGCTCAGGCCCCGCCGTACGGCGGCGTCCCCGGCCGTCCCGCGATCTACAGCGACCCCGCTCGCCCTGGCGTCTATGGCGACCCTGCTCGCCCCGGCGACCACGGCGGACCCGGCGTCTACGGCGACCCCGCTCGCCCTGGCGTCTACGGCGACCCCGTTCGCCCCGCCGCCTACAGCGGCTCCGCTTCCCCCGCCGCCTACGGCGAAGCGACCCCGCCCGCCCGCGACGAGCCGTCCCCGGACGACGACGGTGCCGTCGACGACGCCCCGGACCGGCCCGCGCCCGAGCACGTCTTCGAGCTGGACGTCCTCGAACCGCCGCGCTCCACCCCCGGCGGGCGCCGTGCCGCCCGGAGCCGCTCCGCCGCGCGGCGGGGGAGGAGGCCGGGCCCGCGCCGGGGGGGCCGTACGGTCCTGGTGGGAACGGTGGGCCTGGTCCTCGCGGCCGGGACGCTGACCCTGGCGAGGTTCGCCTTCGAGGAGCCGCCGCAGGACGGCGCGGCCACCGCCGTGGAGGAGCTGGAGGTCACCGAGCCCCCGCTCACGCCGCCGCCCGTGGAGACCACGGAACCGTCGCAGGGATCGAGCCCGTCCCCGGCGACGGACGCCCCGAGCTCCGTCCCCGCCCGCCCACGCCAGGTGAGCACGGGCTCCGGCTCGGGCTCCGGTACGGGTACGGGTACAGGCACAGGGTCCGGCACCGGCATCGGCACCGGCACCGGCACCGGCACGGGAAGCGGCACCGTCCCGACCGCCGCGCCGACGGCCACCGGCCCGGCCTCCCCGTCCGTCACGCCCACCGCGACCTCGTCCGCGACGGAGAGCGGCCCGCCGCCGAGCGGCTCGGCGGCGACGCCCGGCGGACCGGTGCCGTCGACCACCGGCCCCACCCCGACCCAGACCCCGACCCCCAGCCCGACCCCGACGTGCACCCGCTTCCTCTGGTGGTGCGTCTAAGACGGCGTCACGCCACGTCCGCGCCCAGCATCCGCTTCAGCAGGTCACGCAGCAGGGTCCGCTCGGTCTCGGTCAGTTCGCCGAGCGGCTCGCGGGCGAAGTCGAGGGAGTCGCGGAGGCGGCGGGCGGTGTCGCGGCCCTCGTCCGTGGGGACGGCCAGTTTGACGCGGCGGTCGGCCGGGTCCGGGCGGCGTTCCACCAGACCCCGGGCCTCCAGGCGGTCGACGATGCCCGTGATGTTGGAGGGCTCGCACTTGAGCTTCTGGGCGATGCGGCGCATCGGCAGCGGGTCGAGCGAGAGCAGGCCGAGGACCCGGGCCTGGGCGCCGGTCAGCGCGTGCTGCGCCGCCGCCTGCTCGTACTCCGCGTAGTAGCGCGCCACGACCGTGCCGATCAGCTCGACGACTTCGAGGGTCAGGGGGTCCGTGCGTGAGGTGGGCATGAGGACGAGTCTACTCCGATACTTGACAACATGAAATATCTAGGCGCATGGTTGTTTGAGGTACTGAACCTTTTCTGATCTCAAGCTTTTCTGGAGGCCGTGCTCATGTCCGTTCTTCCCGCGTCCAGCCGTGAGTGGCACCTCGTCGCCCGTCCGCACGGCTGGCCCGTCCCGGCGGACTTCGCCCTGCGCGAGACCCCGGTCGCCGAGCCCGCCGAGGGCCGCATCCTCGTGCGCAACCTGCACTTCTCCGTCGACCCGTACATGCGCGGCCGGATGAACGACGTCAAGTCGTACGTTCCGCCGTTCAAGCTCGACCACCCCATGGACGGCGGCGCGGTCGGCGAGGTCATCGCCTCCAACGCCGAGGGCTTCGCCGTCGGCGACCACGTCCTGCACGGCCTCGGCTGGCGCGAGTACGCCGACGTCCCGGCCCAGCACGCCACCAAGGTCGACCCGGCGCTCGCCCCGCTCTCCGCCTACCTCGGCGTGCTCGGCATGACCGGCCTCACCGCCTACGCCGGCCTCTTCGAGGTGGCCTCCTTCAAGGAGGGCGACGCCGTCTTCGTCTCCGGCGCGGCCGGCGCCGTCGGCAGCCAGGTCGGCCAGATGGCGAAGCTCAGGGGCGCCTCCCGCGTCATCGGCTCCGCCGGCTCCGACGAGAAGGTGAAGTTCCTCGTCGAGGAGCTCGGCTTCGACGCCGCCTTCAACTACAAGAACGGCCCGGTCAAGGACCAGCTCCGCGAGGCCGCCCCGGACGGCATCGACGTCTACTTCGACAACGTCGGCGGCGACCACCTCGAAGCCGCGATCTCCTCGCTCAACGTGCACGGCCGCGCCACCATCTGCGGCATGATCGCCCAGTACAACGACACCGAGCCGGTCCCCGGCCCGCGCAACATGGCGATGATCATCGGCAAGCGGCTGCGGCTCCAGGGCGTCCTCGTCGGCGACCACTACGGCCTGCAGAACCAGTTCGTCCAGGAGGTCGGCGGCTGGCTCGCCTCCGGCGAGCTGAAGCACCGCGAGACCTTCGTCGAGGGCATCGAGAACGGCGTCGACGCCTTCCTCGGCCTGCTGCGCGGCGACAACACCGGAAAGATGATCGTCTCGACGACCCGCTAGTCTTCCCTCAGCCGCCGCGATCGTGGGCGCGAGTCGTCGGCGGAGCGAAAAGGAAGACATCAGCATGTCCATCCAGCACTCCGACGTTCTCTACACCGCCGTCGCCACCGCCGAGAACGGCCGCGACGGCCGTGTCGCCACCGACGACGGTCAGCTCGACGTCGTCGTCAACCCGCCCAAGGCCATGGGCGGCTCCGGCGCCGGCACCAACCCCGAGCAGCTCTTCGCGGCGGGCTACAGCGCCTGCTTCCAGGGCGCGCTCGGCGTCGTCGCCCGCAACGAGAACGCCGACGTCTCCGGCTCGACGGTCACCGCCGAGGTCGGCATCGGCAAGAACGACGACGGCTTCGGCATCATCGTCAAGATCTCGGCGACCATCCCGAACGTGGACGCCGAGACCGCCAAGAGCCTGATCGAGAAGGCCCACCAGGTCTGCCCGTACTCCAAGGCGACCCGCGGCAACATCACGGTCGAGCTCGCCGTCTGAGACCCGGACGCGCACACCGCGCGAGGACCGCACCCCGACCGGCCGGGGTGCGGTCCTCGCCGTGTACGGGAGCGCTACGGCATCATGGCAACGGTTCACGGTCAGGGGGAGTCGGGTGTCGTCGTACAACGGGTCGGAGCAGGCCGGTCACGAGCTGCTCGGTGGGCGCTACCGCCTGGGCGAGCGGCTCGGCCAGGGCGGCATGGGCGTCGTCCGGCGGGCCACCGACGAGCTGCTCGGGCGCCCGGTCGCCGTCAAGACCCTCGCGCTCGACTCCGGCGCCGACCCGGCGGGCGCCCTGCGGGAGGCCCGGGTCGTCGCCCAGGTCCGCCACCCCCATGTGATCGTCGTCCACGACGTCGTCGAGCACGACGGCATGCCCGCCCTCGTCATGGAGCTCGTCGACGGCGGCTCGCTCGCCGACCGGCTGGCCGCCGGCGAGGTGCTGTCCCCCCGGGAGGCCGCCCGGCTCGGGCTCGACCTGCTCGACGCGCTGTCCGCCGCGCACGCCCGCGATGTGCTGCACCGGGACGTGAAGCCCGCCAACGTGCTCCTGGAGAAGGACACCGGCCGGGCCGTGCTGACCGACTTCGGCATCGCGAGCCTCCCCGGGGCGACGACGCTCAGCGGCACCGGGGTCTTCATCGGCACCCCCGAGTACACGGCGCCGGAGCGGATGCAGGGCGACGACGCGGGACCCGCCTCCGACCTGTGGTCGCTCGGCGCGCTGCTGTGCGCGGCGACCACCGGCACCTCGCCGTTCCGCCGGGACTCGATCGGCGCCGTCCTGCACGCGATCGTGTACGAGGAGATCCGGCCCTCCGACCGGCTCGGCCCCCTCGTGAGCGTCGTCCAGGGCCTCCTGGAACGCGACCCGGCCCGCCGCCTCGGCGCCCCCGAGGCACGCAGGATGCTCGCCGCGTGCGCGGCGGGGGAGGAGCCGGCGGCGGGTGGCGCGGACGTCCCCACCCTGCGCGAAGCCGCCTCGGGGGAGACCGGCGCTCCGGCCGCCGGACGCCGGCGGCTCACCGTGCCGCTCGTCGCCGCCGCCCTCGCGGTCTGCGTCGCGGTGGCGACCGTGGCGGTGCTGCGCGCCGTCCAGGACGACGATCCCGCGACGGGCGCGCCGCCGGCCCGTACGGGAAGCCCCTCGGCGACCTCCGTCCCGACTCCCGGCCCCACCACGACCACCGATCGCGCCCCGAAGGCCTACACGTACGGGGAGGTCACCGATGCCGACGGGTTCACCGTGATCGTCCCGCACGGCGCGCTCCGCTCCACCGACGGCCAGCGGGTGATCTACACGACGGCGGACGGGGCCCTGCGGGTCGGGATCAGGATCCGGCCGATCCCGGCGGGCGGGGCGATCGGTGTGATGCGGTCCTCCGACGCGAGCGGCCCGAAGGACTATCCGGGGTACGGCGACGCCACGGTCGAGGAGACGACGCACAAGGGACTGCCGGCGGCACGCTGGGAGTTCACCTGGAACGGATTCACCCCGGCCGAGGGGGCTCGCCACACCGTCGACCTGTGCTGGGAGCGGGGCGGCACCCTGTACGACCTGTGGGCGTCCGCGCCGGTCGGCCGCGCCGACGAGGCCGTACGGGCTCTCGACAAGGCCCTCGGTTCCTTCCGTGCGACCGGCGGCTGACCTGCACCGGCGCCCCCCGGAGGCACCGATAGGGTGGCCCCCATGCGTGATTTCGGGGCGGGTTTCAGGTACTTGTTGCGGGGCCAGAAGTGGGTCGGCGGGCACGGGCGCCGGCTCGGGTTCGGACTGCTGCCCGGGCTCGTGACCTTCGCCCTGTACGTCGGCGCGCTCGTCGGCCTCGGTTACGGCGCCGACGACCTGACCGCCTGGGCGACGCCGTTCGCCGACGACTGGACCTCGCCCTGGCAGGGCCTCCTCCGCGGCGCCCTGACGGGGCTCGTCTTCGCCTTCGGGCTGTTCCTCGCGGTGATCACCTTCACCGCCGTGACCCTCCTCGTCGGCCAGCCCTTCTACGAGTCGCTGTCCGAGGAGGTCGACCGCAGCGAGGGCGGCGAGGCGCCCGAGTCGGGCCTGCCGCTCTGGCGCGAGCTGTGGATCTCGGCCCGTGACAGCCTGCGGATCGTGCTGCGGGTCGCGCTCTACGGCGTGCTGCTCTTCGCCTGCGGGTTCATCCCCGTCGTCGGCCAGACCGTCGTGCCCGTCATCGGCTTCTGCGTCTCCGGCTTCTTCCTCACCGAGGAGCTGACGGCCGTCGCGCTCCAGCGCCGGCGCGTCGAGCTCAAGGAACGGCTCGGGCTGCTCCGCGGCCGCCGGATGGCCGCCCTGGGCTTCGGCGTCCCGCTGACGCTCGCCTTCCTGGTGCCGTTCGTCGCCGTTTTCCTCATGCCGGGAGCGGTCGCGGGGGCCACCCTGATGGCCCGTGACCTGTGCGGAGAGACCTCTGGTGACGGGGCCGACGACGCCGACGCCGCCGCCGAGGAGGACGGGCGGGACCGGTCCTCAGCCGTCGAGGACCGGGTGTAGTTCCGGGCGGGCGTCCCACCAGGCGCGGTGGAAGGCGTTGTTGCCGACGTTCGCCAGGTACGCGCGGGCCGCCGCCCGGTACAGCAGCTCCGCCTGCGGGGCCGGGACCGCCGCCCGGTTCCAGGCCAGCCGGATCCGGCCCGTCACCGGGTCGCCCTCCAGGGGACGCAGGACCGTGCCCTCCGCCGCCGGGGCCGTCGGCTGGCTCATCGAGATCGCCCGGCCCGCCGCGATCAGGTCGTAGTGCATCTTCCGGTCGGCCACCCGGTGCCGCAGCGAGGGCGTGAACCCGGCCTTCTCGCAGGCCGCGACCAGCGCCTCAGGGCCGCCGTCGTCGTCCTCCACCAGCGTCATCCAGGACTCGCCCGCGAGCTCGGCGAGCGCGATCCGCTCCCGGCCCGCCAGCGGGTGCGCCGCCGAAAGACGCACGCAGAAGGGCTCCTTGGGGACGAGGGTACGGGCCGTGGTCCCCTCGGGCAGCGGCACCTCGTGGTCGTTGACCTCCCCGTACAGGACGGCGTCGTACCGTCCCGCGCCGAGCTGCCGGGTCAGCGTCGTCGCCGAGTGCTCCACGGTGACCGCGATCTCCCGCCCCGCCACGACCTGCTCCAGCTCCCCGAGCAGCCGGTCGACGAGGACGAGCAGGATGCAGCCGAGCCGCAGCGGGGTGTGCGGGGCGACGGCCCGCGCCCCGGCGACGAGCGCGTCCATCTCGCCGAGCACGAGCCGCGCCTTGGCGAGGACGAACTCGCCCAGCGGGGTGGGCTCCACGCCGTGCCGGCCGCGCAGGAACAGCTCCCCGCCGGCGACCCGCTCGATCCTCCGCAGCTGCGCCGAGAGGGCCGGCTGTGAGACACCGAGCCGCCCGGCGGCCCGTCCCAGACTGCCCGCTTCCGCTATCCGGCAGACGGCCTCAAGATGCCTCAACTCCAGCTGCATTTCAGCAGCGTACGCAGCGGCGCTCGGGCGCACCATAACCCGCGTCTTATGCCCGATGAGATGTCCCGAACTGGCCATGTCCACGCCCATACTCGGCGCGACGATCCGTCTCCCCCACCCTTGAACGGAGCACGACGTTGCACCCGACCAGACTCACGGCGGCCGTGGCCGCCCTGGCGCTCTCGGCGAGCCTCGCGACCGCCCTCGCCGGACCGGCGACCGCGGCGACGCCTCAGGCACAGCCCGTACCCCAGGGCCACGGCAAGGCGCTCGCCCTCGCCGCCGCCGACAAGGCGGCTAGCAGCGGCCTCGACGAGCTGCGGCACGGCGCCGACGAGAACCTCGTCCGGACGTCCGTCACCCCTTGGACGAACGGCCTGTACTACGCCTCGTACGAGCGTACCTACCGCGGCCTCCCGGTCGTCGGCGGCGACGCGGTCGTCGTCTCCGACAGCTCCGGCAGGGTCCGCGAGGTCACCGGCGCCCCCGCCCCGGCCATCAGGCTCTCCACGAAGGCGAAGGTGACGGCCGCGGCGGCCCTCGCCGCCGCCCGGAAGCAGCTGGCCTCGGTGGAGAGCGCGAGCGCCCCGGAGCTGACCGTGCTCCTCAAGGGCGGCAGGGCCGTCCTGGCCTGGCACACCCTGGTCATCGGCCGGACCGCGGACGGCGCCCCCAGCTCCCTCGCCACCTATGTCGACGCGCGCACCGGGTCCCTCGCCCAGTCCACCGACAAGATCCTGGACGCCGACGGCCGCGGCTACCACAACGGCAACGTCACCATCGACACCGCCGCGAACTCCATGACCGACTCCTCGCGCGGCGGCTTCCAGTGCGGCGGGCAGGGCGGCGGCGCCTACACGGGCTCCTCGCCGTGGGGCAACGGCGGCGCCAACGACCTGGTGACCGCCTGCGTCGACATCATGTACGCGGCGCAGAAGGAACACTCCATGGTCAAGGAGTGGTTCGGCTACAACGGCCAGAACGGGCAGGGCGGCATGGTCCCGGCCCGCGCCGGCCTCGGCGAGGTCAACGCCTACTACGACGGTACGAAGACCACGTACGGCCACAACCAGACCGGCAGCATGCAGCTCACCGGCATCGACGTCGTGGCGCACGAGTACGGCCACGAGATCTTCGACAAGACGCCGGGCAGCTCGGGCTCGTCCAACGAGAACGGCGGCATGAACGAGTCGACGGGCGACATCTTCGGCGCGCTCACCGAGCACTACGCGAACAACCCGAACGACACCCCGGACTACACGGTCGGCGAGAAGCTGAACTTCCTCGGCGACAACAAGCCGATCCGCTACATGTACAACCCCTCGCTCGCCGACAACGCCCCCAACTGCTACCCGCAGTTGACCTCCGGCACCGAGGTGCACGCCGCGGCCGGCCCGCAGAACCACTGGTTCTACCTGCTCGCCGAGGGCTCCAACCCGGGCGGCGGCAAGCCCGGCAGCCCGATATGTTCCGGCGGGCCCTCCTCCGTGACCGGCATCGGCATCCAGAAGGCCGGCAAGATCTTCATGGGCGCCCTGCTCATGAAGACCTCCTCGTGGAACCACCTCGCCGCCCGCAGGGCGACCCTGACCAGCGCCAAGAACACCTACGGCAGCGCCGAGTGCAACGCCGTGAAGGCGGCCTGGAACGCGGTCGGCGTGCCGGCCCAGTCCGGTGAGACCGACTGCGGCGGCACCACCACCCCGGACTTCTCGCTCGCCCTGAACCCGTCCTCGGGCTCGGTCCAGCCGGGCGCCTCCGTCACCTCCACGGTGAACACCTCCACCACCGGCGGCAGCGCGCAGACCGTGCAGCTCTCCGCGAGCGGCGCCCCGAGCGGGGTCACCGTCTCCTTCAGCCCGTCCTCGGTGACCTCCGGGTCCTCGTCCACGATGACCGTGCAGGTCGCGGCGGGCACCGCCAACGGCACGTACCCGATCACCGTCACCGGTACGGGCTCCGCCACGCACACGGTCACCTACCAGCTGTCGGTCGGCACCACGACCCCGCCCACCGGCTGTGACACCACCGAGTACACCTACCAGGGCACCCTGTCCTCCGGTCAGGCCGAGGCGCAGCCGGACGGCTCGTACTACTACTCGGCGAGCTCCGGCACCCACGTGGGCTGCCTGCGCGGTCCGGCCGGCACCGACTTCGACCTGTACCTGCAGAAGTGGAACGGGTCGGGCTGGGTGGACGTGGCCGTCGGCGGCACGGCGACGGCCGACGAGGACACCAGCTACTACGGCACCGCGGGCTACTACCGGTACGTGGTCCACGCGTACAGCGGCTCCGGCGCGTACACGCTGGGCCTGAGCGCCCCGTAAGGGGGTGATCGGGGGTGCCGTCGCGGACCGGGGGTTCCGTGACGGCCTCCCCGGAGGGCCGGACGGTCGTATGTCCCACGACCGTCCGGCCCTTCCCGCGCGGTCAGCCCACCTCGGCGAGGACGAACCCGGGCTCCTCGGGCCCCGCGTCCGCGATCCGCCCGCCGTCCGGGCCCCAGGCGCCGGCCCTGCCCGTGCCGACGCCGTCCTCGTTGGGCCCGAGGACGTTGCCGAGCACCACGTGCAGGCCGAAGTCCCGGGCCCGTACGGGATACACCTTCTCGAAGGAGTCGTTGTCCGCGCCGAGGACCGAACTCGCCAGGTACACCGCGCAGTCGTCGGCCGCCGCCCGCTCGGCCAGCTCGGGGAAGCGGTTGTCGTAACAGGTGGCCAGGGCGAAACGGACCCCGTCGAGCATGAACCGCCCGTCGGCGGCGCCCGGTTCGAAGGCCTCCAGCTCGATCCCGTACAGATGCCGCTTGTCGTAGCGGGTGAGGAGCGAGCCGTCCGGGCCGATCACGAGCGTGGTGATCCCGGCGCCCGAACCGGCCGTGCGCACCGGCCCGTTGACCACGGCCGCCGCGCCGACGGCCCGGCACGCCTCCCGCACGGGTTCGAGGCGCGGGTCGTCCTCGGTGAGGACGAGACCGGGGGTGTCCCGGATCAGGGAGGGCTCGTACCCGGTCAGGCACAGCTCGGCGAAGACGACCACGCGGGCCCCCTCCGCCCCCGCCGCCCGTACCAGACCGGCGATCGTACGGACGTTGGCGTCGATGTCCCCGGCGGCCGGGGTGAACTGGGTGGCTGCGACGATCATGACGGCCATCATCGCAGCCCGAGGTCGAGCAGGGTCCGGGCCGTCTCCTGGAGCAGCGCCAGGAAGGCCGTGGCCGCCACCGTCGGCACCGGCGGGGTCGCGGCACAGATCGCCCGGTACGGCACGTCGTCCGGGTGGATCGTCACCAGCGCCACGTCGGGCCGTACGGACGCGGCCGCGAGCGCCGGTACGAGGGTGACGCCGAGCCCCGCCGCCACCGCGCCCAGCTTGGCGATCCAGTCGAGCGCGAGCAGGCCGGTGCGCGGCCGGAACCCGGTGGCGACGACGGGCCGGAACAGGGTGTCCTCCAGGCGTTCGTTGGCGACGATCCACTCCTCGCCGGCCAGGTCCGCGAGCCGCAGGTCCCGCTGCCCGGCGTGCGGATGTCCGCGCTCCAGGGCCACCAGCATGGGCTCGTCCAGGAGGTGATGGAGCGTCACCCCCTCCGGCGCCGGACCGCTCGTCGCCGGGCTGACCACCGCCAGGTCCTCCTCGCCGGCCGCGACCAGCCGCAGGTGCTTGACCGAAGGCCCCTCGACCCGGGTCACCACGACCCCCGGATGCCGCGCCCGGAAGGCCGCCTGGGCGCGGGGTACGAGCGCCGCGCCCGCGCTGGAGAAGGCGCCGAGCCGCAGCAGCCCGCCGTCCAGGGTGCGCAGCGCCGCCAACTCGGCCCGCGCCAGGGCCAGTCGGTCCCGCACGGCCTCCGCGTGCGGCAGCAGCACCCGGCCCGCCTCGCTCAGCCGCACCCCGCGCGGCAGCCGCTCGAACAGGGGCGCGCCGGTCTCGTCCTCCAGGGCCTGGATCTGGCGGGACACCGCGGACTGCGTGTAGCCGAGGACGCGGGCCGCGGCGGTGAAGGACCCCTCGCGGGCGACGGCGAGGAACGCTTCGTACGAGCCATGCGGAGTGGACATGGCAAGCATGCTAGACAGTCGCTTGTCGCATGAGAGGGGCGGGCCTAGCGTCGAGGACATGACCTCGCCCTCGCAGCAGACCTCCCGGCAGACCCCGCAGAAGATCGCCTTCCTCGGCCTCGGATCCATGGGCCTGCCCATGGCCCGCCGCCTCCTCGACGCCGGACACCCGCTCACCGTCTGGAACCGCACGGCCGCCAAGGCCGACGCCCTCGTCGCCGACGGCGCCGTCCGCGCCGCGACCCCCGCCGAGGCCGTCCGGGACGCCGACGTCGTCGTCACGATGCTCGCGGACCCGGCCGCCGCCCTCGCCGTCGCGGACGAGCTGATCCCCGCGCTGCGCCCCGGCACCCACTGGATCGACACCTCGACCGTCGGCCCGGACACCGTCGCCGCCCTCGCCGCCCGGATCCCCGCCGGGGTCACCCTGATCGACGCGCCCGTCATGGGCAGCGTCGACCGGGCGGCCACCGGCGAGCTGCTGATCCTCGCGGGCGGCGACACCGCGCCCGTCGCCGCCGTCCTCGACCTGCTCGGCACCGTCACGCCCTGCGGCGGGCCCGGCACGGGCGCCGCCCTCAAGCTCGTCCTCATCAACGCCGCCATCGGCGGGGTCGCCGTCGTCGCCGAGGCCCTCACCCTCGCCGGCTCCCTTGGCCTGCCCCGCGAGCTCGCGCTGCGCACCCTCGCCGCCGGCCCCCTCGCGGGCGCGGTCGCCCGGGCGACCGCCACCGGCTCGTACTTCCCGGTCGCCCTGGCCGCGAAGGACGTCGCCCTGGCCACGGCGGCGGCGAAGCTCCCCGTCCTGGAGGCCGTCCACGCGGCCCTGACCGAGGACCCGGCCCTGCTCGGCGAGGACCTGGGGGTGATCGCCCGCTAGGCCGGGGCGTCGCTTCCGTAGAGGAGGCGTACGAAGTCCCGGAAGGCGCCCGGCATGTCCACCGCCGACGGGTCCAGGAGCCACTGGTACTGGAGGCCGTCCATCACGGCCGTGACCAGCGGCGCCGCCCGCTCCGGGGTGAGTCCGCCGGGCAGCCGCTCGCCGAACTCCTGGCGCAGGGTGGCCGCCATGCTCGCCCGCACCTGCGTGTACCGCTCGGTGAAGAACTCCCGCGCCGGGTGCCCGTCGGTGACGCTCTCGCCGAGCAGCGCGGAGAAGGTCTGCACGATCCCCGGCCGCATCGCGTTGTACTCGACGAGGGACTCCATGAGGTCGAGCCGCCAGCCCTCGCGGTCCCGGCCCCCGCTCGTGTCCCAGCGGTCCCGCTCCTCCAGGACCGCGACGAGCAGCGCCTCCTTCGTCGGGTAGTAGTGCAGCAGCCCCTGCTGGGTCAGTCCGACGCGCTCGGCGACGGAGCCGAGGGTGGCGCCCCGGTAGCCGCGCTCGGCGATCACTTCGAGGGCGGCGCGCAGGATGTCCGCGCGCCGCTCCTCGCTCCTGGCCCGCACCATCGCCGTGGCCCCCTTTCACAGGTTCGTCCGTCCGACAGGACCGTACCTCCTCATCATGACCCATAAATAACAGACTCGTAACGTAACCTACCGATCTACAGGTAGGTGGGTGCACGATGGGCGCATCGGGGTCATCGGTACGTCAACGAGGAGGTACGGCCATGGCGGAGAACACCGCGGAGACCGTCAGGAACACGGTCGTCGAAGCGGCGCTCGGCAAGCTCGGCCTGGACGCCAAGACCCGGCTGCTCGCCGGCCAGGACATGTGGTCCCTGCCCGCCCTGCCCGAGATCGGCCTGAAGTCCCTGGTGATGTCCGACGGCCCCATCGGCGTCCGCGGCGTCCGCTGGACCGCCGACGACCCCTCCGTCGCGCTCCCGTCCCCGACCGCCCTCGCCGCCGCCTGGGACCCCGCGCTCGCCCGCCGGGCCGGCCGGCTCCTCGCCCAGGAGGCCCGCCGCAAGGGCGTCCACGTCCTCCTCGCGCCCACGGTCAACCTGCACCGCACGCCCCTCGGCGGCCGCCACTTCGAGGCCTACAGCGAGGACCCGTACCTCACCGGAGCCATCGGCACCGGCTACGTCCAGGGCGTCCAGGACGGCGGCGTCGGCACCACGGTCAAGCACTTCGTCGCCAACGACGCCGAGACCGACCGCTTCACCGTCGACAACCGGATCGCCCCGCGCCCGCTCCGCGAGCTCTACCTCGCCCCCTTCGAGGCCATCGTCGAGAACGCCCGCCCCTGGGGCATCATGACCGCCTACAACCAGGTCAACGGCGTGACCATGACCGAGCACCACCAGCTCGTGAACGAGGTCCTGCGCGGCGAGTGGGGCTTCGACGGCTACAACGTCTCCGACTGGATGGCCGCCCGCTCCACCACCGCCGACATCGCCGGCGGCCTCGACGTCGCCATGCCGGGACCCGACACCGTCTACGGCCCGGCCCTCGCCGCCGCCGTCCGCGCCGGCGAGGTCGAGGAGTCCGCCGTCGACACCGCCGTACGCAACGTCCTGCGGCTCGCCGCCCGCGTCGGCGCCCTCGAAGGAGCCCCGCCGGTCGTCACCGAGCACCCCGCCGCCATCGACGGCGACGCCCTCGCCCGCGAGATCGCCCGCCGCGGCTTCGTCCTCGTCCGCAACGAGAACGGCGCCCTGCCCCTGCCCGAGGGCCACACCGTCGCCCTCTCCGGCGCCGCCGCCCGCGACGCCCGCGTCCTCGGCGGCGGCTCCGCCCAGGTCTTCCCCGACCACGTCGTCTCCCCGCTCGACGGCCTCACCGCCGCCCTCCCCGAAGGCGTCCTCACCTTCTCGGTCGGCGCCGACCCCAGCGAGGAACTCGCCCCCGCCGATCAGGGCTTCACCCTCCGCGCCCGCTGCCGCGACGCCTCCGGCACCGTCATCGGCGAGGGCTCCCTGCCCAACGGCCAGGTCCAGTGGATCGGTGACGACCTCCCCGCCGGCGTCACCCACGAGGCCCTCGCCTCCATCGAGGTCGTCGGCGCCTTCACCCCGCGCGAGTCCGGCGAGCACGCCTTCGGCACCCGCGGCCTCGGCGCCTTCACCCTCACCGTCGGCGGCGAGACCGTCTACGAGGGCACCCAGGCCCTGGGCCCCGAGACCGACCCCTTCGAGGCCTTCTTCGGCTCCCCGGTCGAGCGCGGCAAGGTCGCGCTCACCGCCGGCGAGACCGTCGAGGTCTCCCTGCTGCACACCCTGGACAAGGAGTTCGCGGCCCCGCTCCCGGCCGTCATGTTCTCCTTCGTCCACCTCGGTCCCCGCCGTGACCCCGACGAACTGATCGCCGAGGCCGTCGAGGCCGCCCGCGCCGCCGACACCGCCGTCGTGGTCGTCGCCACCACCGAGCGCGTCGAGTCCGAGGGCTTCGACCGCAAGGACCTCGCCCTCCCCGGACGCCAGGACGACCTCGTGCGGGCCGTGGCCGCCGTCAACCCGAACACGGTCGTCGTCGTCAACGCCGGCTCCCCGGTCGAGCTGCCCTGGCGCGAGGACGTCGCCGCGATCCTGCTCGGCTGGTTCCCCGGCCAGGAGGGCGGCGCCGCCCTCGCCGACGTCCTCACCGGCGCCGAGGAGCCCGGCGGCCGCCTCCCCACCACGTGGCCCGTCACCCTCGCCGACACGCCCGTCACCGAGGTCACCCCGACGGACGGCGAACTGCACTACACCGAGGGCGTCTTCATCGGCTACCGCGCCTGGGACAAGGCCGGCGCCGTCCCCGCGTACCCCTTCGGCCACGGCCTCGGCTACACGACCTGGTCGTACGACACCCTGGCCGCGACCCCGGACACGGTCACCGTCCGGATCACCAACACCGGCGACCGGCCCGGCCGCGAGACCGTCCAGATCTACCTGGCGCCCGTCTCGGACCGCGTCGAGCGCCCCGCCCGCTGGCTGGCCGCCTTCGCGAGCGTCGAGGCCGCGCCCGGCGAGACCGTCGAGACCGAGATCGCGCTGCCCCGCCGCGCCTTCGAGATCTGGGACGAGGAGAAGAACGGCTGGACCCTCGTCACGGGCACGTACGAGGTCGCCGCCGCCCACTCCCTGACGGACGGGCGCCTGACCGCCACCCTGGAGGTCTGACCCGCCGGGGATCCCCATGACCGGCCCCGGGGCGGAACCTGACAACCGCCCCGGGGTCCCTCACTCCTTCGTGATCCGCCGGTACGCCAGCTCCGCCAGCCGCGCCTGCCCGTCCCTGCTCGGATGGAACCAGTCCCAGGGGCTCAACTGCCCGCCGTCGAAGCGGAACCCGAACACCGCCCCGCCGTCGTACCGGCAGCGGGTGTCCTTCGCGCAGACCTCCCTCAGGACGTCGTTGTACGCCACCACCCGGTCCCGCACCGCCGCCCGCCGCTTCTCGGCCGCCGGGCCCAGGTCCTCCGCGTCCGCCAGCATCGCGCCGCAGATCCCCAGCTTCCACACCTGGCGCCCCACCGGGCTCACCCGCCCCGTCGACCACAGGTGCCTCAGGTCCGGCACGCTCGCCACGTACACCTGCGCCTTCGGCGCGCCCGCCCGCAGCCGGGCGAGGGCCGCCACGAAGTCGGCACGGAAATCGGCCACCGGGGTCATGAGGTCCGGGGTGGGCCGGCAGGCGTCGTTCGCGCCCATCATCACCGTCACGAGCTCGGGCTTCTCCGCGGCCGCCCCGGCCATCTGCGCGGGCAGCTCCGCCATCCGCGCGCCCGTCCGGGCCAGGTTCCAGCTGCGGGTGGCCACCTTCTCCGGGCCGAGCAGCCGCAGCGCCAGGCTGTTGACGGCGGTGTCCGTCCCGGTCGCCCACGACACCTCAGGGCAGTCCGCCAGGACGGAGCACGCGTCGAAGGCGCGGGTCACGGAGTCGCCGACGGCGGCGACGGAGGCGGGGGAGACGTCCCAGAGCGGCTTCGGCCTCGGGGTGGACGTCCTGACCGGAGGGGTCGCCTCCGGGGCTCCGGCGATGCAGCCGGAGAGCGCTCCGCCGCACAGCAGCGCGGCCGTCGCGGCGGCGACAGCGGTACGGAATCGGCGTCGGCCGCGCATCCCCGGCCCCTCCTTCGGCGTCCTCGCGGGTGAAAGCTTCGTGTCCACCCGCCCCCGGACCGACCGTACGTCACACCGATGACGGTGCGGCACGGTAGCTTTTCCCCCGTCGAACCAGAGGCGTCTTCGCCGACCGGCTCCGGTAAATTACATCACGTCACATGCTGTCCCCTTTTTGAGGGTTTGCGATGTTCTGCTCCTGATGCTGTTTACTGAGGCCGCTGGGAAAAGGCGAACCTCGTCCCACACTGGAGGTCCCGGTGACGACACGTGGAGTCCTGTACGTTCACTCCGCACCGCGCGCGATGTGCCCGCACGTCGAATGGGCGGTCGCGGGTGTCCTCGGTGCGAGGGTCCAGCTCGACTGGATCCGCCAGCCGGCGTCCCCCGGCACCTGGAGAGCCGAGTTCTCCTGGCAGGGCCAGACCGGCACCGCCTCCAAACTCGCCTCCGCCCTGCGCGGCTGGCAGATGCTCCGCTTCGAGGTCACCGCGGAACCCTGCCCCACCGCCGAGGGCGAGCGCTACAGCGCCACCCCCGACCTGGGCATCTTCCACGCCGTCACCGGCATGCACGGGGACATCCTGATCCCCGAGGACCGCCTGCGGGCCGCCCTCGCGCGCGCCAAGGGCGGCGAGACCCAGCTGGAGGCGGAGATCGCCAAACTCCTCGGCAAGCCCTGGGACGACGAACTGGAACCCTTCCGCTACGCCGGCGAGGGCGCCCCGGTCCGCTGGCTGCACCAGGTGGTCTGACACGCCGAAGGCCCACCCCCGGTCAGGGGGCGGGCCTTCGGCGTGTCAGCCGGGGATCAGACCGTGCGGAACGCCAGGACCACGTTGTGGCCGCCGAAGCCGAAGCTGTTGGCCTCTTCCTCGTGCGTCCCTCGCACCGCTTCGCGGGCTTCGGGGCGCTGTGCCGGACTCCGTCCGGCGGGTACGGCAGAGGCCCGCCCCCGGGCTGGGGGCGGGCCTCGTCGTTCAAGCGGGCGTCAGGCCGTGCGGAACGCCAGGACCACGTTGTGGCCGCCGAAGCCGAAGCTGTTGTTGATCGCGGCGATCGTGCCCTGCGGGAGCTCGCGGGGCTCGTCGCGGACGATGTCCGCCTCGACGGCCGGGTCGAGGTCGTCGATGTTGATCGTCGGCGGGGCCAGGCGGTTGTGGAGCGCCAGGACCGTCGCGACGGTCTCGATGCCGCCGGCGCCGCCGAGGAGGTGACCGGTCATCGACTTCGTCGCGGAGATCGCGACGTGGTCGAGGTCGTCGCCCAGGACCTTCCGCAGCGCCTTGATCTCGGCGACGTCACCCTGCGGCGTCGACGTGGCGTGCGCGTTGAGGTGGACGACCTCGGACGGCTTGAGGTCCGTCGAGTCCAGCAGGTTCTGCATCGCGGCGGCGATGCCCCGGCCGGTCGGCTCGGGCTGCGCGATGTGGTGGCTGTCGGCCGACAGGCCCTGGCCGAGCACCTCGCAGTAGATGCGGGCGCCGCGCGCCTTCGCGTGCTCCTCGGACTCCAGGATCACGACACCGGCGCCCTCGCCGAGCACGAAGCCGTCGCGGCCGGTGTCGTAGGGGCGCGAGGCCTTCGTCGGCTCGTCGTTGTTCTTGGACATCGCCATCATGTTGGCGAAGGCGGCGATCGGCAGCGGGTGGATCGCGGCCTCGGTACCGCCGGCGACGACCACGTCGGCACGGCCGGTACGGATCATCTCGACGGCGTAGCCGATCGCCTCGGCACCCGACGCGCACGCGGAGACGGGGGTGTGGACGCCCGCCCGGGCGTTCACCTCGAGGCCCACGTTCGCGGAGGGGCTGTTGGGCATGAGCATGGGCACGGTGTGCGGGGAGACGCGGCGGACGCCCTTCTCCTTCAGCACGTCGTACTGGTCGAGCAGCGTGGTGACACCGCCGATGCCGGAGGCGATGACGGAGCCGAGCCGCTCGGGCGTGATGTTCTCGTCCTCGCCGGCGGGCGCGGTGTAGCCCGCGTCGGCCCAGGCCTCACGGGCCGCGATCAGCGCGAACTGCGCCGAGCGGTCCAGCTTGCGGGCGAGCGGGCGGGGCAGGACGTCGCCGGGGTCGACCGCGGCGAGCGCCGCGATCTTGACGGGCAGTTCGGCGAAGCGCTCGCCCTCCAGGGGCTTGACGCCGGAGCGCCCCGCGAGAAGACCTTCCCAGGTCGACGCGGAGTCGCCACCCAGCGGTGTGGTTGCGCCGATACCGGTGACGACCACGGTGCGATTGGTCGAGCTCACAGGAATTCGTTCTCCATGTGTGTGATGGTCGGAATACGGCGCCACCGCCGGGTGGCGGACCGAGTCAGTGTGGACCGAGTCGGCAGGGGCCGAATCAGGCCTGGTGCTTCAGGATGTAGGCGGCAGCGTCGCCGACCGACTTGAGGTTCTTGACGTCCTCGTCCGGGATCTTGACGTCGAAGCGCTCTTCGGCGGCGACGACGACCTCGACCATGGAGAGCGAGTCGACGTCCAGGTCGTCGGTGAAGGACTTGTCCAGCTGGACGTCCTCGACCGGGATGCCGGCGATCTCGTTGACGATCTCGGCGAGGCCTTCGACGATCTCTTCCTGGGTGGCGGCCATGGTGGCGCTCCTTCTTTTGTCTGTACTGGGAAAAAACGGCTTCCGGAAGAACCGGAGTGCCTAGGGGAGGGTAACGACCGTCGCGGCGAAGACGAGACCCGCCCCGAAGCCGATGATGAGCGCCGTGTCGCCGCTCTTCGCCTTCCCGGTCGCCAGGAGCCGCTCCATGGCGAGCGGAATCGAGGCGGCCGAGGTGTTGCCGGTGGTCTCCACGTCACGGGCGACCGTGACGTGCTCCGGCAGCTTCAGGGTCTTCACCATCGAGTCGATGATCCGCATGTTGGCCTGGTGCGGGATGAAGACGTCCAGGTCGTCCGCCGAGATGCCGGCGGCGTCCAGGGCCTGCTGGGCGACCTTCGCCATCTCGAAGACGGCCCAGCGGAAGACCGCCTGACCCTCCTGCGTGATGGCGGGGAACTTGATCTCGCCCTGCTCGTTGAGGGGCAGGTTCGTGACGTCGCCGGTCTGGAACTCGTTCCACGGGACGGTCTGCTTGATCGTCTCGGACTTGTCGCCCTCGGAACCCCAGACCGTGGGGCCGATGTGCGGTTCGTCGGAGGGGCCGACGACCACGGCGCCGGCGCCGTCGCCGAACAGGAAGGCCGTCGCGCGGTCCTCCAGATCCGTCAGGTCGCTGAGCCGCTCGACACCGATGACGAGCACGTACTCCGCGGAACCCTCGACGATCATGCCCTTGGCGAGCGTCAGGCCGTAGCCGAAGCCCGCGCAGCCGGCGGAGATGTCGAACGCGGCCGGCTTCCCGGCGCCGACCTTGTCGGCGATCTCGGTGGCGATGGCCGGGGTCTGCTTGAAGTGCGAGACCGTGGAGACGATCACGGCACCGATCTGCTCGGGCCTGATCCCGGCGTCGGCGATGGCCTTGCCCGAGGCCTCCACCGACATGGCGGCGACGGTCTCCTCCGGGGAGGCCCAGTGCCGGGTGGAGATGCCGGAGCGCGAGCGGATCCACTCGTCGGACGAGTCGATCTTCTCGAGGATCACCTCGTTCGGCACGACCCGGGTGGGGCGGTAGCCGCCGACACCGAGGATCCGCGCGTACGGGGCGCCCTTGCTGGGCTTGATCTTCGACATGTTTCTCGACACTCCTTGTCAGACGGCCGCGTGCTCGGCGATGAGCGTACGGGCCGCGTCCAGGTCGTCGGGAGTCTTGAGGGCGACCGTGGCCACGCCCGGCAGCGCCCGCTTGGCGATACCGGTCAGCGTGCCGCCTGGGCACACCTCGATCAGCGCGGTCGCGCCGAGCTCCTGGAAGGTCTCCATGCACAGGTCCCAGCGGACCGGGTTCGCGACCTGGCCGACGAGACGGGCCACGACCTCGGCGCCGTCGGCGACGACCTGCCCGTCCTTGTTGGAGACGTAGCGCGTGACCGGGGCGGCCGGGGACAGCTCCTTCGCCGCCTCCTCCAGCTTCGCCACGGCCGGGGCCATGTGGTGCGTGTGGAAGGCACCCGCGACCTTGAGCGCGACGACCCGGCGGACGCCCTCGGGCTTGTCCGCCTCCAGGGCGGCCAGCTGCTCCAGCGTGCCGGCGGCCACGATCTGGCCTGCGCCGTTCACGTTGGCGGCCGTCAGGCCGAGCTTCTCCAGGTGCGGGACGGTGACCTCGGGGTCGCCGCCGAGCAGCGCCGACATGCCCGTCGCGGTGATCGCGGCGGCATCGGCCATCGCGAGTCCGCGGGTACGGACGAGGCGCAGCGCGGCGGTGTCGTCGAGGACGCCCGCGAACGCGGCGGCGGTGAACTCGCCGACGCTGTGACCGGCGACGACGCCGAGGGCGACGTCACCGAGCGCGGCCGCGGAGAGCAGGCCGGCGGCGACGAGGAGGGGCTGCGCGACGGCGGTGTCACGGATCTCGTCCGCGTCCGCCTTCGTCCCGTAGTGGGCGAGGTCGAGCCCGATGGCGTCGGACCAGGCCGCGATGCGGTCGGAGGCGCCGGGAAGTTCGAGCCAGGGGGTCAGGAAGCCGGGCGTCTGGGCGCCTTGGCCGGGAGCGACGAGTACGAGCACCCTCACACTCTCTCTTGGGGACGGCTTCGAGCGCCCGTGGGGACAAGGACGAAGAACCGTCGGGGGAATTGTTGGTGTTCGACAAAAGTCTAGGACTGCGGATCTCCGTCGGCCAAGCGCCCCAGGATCAGGGCGATCCGCAGCGTGAACGCGGAGCGAACATCGGAGGGTGACCAGCCGGTGACGTCGGTCACACGTCGGAGCCGGTAGCGCACGGTGTTCGGGTGGACGAAGAGCATCCGGGCCGCGCCTTCCAGGCTGCTCGCCTGCTCCAGATAGACACTGAGAGTTTCGAGCAGCGCCGACCCGGCTTCCTCCAGCGGTCTGTAGATCTCCTCCACCAGCTGCTCGCGCGCCGAAGGGTCGGAGGCGATCGCGCGCTCCGGGAGGAGATCGTCCGCCAGGACCGGCCGGGGCGCGTCCTGCCAGGCCGAGCAGGCCTTGAGTCCGGCGGCCGCCGCCTGCGCGGACCGGGTCGCGGCGAGCAGGTCGGGGACGACGGGCCCGGCGACGACGGGCCCGGGCGCGTACGGCCCGATCAGGGCCTTCGCGACGGCGAGCGGATTGTCGTTCCCGCCGGCGATGACGACGAGCCGGTCGCCGAGGACGCCGGTGAGGACCTGGAGCTTGGCGTGCCGGGCGGCGCGGCGGATCGCCTCCACCGTCAGCTCGCTGTCCCCGTCGGGGGCGGTGCCGAGGACGACGCACACATGGTCGGGCGAGTTCCAGCCGAGGGCGGCGGCTCGCGACACGGCGCCCTCGTCGGCCTCGCCGGAGAGCACCGCGTTGACGACGAGCGACTCCAGACGGGCGTCCCAGGCGCCCCGGGCCTCGGCGGCCTGCGCGTACACCTGGGCGGTGGCGAAGGCGATCTCCCGGGCGTACACGAGCAGCGCCTCGCGGAGCACGGACTCGTCGCCGGGGGCGGCGACCTCGTCGATCGCGGACTCCATGACCTCGATGGTCGTCCGGACCATCTCCACGGTCTGGCGCAGCGTGATCGCCCGGGTCAGCTCGCGGGGCGCCGTGCCGAAGACGTCGGTGGAGATGGCCTGCGGGGTCTCCGGGTGCCGGAACCACTCGGTGAACGCGGCGATGCCGGCCTGGGCGACCAGACCGATCCACGACCGGTTCTCGGGCGGCATCGCGCGGTACCACGGCAGCGTCTCGTCCATGCGGGCGATGGCGCCGGCGGCGAGCCGCCCGGACGACTGTTCGAGGCGCTTCAGGGTCGCGGCGTGCGGATGGGCGGCGTTCACGGGTTCAGGCACGGGGACAAGACTGCCTTATCGGGACGCCGGCATGCGGGGTCGGGGCTACGGTACGTGCGTGATACGCATCCAGCGCGCCGCCGAGCGCTACCCCGGGGGCGACCCGGACGCCGGGATCGACACCCGGCACGCCCTGTCCTTCGGGCCGCACTACGACCCCGACAACCTCCGCTTCGGCGCGCTCCTCGCCGTCAACGAGGAGCGGCTCGCGCCGGGCGCCGGCTTCGACGAGCACCCCCACTCGCACACCGAGATCGTGACGTGGGTGGTGGAGGGCGAGCTGACCCACCACGACTCGACCGGGCACACGACGGTCGTCCGCCCCGGCGACCTCCAGCACCTCGGCTCGGCGGGCGGCGTCCGCCACGTCGAACGCAACGACGCCGCCGTCCCGCTGGCCTTCGTCCAGATGTGGCTGGCCCCGCTGGAGCCGGGCGGGGAGCCCTCGTACGAGGTGGTGCGCGGCCTCGGCACCCCGTACGCCCTCCCGGCGGCGGACGCGGTCCTGCACGTCGAGCGCCTCCGCGCGGGGGCCCGCGTCACGCTCCCGACCGCCGACCACGTGTACGCGCACGTGGTGCGGGGCGCGGTGCGGCTCGACGGCGAGGAGCTCGGCCCCGGCGACGCGGCCCGGATCACCGACAGCGCGGGACCCGAACTGACCGCCACGACCGGCGCGGAGGTCCTGGTCTGGGAGATGCGGGACTGGCGCAAGGCGCTGGGCTGAGCTTTCAGGCGAGCGCGCTCTTCGCCTTCCACTGCGTCCAGGACAGGTTCCACGCCCCGTAGCCGTTGCCCTCCGCCACCGTGCCCTTCGTCTCGCGGCCCTTGATCTCGAAGGGGTCGCCGACGTTCACCGAGGCGTAGAAGGAGGCGGCGTTCTCGTCGCTCATGCCGATGCAGCCCGAACTGTGGTTGGCCTTGCCGAAGTACGGCGCGTTCCACGGGGCCGCGTGCGCGTACATGCCCGACCAGGTGAGCCGCATCGAGTAGTCGACGTTCTTGTTGTAGGCGTCGCCGAGCCCGACGGTCTCCGAGTTCATGTTGATGGTGCCCTCCTTCGCCATCAGCACGGCCGTCCCCCGCCAGGACCGCTTGTCGCCGCCCGGGGTGCCGCCGGAGACCGGGATCGTACGGACGGTGCGCCCGTCCCGCACGACGCTCAGCCGATGCGCGTCCAGGTCGACCTTGACGATCTGCGCGTCGCCGATGGTGAAGCCGGTGCGGTAGTCCCGGACGAACCAGCCGCCGCCCGAGTCCGTGCCGTCGAGGTCCGCTTCGAGGGCGACCTTCGTGCCCGGCTTCCAGTACTCCCGGGGCCGCCAGTCGGCCCGGTCCCGGCCGGAGTAGTCCTTGACCCAGCCCCAGGAGCCCTCGGTGCCGTTCGAGGTGGTGACCTTGAGCTGCCTCTCCACGTCCGCCTTCCGCGTCACCGGCAGGTCGAAGACGATCGACAGCGGCTGTGCGATGCCGACCGTGGTGTTCTTGCCGGGGGCGAGGGTCACCTTGTTGACCTTCCCGGGCTCCGGGGTGGCGAAGGACGACCGTGCGGTCGACTCCTTGCCGTCGGCCGTACGGGACGTCACGTCGACCGTGTAGGAGGTGCCGGGCGCCGCCTTGCGGTCCGAGACCCAGCTCGTACCGCCCGCGTCCGTACGCCCCTTGAGGGTCCCGCCGTCGGCGTCCACGACCTTCACCGCCGTGAGCGTGCCGCCGGACGCGGTCACCGTCACCGGACTGCCGGCCTCCTTCTTCGCGACCGTCACCTTCACCGGGTCGGCCGCCCGCGCCGGGGCCCCCTTCCCGTCGGGGCCGCTCGCCGCCTGGGCCGTACAGGCGGTGAGGGACACGGCGAGCGCGACGGCCGCGAGAGCGGGACGGGATGTGCGTATCGGCAGCACGGAAGACCTCCGCAAAGGGGAAGAAAGCTGGGATGTTCCGGACTGTAGGTCGCCCCGAGCGGCGCGTGGCCGCCGGAAAGCCCATGTGACGAGGGCTGCGGCACAACGGTCATCGTCCCGTCACAATCACCGCGCGGAGCCGTCTCATCCGGCTGTGAGCCTGCTGTGCGCCCCGACCACCGAGGGGCGGAACAAGGAGGCTCCCGTTGTGTCAGCGCTGCTCGTGACGGCCGCACCCACCGACCGCCGCGCCCCGGCAGGGCCGGTCAGGCTCGGGCCCGTGACCCCCGAGGCGTACCGCGCCTTCCTCGCCTCCCGCACCGGCGCGGACGGCCCCAGCTTCCTCCAACTCCCCTCCTGGGCACAGGTGAAGGACGGCTGGAGCCACCAACTCCTCGGCTGGGGACGGGAAGGCGCCGAGCTCTCGGGCGTCGCGCTCGTCCTCCTCCGGCCCTTCCCCGGCACCCGCAAGTACTTCGCCTACCTGCCCGAAGGGCCCGTCGCCGACTGGGCCGACCCCGACCTGGACGGCTGGCTCTCCCCGCTCCTCGGCCACCTCCGCTCCCTCGGCGCGTTCGCCGTCCGCATGGGACCCGGGCCCGCCTACCGCCGGTGGAACGCCGCCACCGTCAAGGCCGCCACCGGGCCGGGGCGCCGGATCTCCGACGTCCTCGCCGACGAGGTCGACCCGCTGGGCACCGCCGTCACGGAACGGCTCCGCGCCCGCGGCTGGCGCAAGTGCGGCGGCGACTCCGAGGACGGCGCCGACGCCCAGCCCCGGCACGTCTTCCAGGTCCCGCTCACCGGCCGCAGCACCGACGACCTGTGGACCGGCCTCAACCAGGAGTGGCGGCGCAACGTCCGCAAGGCGCGCAAGTCCGGCGTCGAGGTCGTCGTCGGCTCCGCCGCCGACCTGCCCGAGTTCTACCGGCTCCTGCGCATCACCGAGGAGCGCGACGGCTTCCGGCTCGGCCGCTCCCTCGCGTACTACGAGCGCCAGTACGCCGTCCTCAACGCCGAGCAGCCCGGCCGCATGAAGCTCTACCTCGCCCGCCACGAGGGCGAGATCCTCGCCGCGCACACCATGCTCGCGGTCGGCGGCCGCGTCTGGTACCAGACCGGCGCCTCCGCCGACCACCGCCGCGAGGTCCGGCCCTCCAACGCCCTCCAGTGGCGCATGATGCTCGACGCCCACGCCCTCGGCGCCGCCGTCTACGACCTGCGCGGAGTACCCTCCACCCTTGATCCGGACGACCGCGCCCACGGGCTCCTGCGCTGGAAGCTCGGCACGGGCGGACAGGTCGTCGAGACGCTGGGGGAGTGGGAGATTCCGATGCAGGGCACGACCAACGGGGCGCTCTACCGGGCGTTCCAGGCCTATCTGGCCCGCCGATGACGGCGACGCTCACCGCCGCACCGACCCAGCGGAAACCTTCCGCCATCCGCAGCGGCGCCCTCATGGCCGCCGGCTCGCTCGTCTCCCGCGCCACCGGCTTCGTACGCGCCTCCGTCATCGCCGCCGCACTCGGCGCGGGCTACGTCGCCGACGGGTACGCCGTCGGCAACTCCGTCCCCACCATCGTCTACATGCTGCTCCTCGGCGGCGCCCTCAACGCCGTCTTCGTCCCCGAACTGGTCAAGGCCGCCAAGGAACACGAGGACGGCGGCGTCGCCTACACCGACCGGCTCCTCACCCTCACCGGCCTCGCCCTCGCCGTCCTCACGGCGGCCGCCGTGCTCGCCGCGCCGCTCATCGTCGACACGTACACCGACTACACGGGCGCGCAGCGGGAGATGACGATCGCCTTCGCGCGCGCGTGCCTGCCGCAGATCTTCTTCCTGGGACTCTTCACCCTGCTCGGGCAGGTCCTCAACGCCCGCGGCCGGTTCGGCGCCATGATGTGGACCCCCGTCCTCAACAACGTCGTCGCCGTCACCGTGTTCGGCCTCTTCCTCGCCGTCAGCGACGGCGGGGAACTCACCCCCGGGGAGACCGCCCTCCTCGGCTGGGGCACCACCGCCGGCATCGCCGTCCAGGCCCTCGCCCTGCTGCCCTCGCTGCGCGCCGCCGGCTTCCGCTGGCGGCCCCGCTTCGACTGGCGCGGCAGCGGCCTCGCCGCCCCGCTGCGCTCGGCGGGCTGGCTCGTCCTGCTCGTCCTCACCAACCAGGGCGCGTACTGGGTGACCACGAAGCTCGCCACCTCCGCGGGCGCGGATCCCAGGGTCAGCGGCGGAGGCCTCGCCGCGTACAACAACGCCTACCTGCTGTGGACCGTCCCGCACGGCATCATCACCGTCTCCCTCGTCACCGCGCTGCTGCCCCGGATGAGCGGCACCGCCGCCGACGGCGACCTCGCGGGCGTCCGGCGGGACGTCTCCTACGCCCTGCGGACCAGCGCGGCCGCGGTCGTCCCCGCCGCCTGCGCCCTCTTCGCCCTCGCCGTCCCCCTCATGACGGTGGTCTTCGGGTACGGGGCGACCACGGGCGACGACGTCCGCGCGATGTCCTGGACGCTGATGGCCTTCGCGCTCGGCCTGGTCGCCCTCTCCGGCCAGTACGTGTGCACCCGCGCCTTCTACGCCCTGCGCGACACCCGCACCCCGTTCCTGCTGAACCTGACCATCGCCGGCCTCAACGCGGCCCTGTCCCTGGCCGCCTTCCACTACCTCCCCACCCGCTGGGCGGTCACGGGCATGGCGGCGGCCTACTCGCTCGCGCTGTGGGCGGGCTGGGCGGTCACGGCGTACGCGCTGCGGCGGCGCCTCGGCGGGGGCACGGGTGAGGCGGCCTCGTCCCTGACCCGGATGCTGCTCGCCGCGGTACCGGCCGCGGGGTACGGGCTGTTCGCCGCCGACCGCGCGACGGCGGCCGGGCCGGTCGTCGCGGGCCTGGCGGGCGCCGCGACGATCCTCGCGGTCTTCGCCGCCCTGTCCCGCCCCCTGCGCCTCACGGAACTCCAGACCCTCCTCGCCTCCGCAACGAACCGCCTCCGCCGCACCTGAACCGCGCCGACGGTCCCGCCGCCCGACCTTGGGATACTCCACACATGCCCCGCGTGCTGCTGATAGAAGACGACCCCTCCGTCCGCGAAGGCGTCGAGCTCGGCCTCCGCCGCCGCGGGCACGACGTCCGCACCGCCCCCACCGGCGAGGCGGGGCTCGCCGCGCTCGGCGAGTTCCGGCCCGACCTGCTGCTCCTGGACCTCATGCTGCCCGGCATGAACGGCGTCCAGGTCTGCCGCCGGGTCCGCGAGAGCAGCCAGCTCCCGATCATCATGCTGACCGCGCGGGGAGACGACTTCGACGTCGTCGTCGGCCTGGAGGCAGGCGCCGACGACTACATCGTCAAGCCCGCCCGTACCGAGGTCATCGAGGCCCGGATACGGGCCGTGCTGCGGCGCATCGAGGAGCCCGGCGCCGGCCGGTCCGCCGTCGAGTTCCACGGGGAGCTCGCCATCGACCGCGCGGGCCTGACCGTCGCCAAGGCGGGCGAGCGCCTCGCCCTCGCCCCCTCCGAACTCAAGCTGTTGCTGCACCTCACGGCCGCCCCCGAGCAGGTCTTCAGCCGGCAGCAGCTCCTCGAACACGTCTGGGAGCACAGCTACCACGGGGACGCCCGGCTCGTGGACGCCTGCGTCCGCCGGCTGCGCAACAAGATCGAGGACACCCCGGGCGAACCCCGGTACATCCAGACCCTGCGGGGCTTCGGCTACCGCTTCGGCCCGCTGTGAAGGCCTGCGTGAGCGAGGAACCGGACGCAGGGGAGGAGACCCCCGGAAGACGCAGAGCCCGAAGGCCCCGCCTGCACCCCTTCGGCCTGCGCACCCGCCTCGTCCTCGCCTTCCTCCTCGTCGCCGCCGTCGGCTGCGGCACCACCGCCGCGCTCACCTACCGCGCCGCACGCAACGCCATCCTGGAGCAGACCCAGAACACCGCCGTCTCCGCCTTCCGCGACCAGGTCGACCCGCTGGTCATCAGCCTGCCCGTCGACACCGACAACCTGCGGTCGGTGGTCCTCTCCATCGCCCGCCAGGGCAAGCCGCGCCCCTGGCGGGTCTACGCCGAGTACGGGACCGTCCGCGTCTCCTCCACCGACCGCCCCACCTCCTCCGTCATCACCCCCGAACTGCGGGCCCGCGCGCAGACCCGGCAGGCGACCCCGCACGACAGCTTCCAGCGGGTCGTGAAGAACGGCACGCCGTACCTGACGATGGCCGTCCCCGCCGTGTTCCGTACCCATGCGACCCAGGGGACGGCCCAGCCCACCGGCCTCGTCTTCTACGCCGTCATGGAGCTCGACGACGAGGAGGCCAACATCGAGGCCATGGTGAGCGCCGCCCGCGACGGCGCCCTCCCGGCCCTCGCCGTGGCCCTGATCCCCGCGCTCATCGCCTCGCGCGGCGTCCTCCGCCCCGTACGGGAACTGCGGCACGCCGCCCACAGCATGGGCCGGGGCCGGCTCGACACCCGCATCCACGCGAAGGGCAGCGACGAACTCGCCGACCTCGCCCGCACGTTCAACGAGTCCGCCGCCGAGCTGGAACGTTCCGTCGCGGAACTCCGCAACGCCGAGGCCCGCGCCCGCCGCTTCGCCTCCGACGTCTCGCACGAGCTGCGCACCCCGCTCGCCGGCATGCTCGCGGTCACCGAGGTCCTCGACGAGGACGCCGGGAGCCTCGACAGCGACACCGCCCGCGCCGTCCGGCTGATCAGCGCCGAGACGGGGAAGCTCGCCGTGCTCGTCGAGGACCTGATGGAGATCTCCCGCTTCGACGCGCGGGCCGCCGAGCTCCACACCGACGAGGTCGACGCCGCCGACTGCGTCCGCAAGACCCTCCAGCACCGGCACTGGACGGACCCGGCGCAGGTCGTCCCGTACCTTGAGGAGGGGATCAGGGCGCGGCTCGACCCGCGCCGTTTCGACGTCGTCGTCGCCAACCTCGTCGGCAACGCGCTGCGGCACGGGGCGGCGCCGGTGACGGTCAGGCTGTACGCGGAGGGGGACGAGCTGGTGACGGAGGTCGCCGACCGGGGGCCGGGCATCCACCCGGACGTCCTGCCGCACGTCTTCGACCGCTTCTACAAGGCGGACCAGGCCAGGTCCCGCTCGGCGGGCAGCGGCCTCGGCCTCGCGATCACCCAGGAGAACGTCCGCCTGCACGGCGGCACGCTCCGGGCCGCCAACCACCCGGCGGGCGGCGCGGTCTTCACCGTACGGATGCCGCGGTGAGGCGCCGGACGGCCACCGAGAGCCGCGGGCCGGCCGCGAGCCGCCGGGCCGGCGCTGTGCCCGGCTGGACGGCCGCCGCGGGCCGTCGGGTCGCAGCCGTGCCCGGCTGGACGGCCGCCGCGGGCCGCCGGGTCGCAGCTGTGACCCGCCGTACGGCCGCCGCGAGCCGCCGGGCCGGCGCCTTCGCAGCCCTGCTCGGCACCGTCCTGCTCGCCGCCTGCGGCATCCAGGAGAGCGACGTCGTCGAGGCGGGCGGCGCCGCGACCGTCGCCGTCGCCCCGCCACCCGAGTTCCGCATGGTGCTGTACTTCCTCGGGCCCGGCGGCCTGCCGGCCCCGGTGGTCCGCGAGGCCGGGCAGCCGGTCCCCGACCCGACGTTCGCCGCGGGCGGCTCCGAGTGGGCCCAGCATCTGAAGTCCCAGGAACCGGGCTCCGGGACCGCCCCCGGCGCCCGGGTCGCCACCCACAAGGTGCTCGCCGCGCTGATGGCGGGCCCGGTCGGCGCCGACACCGCGGCGGGCCTGACCACGGACCTGCCCGCGTCCGAGGAGCCGCCGCACGTCGAGGTGCTCAAGGACCCGACCCCGGAGGGCCGCCACGTCGTCCGGCTCTGGCTGCCGTTCCCCGTCGGGGACCTGTCGGACGCGGCCGTCCAGCAGCTGGTCTGCACGACCGCGTACGCCGAGGACGCCGGGGGCAGGGTCGACGTGAACCTCACGGGCGCCGACGGCACGCTCCCGGCGACCCGCTGCGAGACCTGACGGATTCCGTCAGCGCGCCCGCAGGTCCGCGAGCACCGCGTCCGTGAACGGCGGCCACGCCTCGACCGCCCACGCCCCGAAGGGCCGGTCCGTCAGGGCCACGCACGCGGCCCTCGCGTCCGGGTCGATCCACAGGAAGGTGCCGGCCTGCCCGAAGTGCCCGAAGGTGCGCGGCGAGGAGCTCGCGCCGGTCCAGTGCGGGGACTTGCCGTCGCGGATCTCGAAACCGAGCCCCCAGTCGTTCGGCTTCTGGTGCCCGTAGCCGGGCAGGATGCCGGTCAGACCGGGGTACGTGACGGTCATCGCGTCCAGGACGGTCCGCGCGTCGAGCAGCCGCGGCGCCTGCACCTCGGCGGCGAACCGCACGAGGTCGTCGACGGTCGACACGCCGTCCTTCGCGGGCGAGCCCTCCAGGGAAGTCGACGTCATGCCGAGCGGTTCGAGGACCGCCTGGTGTAGATACTCGGCGAAGGGGATGTCGGTGGCCTTGGCGACATGGTCGCCGAGGGCCTCGAAGCCGGTGTTGGAGTAGATCCGGCGGGTGCCCGGCGCGGCCATCACCCGGTTCTCGTCGAAGGCGAGCCCCGAGGTGTGGGCGAGGAGGTGGCGGACGGTCGCGCCCTCGGGCCCGGCCGGCTCGTCGAGGTCGATCGCCCCCTCCTCGTACGCGACGAGGACGGCGTACGCCGCGAGCGGCTTGGTGACGGAGGCGAGCGCGAAGCGGTGCCCGGTGGGGCCGTGGGACCCGGCCAGGGTGCCGTCCGCGCGGACGACGGCGGCGGCCGCGGTGGGGACGGGCCAGTTCTCGATCGACGCCAGGCTCGGCAGGCTGCTGTGCATGGGCCCGAGCCTACTTGCTTCGAGTGCACTCGAACGTTTTAGCGTGGGGCCCATGAGCGTGACCGAGAGCATCGCGAGCACGACAGGACTGACGGGGAAGGACCGTTACACCATCAGCGAGGTGGCCGCCCTGACCGGGCTCACCGCGCACACCCTGCGCTGGTACGAGCGGATCGGACTGCTGCCGCAGGTCGACCGTTCGCACACGGGACAGCGCCGCTTCACCGAGCGGGACCTGCACTGGCTGACCTTCGTCGGCAAGCTGCGGCTGACCGGGATGCCGGTCGCCGACATGGTCAGGTACGCCGAGCTGATGCGGGAGGGCGACCACACCCGGGACGCGCGGCGGGAGCTCCTGGAGGCCACCCGGCGCGACGTCGTCACCCGCATCACCGAGCTCCAGGACACGCTCGCCGTGCTCGACATCAAGATCGGCCATTACGGGACCGCAAGCGGAGGAACATCTTCATGACCAGCGTGACCAGGATCGGCACCGTGCGTCTCGGCGGCCAGGACGGACCGGAGATCGGCGTCCAGGGCTTCGGCGCCATGGGCATCAGCGAGTTCTACGGCGACACCGACGAGGCCGCCGCCCGCGACACCCTCGACGCGGCCCTGGAGGCCGGCGTCACCCTGATCGACACTGCCGACATCTACGGCAGCGGCGCCAACGAGGAGTTCCTCGCCCCGTTCCTCGCCGCCCACCGCGACGAGGTCACCCTCGCCACCAAGTTCGCCATAGAGCGCCGCGCCGACGACCCCACGTACCGCGGCGTCCGCAACGACCCCGCGTACATCAAGAAGGCGGCGGAGGACAGCCTGCGCCGCCTCGGCATCGAGACCATCGACCTCTACTACATGCACCGCCGCGACCCGGAGATCCCCCTCGCCGAGTCCGTCGGCGCGATGGCCGGGCTGGTCCAGGAGGGCAAGGTCCGCTTCCTGGGCCTGAGCGAGGTCACCGGGCACGAACTGCGCGAGGCCCACGCGGTGCACCCGATCACCGCCCTCCAGTCGGAGTGGTCGCTCTTCTCCCGGGACGTGGAGCGCAGCGCCGTCGGCGCCGCCGCCGAGCTCGGCGTGACCTTCGTGCCGTACTCGCCGCTCGGCCGGGGCTTCCTGACCGGCGCGTTCGCCGACGCCGGCAAGGACCTCTCGGGCGGTGACTTCCGCAAGTACCAGCCGCGGTTCACCGGCGAGAACGCCGAGCGGAACGCCGCCCTCCTCGACCCGGTCCGGAAGATCGCCGCAGCCCACGGCGCCACCCCGGCCCAGATCGCCCTCGCCTGGGTGCAGCAGCGGGCCGCCGTGCACGGCCTCGACGTGGTCCCCATCCCCGGCACCCGCAAGCGCTCCCGCCTCCTGGAGAACGCCGCCGGCACCCGTATCACCCTGACCGCCGCCGAACTCGCCGAACTGGAGCCGATCGCCGGCCTGGTGGCGGGCGACCGCTACCCGGACATGCGCTTCACGTCGGTGGGCCGCGAGGTCTGAGCGGCTCACGCCAGTCCCAGGGCGAAGACCGCGAAGCCCGCCGCGAAGAGCCCCGCCAGGGCGCGGCGGGCCGGGCCGGTCTTCGTCCACGGGGACTCGAAGACGCGCGCGTACCGGCCGATCAGGACCAGCAGACCGGCGAAGACCGGCATCCAGGCCAGCCGGGCGAGGATCCAGCCGACCGAGTCCGGCGCGCCGAGGAGACCGGGGACCTCCCCGAGGTACGAGGCGGGGATCGCGGCCGTCAGCATCGCCGTCTGGTGCCAGCACAGGATCGTCATCGCGGACAGGTTGACCACGACGACCGGCGCCCACAGCGCGGGCCGCCTCAGGAGCGCGCCGAGCCGGTCCCGCAGCAGGATCGCCGCACCGCCCTGCGCGGCGGCGAGGGCGAGGACGAGCAGCGACGGCGGGTGCGAGTTGGTGCGGGCCTCGCCGGGGACGCCGACCATCGACGCCGGGTAGCCGAAGAGCAGCAGGAGCGCGGCGAAGAGCGCGGCGCCGCCGAGCAGCAGCCCCCACGCGTGGCGCCGGCCGACCCGGCCCTCGCCCCACGAGACGCCGAGCTGATACGCGAACAGCCAGCCGGGCAGGATGTTCAGGACGCTCAGCCAGGACGGCACGGCGTCGGCGTACGGCCCGTACCGCAGGAAGTCGACGACGGCGACCGAGCCGAGCAGCGGCGCAGCGGCCCAGGCCCCGAGGCGGCGGGCCGCCCGCACGCACAGCGGGGTCAGCGCGGTGACCACCGTGTACACCCCGACGAACCACAGCGGCTGGATCACCAGCGTGGACGCCGTCCGCAGCGTGTCCACGGGCACCCCGAGACCGAAGTGCAGCACGGGCAGCAGCGCCGCCCACACGGCGGTGACCCCGAGCACCGGACGCCCGAGCCGGGCGAGCCGGCCGCCGAGCCACGCGCGCGTGGAGCCCGCGTGGCGCCGGTACGAAAGCACCGACGCGTACCCGCCGACCAGGAAGAAGATCCCCAGCATCTGCAGGACCCAGCTGACGGGCGCGAGACCGGGGAAGGTGCCCAGCGGGCTCGCGTTGTGGATCGCGCCGTCGGAGGAGAGCGTGAAGCCGCCGAGCAGCCAGTGCCCGGTCGGCACGGCGAGCAGGGCGAGGGCGCGAAGCCCGTCGATCGCCCGCTCGCGGTGGGCGGGCGTGGAGGCCTCGATCTTCCGGATGAGGGTCTTCATCGGCAGGGTCTTCATCGGACGCCCCCCTCGGCGATCGCGGCGAACGTACGCAGGGAGGAGGTGCCCGGTGCGAAGTAGCCGCCGTGCCCGGCGGCGTCCTCGGCCGGGATCCGGCGCGCCCCGAAGGCCGGGTCGGTGGGGTCGGCGCCGTGCCCGAGGCCCGCGAGCTCGACGTTCGGGACCCGGTCGATCCAGTCGGTGGGATCCTTCGCCGCCCAGACGCGGGCGGAGGTCCCGAGCTCGGATACGTTCTCGGCGCGCATTCCGGGCGAGCCGAAGACCACCAGGTCCTTGGCCTTCAGCTCGTGCGCGGCGAGGCCGCAGACCACGGAGCCGTAGCTGTGGCAGAAGACGGACGGCTCGGCGGCGCCCACGGCCGCCAGGCCATCGGTGAACCGGGTCAGGCGCTCGGCCCCGGCCTCGGCGAGCCGGCCGGTGGCCGCGTCCAGGCCGACACCGACGGGGGTGGTGTACCCGGCCCAGGCGACCACGGCCGTACGCCCGCCGGTCGCCCGGCGCAGCTCGCCCGCCATGTCGGCGAGCGGCTCGACGTGGCCCGCGTCGATGTCGGAGCCGGGCACGATCACGGCCACGTGCTCGGCCCGCGCCAGGTCCCCGTAGACCAGGGCCACGAGACCCCGGCCGCGCGGATCGCGGGCGAGGACCCGAGCCCCGCCGAACTCCCCCAGCGCGGAGCGGGCGTTGGCCTCGTACCGCAGCTCCAGGGGCGCCCCGTCGAGGTTCCCGACGACCGTCGGGTGCGCCCGGGCCAGCTCTTCCTGTCGTACGGGACTCAGCCCCGCGAAGAACCGCGCGACCTCGGCCGGCCCCATCCGCTCCGGGTCGGGCAGCCCCGCAGCCCGCCACGCAGCGGTCCCGACCGGGGCCCCGGTCACGGCCTCCTGGGTGTTTCCGGACGCCCAGCCGGCCGTCCCGGCGATCACGCCGGTCACCGCGGCTGCGGTGATCAGGGTCCTCGTGAAGCGGCGCATCGGCCCGCCCTCCCTCGCTCGTGTCGTTGGCGAGAGGAAGGTAGGAAGACGAGAGGTGACGACACGTCACACCGAGGAGCCAACTGCCCTCTGATACCGAGGTAGGGGATGGAGGAGCAGCCAACCCCACGTCAGGGGTGGGGTTTTCCCCCGGACGTCAGATCGTGCCGTGGATCAGCTCGTGCCGGGGATCGGTTCGCTCCAGGGATCAGTTCGCTCCGTGGATCAGTTCGCTCCGGGGGTCACAAGCCCCGACTCGTAGGCGAAGACGACCGCTTGGGCCCGGTCGCGCAGGTCCAGCTTGGCGAGGACCCGCCCGATGTGGGTCTTCACCGTCTGCTCGGCGAGGACCAGGCTCGCCGCGATCTCCTGGTTGGACAGGCCACGGGCGATCAGCTCCAGGACCTCCGTCTCACGCGGGGTGAGCCCGTTCAGACGCAGCGCCGTGGCGTCCCGGCGGGGTGCCGGGCGTGAGGCCGCGAAGTCGGCGATGAGGCGGCGGGTCACGGACGGCGCGAGGAGGGCCTCGCCGGCCGCCACCACCCGTACGGCCGCGATGAGATCGGCCGGCGGCGCGTCCTTGAGGAGGAAGCCGGACGCCCCCGCGCGCAGCGCCTCGTACACGTAGTCGTCGACGTCGAAGGTGGTCAGCATCAGCACCTTCGGCCGGTGCGTGACCCCGGCCGGCGGGTGCAGGATCTCCCGGGCGGCGGCCAGCCCGTCCAGCTCCGGCATCCGCACGTCCATCAGGACCACGTCCGGGTGCGCCGAGCGCGCCACCTCCACGCCCTGCCGCCCGTCCGGCGCCTCGCCGACCACGTCGATGTCGGGCTGCGCGGCGAGCAGCGCGGCGAAACCGGCCCGCACCATGGCCTGGTCGTCGACGATGATCACGCGGATGGTCACTCGGTGCCCTTCGTACGCAGGGGAAGCCTGGCCGCGACCCGGAAGCCGCCGTCCGGCAGCGGCCCGGTGTCCAGCGAGCCGCCGGTCAACCGTACGCGTTCCCGCATGCCGACGAGCCCGTGCCCGGTGCCGGGGACCCCGCGCTCCACGGAGGAACGCTCCTCCAGGGACGGCCCGTTGACGACGAGGACCGTCAGCCACCCGTCCTCGGCCCGGACCGACACGCGGGTCGACGCCCCGGGCGCGTGCCGCACGACGTTGGCCAGGGCCTCCTGCACGATCCGGTACGCGGACAGGTCCACGGCCTGCGGCACCTCGCCGAGGTCGGCCGCGAGCCGCAACTCGGCCGGCACGCCCGCGCGTACGGTCGCCTCGACGAGCTGCTGGACCCGGTCGAGGCCCGGCTGCGGGGCCCGCTCGCCCTCGCTGCCGTCACTGCGGAGGACGGAGAGCAGCCGGCGCATCTCGGCCAGCGACTCGCGCGCGCCGGCCGCGATCGAGCCGAACTCCTCGCGGGCCGCGTCGGGGAGTTCGGGGATGCGGTACGGGGCCGAGTCCGCCTGCACGGTGATCACGGACATGTGGTGGGCGACGACGTCGTGCAGCTCGCGCGCGATCCTGGCCCGCTCCTCCAGGAGCGTCCGGCGGGCCCGCTCGGCCTCGCTGATGGTCTCCTGCTCGGCGAGGCGCCGCTGGGCGTCACTGCGGCCGCGGACGGCCGAGGTGAGGAGCAGCAGCACACCGCTGAGCACGAGCAGGAGGGTGTGGATGCTGGTGAACCCGGCGGGCCGGAAGGCCTCCAGGACGTAACCGGCCACGCCGGTCGCCAGCCACACCCCGAACAGCGCCCGACGGGACTCGCGAAGCCCGAGGGCGACCATGAGGGCGCAGTACCCGACGAGGACGGTCGGGGGCCAGGGCCAGTACTCCGCGCGGGTCCCGTCCCCCGAGAGCAGCACGAGCGCGCCGAGCACATCGGCGGCGAACACGATCCACCAGGCCTGGAGGGGCCGGGCGACGGCGAGCAGCAGCGGCAGCGTCTGCGCGGTGGCGACGGCCCCGGCGAGGGCGCCGTTGACGCCGTAGTCGTTGAGGAGGAGCAGGACGGTGGAGGGGAGGAGCGCGGCGGTGAAGGCGAGGGCGACGACATACGGCAGCAGCCGCACCCACCGATTCGAGGCCCCGGCGAGCAACGGCGCCCCCGGCACGGCGGGACTGGCGAGCGCGACCCCGACCCCCTGAAACGCCTCCCGCACCCGCACGAGACGACGAACGACGGCCGGCTTGACACTGGACGGCTCACGCCGCGATTCGGTAACCATGAGAGGGCCAGCGTAGGCAGCGCTCCCGCACCCGGGCGTCATACCGAGGACCGGGGTACGGACTGATACCGAGGTATGACCCCCCCGTTGTGGCCCTGCGCGCCCCCGTTGTGGGCAATCGTTCCGCTGGGGCGGAACGGGTGGGCACAACGGAACGGCGCCCACGCCGGCGCCAGAGGCTCCCGCGCCTGGACCCGCACCGCGAGTGACGGCGCCCTAGCGGTGCGGGGTCAGGGCACGGAACGCGAAGGCGCGGCTCGGGCGAAGGCGCGGACCGCCCCGCACCGTCAAAGCTCCGCCAGGAGCTCCGCCTTCTTCGCCGAGAACTCCGCATCCGTGACCAGCCCCGCCCGATGCAGCTCCCCCAAGTGCCGAATCCTTTCAGCCACCACCCCGGGATCCCGCCGCTCCGCGTCCCGCACCCCCGCGGGCACGGGCGCGCGGTCCTTGCCCCGCACCGCCGCGAGGACGGCCGCCGCGAACGTGAGGGACTCGTACACCGGCCCGTACCGGCCGAAGACGACGCACGCCGGGTCCTGGTCGGGCTCGACGCCCGCGGACCCGCCGCCCCGGGGCACGAGCCGCAGGTACCCGTCGACGCCGTCCGGCGAGCGCCACTCGACCCCGCAGAGGTCCCGTACGGGGAAGACCTGGTCGCCGGCCTTCCACTTCTCGGAGGACGCGCCCGTCCAGGACCAGCGGAAGGCGACCTCGGAGGTCCCGTCGAAGCTGGCCTTCCCGTCGTACGCCTTGAAGGACTGCGGCCCGGGCGGCGGCGCCACCAGGAACCTTTCGGCGGGCGCGAAGCCCCCCGAGGTCCCGTCGTACGCCCCGTCCGCTCCGTACGCCCCGTCCGCCTCGAACCCGGCGGCCCCCGCGGCCCCCGGGCGCGACGCGAGGAGCGTCCGCAGCTCGTCCCGGTACTGCTCGGCGAGCGTCTCGCGTTCCGCCGGGAGCACCAGGCGGTACGGATCGCTGCCCTCCTTGAGCTGCCCCCCGGCCGCCTCCATCAGCGGATCGGCGCCCGGCCTCGGCACGGCGTGCAGCACGACGGTGCCCCGCTTGCCGGGCGTGAGCGTCACCGACGCCAGCGCCTCGTGCGGTACGCGTCTCTCGCCCAGCGCGCTGAACAGCTTCGGCGTGCGGATCCCCCGGTCGAAGCGGATGACGAGGGCGTCGCTCTCGAGCTCCCAGGTGGCATGAATTCCGGCCAGCACATCACCCATGCGCCTCATCGTAAGCGGCGTGTGCCCTTGCGTCGCCCCTGTGATAGGTCCCGAAATTGCGTGATCTACGCGCGTCAGAGCCCTTCCGTGCCGGATATTCCGTCGTGGCAAGCGCTGTCGGCACGTGCGCAGACCAGTCGCGGGTACGCCCCGACGCCTATCGCGGCGAAGTTGCCGAGGCTCTGCGTACCCGGCACGAAATAGCCACTGTGGCCGAGCGCCCCGCGCGCGGAGAGCAGCCTCGCGCCGAACTCGGGCGCGACCGGGTCCGCGCCGTGGCCGATCCCGCCGACCTCCAGGTGCGGCACGTCCGCTATCCAGTCGTCGGCGTCCCGCATGGCCCACACGCGCGCGTGGCTGTCGAGGTCGGCGGCCCGCTCGACCCGCATGCCGGGGCTTCCGGCCACGGCGAGGTCGGTCACCCGGGCGGGCAGCCGGGGCGCGGCGACCCCGCAGAGCACGGAGCCGTAGCTGTGGCAGAAGAGCGCCACGCGCGCGCGTGCGGGCAGCGACTCGGTGAGACCGATCAGGCGTACGGCTCCCTCCGCGGCCAGCCGGCCGGTCACCGCGTCGACCCCGATCCCGGCGGGGGCGGTGTAGTCGGCCCAGGCGATCACCGCCACGCGCGCGTCGGGCGAGGTCCGCCGCTCGGCCGCGTAGAGGGCCTCGGCCATGCCGGCGGGGGCGCCGTAGCGACCGTTGGTCTTCTGGAAGGTGAGCAGGTTGGTGTCGACGCCGGGCACGATCACCGAGACGCGCCGGGCGTGCTCCAGGTCCCCGAGGACCTCGGCGGCCCGCCCCGTACCGGTCGGGTCGAAGGCGAGGACCTGCCGGCCGGGCCGCATCAGGGAGGCGAAGCGGTCGACGCGGCGGCGTGCCTCGTGCCGGCCCTCGGGGGAGAGCCTGGTGTCGTCGACCCTGTTCCGCTCGGCGGCGTACGCGCGCGCGAGGGTGGAGCGGTTGGCGCGGTAGCGCAGGGTGACCGGGGCGCCGTTGAGGTTGCCGACGACGAGCGGGTGCCGGGCGGCGAGCCGGACGCCGCCCGCCGGGCCGAGCCGGGCGAAGAACGCGGCGATGGTACGGGCCGGGGCGTCCGGGTCGGGCAGCGGACGGTGGTCGATCCGGTCCTTCGCCCAGGCGGCGAGCGCGGCCTCGCGGGACGGCCACGGCTCGGGCCGGTGGCGGATGGTGGTCCACCCGGTGGTCGCGAGGAGCACGAACACGACGGCGAGTGCGAGGAGCGCGCGCGTGGCGACGAGGGCGGGCGAGGCATCGACGGAGGTCACGGGCGGCCACCCTACGGGGCGCGGCGCCCGGCTGACGACGGGGTGGCTCCCGTACCCACGATACGGGCCCGCTCCATCGGCCGGCCTGCGCCGGTCCTGTCTGCGTCAGGCCCGTCCTGTCGGCCCGGCCTGCGCCGGTCCTGTCTGCGTCAGGCCCGTCCTGTCGGCCCGGCCTCCGCCGGTCCTGTCTGCGTCAGTCCCGCCCTGTCGGCCCGGCCTCCGCCGGTCCCGGCTCCGTCAGTCCCGCCAGCGCGGCGCGAGCGCGGGGCCGAGGTGGTCGAGGTACCGCTCGGTGAGCGCGCGGATGGCCTCCAGGCTCCCGTCCGTACCCCGGCCCCACATCTGCCCGGTCACCCGCATCACCCCGCTGAACGCGGCCACCGCGATGCGCGGGCGCGGGTCCTCGTCGACGTCGAGGCCCTCGCGCGCGGCGATGATCCGGGCGATGGTCTCCTCCATCTCGGTGGAGCGCCGCAGATGCGCGGCGAGCAGCGCCGGCGTCGACTCGATCATCCGGTACGCGCGCAGGTGCAGGTCGACGGGGACGACCTCTTCGATCGCCTCGCCGATGGTGTCCCAGGCGGACAGGACGGCGTTGCGCATCGCGTCGAACGGGGCCTCGTCCGCGGGCCGCAGGCCGAGGGCGTGCACGAAACGCTCCTCGACCATGCGCTGGACGGCGAAGGCGACCTCCTCCTTGGAGGAGAAGTACCGGAAGAAGGTGCGCTGGGAGACCTCGACGGCGTCGACGATCTCGTCGACGGTGGTCTCCTCGTACCCCTGCGTGGTGAAGAGCTCCAGGGCGACCCGGATCAGCGCGTCGCGCGTGCGCTGCTTCTTCCGCTCGCGCAGTCCGGGCACGGGCACAGGCGCGGGCACGGACAGGGACACGGGCACGGTCACGGCGGGGTCCTCTTTTCCGGCATTTCGTCCTGCTCAGCCTACCTGTGAGCTACGTGACAGTTACCGACGCATGATTCGCTTTGTCAATTGTCAGTCGCTGTCATTAGCCTCTTTCCATGACTAGTCAGACCACCGTGGAAAAGGCCCCGCAGGGTCAGGGGGGCACCCGGGAACCCGTTCCGGTCCCGGCGAAGGGACTGCGCGGCCACCCATGGTTGACGCTCTTCGGCGTGGCAGTGGGCGTGATGATGGTCGCGCTCGACGGCACGATCGTCGCCATCGCCAATCCCGCCATCAAGGACGACCTCGGCGCCACCCTCGCCCAGGTCCAGTGGATCACCAACGGCTATCTGCTCGCGCTCGCCGTCGCCCTGATCACCGCCGGCAAGCTGGGTGACCGCTTCGGCCACCGGCAGACCTTCCTCATCGGCATCGCGGGCTTCGCCGGCGCCTCCGGCGCGATCGGCCTGTCGCACTCCATCGGCGCCGTGATCGCCTTCCGCGTCCTGCAGGGCCTCTTCGGCGCCCTGCTCATGCCGGCCGCGCTCGGCCTGCTGCGCGCCACCTTCCCCGCCGAGAAGCTGAACATGGCGATCGGCATCTGGGGCATGGTCATCGGCGCGTCCACGGCCGGCGGCCCGATCCTCGGCGGCTTCCTCGTGGAGCACGTCAGCTGGCAGTCCGTCTTCTTCATCAACGTGCCGGTGGGCGTCGTCGCGCTCGTCCTCGGCCTGCTCATCCTCAAGGACCACCGCGCCGAGAACGCGCCGCGCTCCTTCGACCTCCTCGGCATCCTGCTGCTCTCCGGCGCCATGGCCTCCCTCGTCTGGAGCCTCATCAAGGCCGGCGAGTCCTGGGGCTGGTCCAGCGGCAAGACGTGGGGCTGCCTGATCGGCGCGCTGTTCCTGTTCGCGGTCTTCGCCTTCTGGGAGACCAAGGTCAAGGAGCCGCTGATCCCGCTGGCCATGTTCCGTTCCGTGCCGCTCTCGGCCGGCGTGGTGCTGATGGTCCTGATGGCCTTCGCCTTCATGGGCGGCCTCTTCTTCGTCACCTTCTACCTCCAGGGCGTGAAGGGGCTCGGCCCGGTCGACGCCGGTCTGCACCTGCTGCCGCTGACCGCGATGATGATCGTCTCCTCGCCGCTGGCCGGCGCGCTGATCACCAAGTTCGGGCCGCGCGTGCCCCTCGTCGGCGGCATGGTCTGCACGGCCGTCGCGATGTTCGGCATGATCACGCTCACCTCCGGCACCAGCACCCTCGCCATGTCCCTCTGGTTCGCCCTCCTCGGCCTGGGTCTCGCCCCGGTCATGGTCGGCGCGACCGAGGTCATCGTCGGCAACGCGCCGCTCGAACTGTCCGGTGTCGCCGGCGGTCTGCAGCAGGCCGCCATGCAGGTCGGCGGCGCGCTCGGCACGGCCGTGCTCGGCGCCGTCATGTCCTCGAAGGTCGCCGACTCCTTCGCGGGGAACTGGAAGGAGGCCGGCATCCCGGTCCCGGCCGACCCGCGCCTTGAGCAGGCCGCCGAGTTCGGCATGGCCCCGCCGGAGCTGGCCCAGGCGCCGGGGATGACCCCCGGTCTCCTCCAGCAGATCACCGGGGTCATCCACGACACCTTCCTCGACGGCATGGGCCTGGCCTTCACCGTCGCTGGCGGCGTCGCGGTCGTCGCGGCCCTGGTCGCGATGCTCACCAAGCGCGGCGAGAACGCGGAGGCGGGCGGCATGGGCGGCCACATCTGACGCTCGCCCGTCAGGGCCTCAGGCCCCTCAGGGTTCCCGTAAGGGGCCGTCACCCGTTCGCGTGAACGGGGGCGGCCCCTCTTCCATCGGCGGGACACCTCCGCCATTCTCGTGATTACAGAGAGTGACGAAACGGGGGTTCATCAGCATGTACAAGAAGACCGTCCTCACCGGTATGGCCGTCACGGCCCTCCTCCTGACCGCCCTGACGGCGGCACCGGCGGCACCGGCGGCTCCGGCAGCGGCACCGGCCGCGCCGCTGGCCGCACCGCCGGCCGCCGCGCCGTCAGGGACCGTGCTCGGCGCCTGCGGGCCCGGGCGGCTCTGCCTCTGGCCCAAGTCCGACTTCAAGGGCAGGCCGTGGACGCACGAGCTGGCGACGACCGACATCGACAGCTGCGTCGCCCTGCCGACGGGCACCTCGGCCCAGTCCCTCGCGAACCGCACGGGCCGGCCGGTCACCACGTACCAGTCGGCCGAGTGCGCGGAGACGGGAGAGTTCGAGACGTACCCGGGGCGGGGGACCTGGGTGCCGCAGACGGCCTACGAGGTCAGAGCGTTCAAGCTGTGGGAGCGGTAGGCGAGGGGACCTCGGCCGGCTCGTCCGGCCCCACTAGCTTCTCCGGCCCCACCAGCTCCTCCGGGCCCTCCGGCCCCACCAGCCTCTCCGTCCCCTTCGGATCCGGCGGGGCGGTGAGCCGGGCCACCTCGGCGCGGAGCTCCCGGACCTCCAGGGTGAGCGCCTCCAGGAGCTCCGTCTGCCGCCGCTCCACGGCGTCGTCCCGGTCGAAGCGGGAGATGAACCAGGCCGCGATGTTGGCGGTGACGACACCGAGCAGGGCGATGCCCGAGAGCATCAGGCCCACCGCGAGGATCCGGCCGAGACCCGTGGTCGGGGCGTGGTCGCCGTAGCCGACGGTGGTCATCGTGGTGAACGACCACCACACCGCGTCCCCGAGCGTCTTGATGTTGCCGTGCGGGGCGTCCCGCTCCACGTGCAGCACGGCAAGCGAGCCGAACATCATCAGCCCGACCACCGCGCCCGCCACATACGTGGTGAGCGTTATCTGCGGGGCCATCCGGGCCCGCCGACCCACGAGGAGGAGCGTGGAGACGACCCGCAGCAGCCGCAGCGGCTGCACCATCGGCAGTATCACCGCGAGCAGATCGAGCAGATGGCCGCGCACGAAGCAACGGCGGTCCGGGGCCAGCGCGAGACGGACGAGGTAGTCGAGGGCGAAGGCGCCCCAGACGGTCCACTCGACGTGGGTGCACAGCCGGTGCACCCACGGATCGGCGCCGGGAGCCACGATCGGCACCGCGTAGGCGATGCCGAACGCGACGGCGAGCACGAGGAGCGGTGTCTGGGTGCGCTCTTCCCAGCGGACCTTCTTGACGGGCATGACCGGCATCGTAAGGAATGCCGAAGGGCGGCGGGACCGCGTCCCACCGCCCTCACCAGCCAAAACGAGCCACAGGGGCTGTCGTCAGGCGTCGTACAGGCGCCCTACGGGCGCCGTCAGGCGTCGCCGCCCGCGGCGCCCGGGTCGGCGGCCGCCACGTCGAGCAGCTGGTAGCGGTCCACGGCCTGCTTCAGGGCCGACCGCTCGATCTTGCCGTCGCGGGCGAGTTCGGTCAGCACGGTGAGCACGATCGACTGCGCGTCGATGTGGAAGTACCGGCGGGCCGCACCGCGCGTGTCCGCGAAGCCGAAGCCGTCCGCGCCCAGCGAGGTGTACCGGCCGGGCACCCAGCGGGAGATCTGGTCCGGCACCGACCGCATCCAGTCCGAGACCGCGACGAACGGGCCCTGGGAGCTCTGGAGCTTGCGCGTCACGTACGGGACGCGCTGCTCCTCGTCCGGGTGGAGCAGGTTGTGCTGCTCGACGGCCACGGCCTCGCGGCGCAGCTCGGTCCAGGAGGTCGCGGACCAGACGTCGGCCTTGACGTTCCACTCCTCGGCGAGGATCCGCTGCGCCTCGATCGCCCACGGCACGGCGACGCCGGAGGCCATGATCTGCGCCGGGATCGTGCCCGTCTCGCCGGCCTTCAGGCGGTGGATGCCCTGGAGGATGCCGTCCACGTCCACGTTCTCGGGCTCGGCCGGGTGCTGGATCGGCTCGTTGTAGACCGTCAGGTAGTAGAAGACGTCCTCGGCCTCGGGGCCGTACATCCGCCGCAGACCGTCCTTGACGATGTGCGCGATCTCGAACCCGTACGCCGGGTCGTAGGCGATGCAGGCCGGGTTGGTCGAGGCGAGGAGGTGGGAGTGGCCGTCCGCGTGCTGGAGGCCCTCGCCGGTCAGCGTCGTGCGGCCGGCGGTGGCACCGAGCACGAAGCCGCGGGCCAGCTGGTCGGACATCTGCCAGAACTGGTCGCCGGTCCGCTGGAAGCCGAACATCGAGTAGAAGACGTACACCGGGATCAGCGGCTCGCCGTGCGTGGCGTACGCGGAGCCGGCGGCGATCAGCGAGGCCGTGCAGCCGGCCTCGGAGATGCCGTCGTGCAGCATCTGGCCGGTCGGCGACTCCTTGTAGGCGAGGAGGAGTTCGCGGTCCACCGCCTCGTACTGCTGGCCCAGCGGGTTGTAGATCTTGGCGCTCGGGAAGAACGCGTCCATGCCGAAGGTGCGGTACTCGTCGGGGGCGATCAGCACGAAGCGCTTGCCGATCTCCTTGTCCCGCATGAGGTCCTTGAGGATGCGGACGAAGGCCATCGTGGTGGCGATCGACTGCTGCCCGGAGCCCTTCTTGGCGGCGGCGTAGGTCTTGTCGTCGGGGAGGGGCAGCGGCTTCGCCCGCACGACCCGGGTCGGGACGTACCCGCCCAGCGCCTTGCGGCGGTCGTGCATGTACTGGATCTCCTCGGAGTTCCGGCCCGGGTGGTAGTACGGCGGGAGGCCGTCCTCCAGCTGCTTGTCCGTCACCGGGATGTGCAGCCGGTCGCGGAAGCGCTTGAGGTCGTCGACCGTCAGCTTCTTCATCTGGTGGGTCGCGTTGCGGCCCTCGAAGTTCGGGCCCAGCGTCCAGCCCTTGACGGTCTGGGCGAGGATCACGGTCGGCTGGCCCGCGTGGGCCTTCGCCGCCGCGTAGGCCGCGTAGATCTTCTTGTGGTCGTGGCCGCCGCGGCCGAGGTGCAGGACCTGCTGGTCCGTCATGCCCTCGACCATGGCCCGCAGACGGTGGTCGTCGCCGAAGAAGTGCTCCCGGATGTAGCCGCCGGTCTCCGTGGCGTACGTCTGGAACTGGCCGTCCGGGGTGGTGTTCAGCTTGTTGACCAGGATGCCGTCGCGGTCCTGTGCGAGCAGCGGGTCCCAGGAGCGGTCCCAGATCAGCTTGATGACGTTCCAGCCGTTGCCCCGGAAGATCGACTCCAGCTCCTGGATGATCTTGCCGTTGCCGCGGACCGGGCCGTCGAGCCGCTGGAGGTTGCAGTTGACGACGAAGGTGAGGTTGTCCAGACCCTCACGAGCCGCGATGGACAGCTGGCCGAGCGACTCGACCTCGTCCATCTCGCCGTCGCCGAGGAACGCCCAGACGTGCGACTTGGAGGTGTCGGCGATGCCGCGCGCCTCCATGTACCGGTTCATCCGCGCCTGGTAGATCGCGCCGAGCGGGCCGAGGCCCATCGACACGGTCGGGAACTCCCAGAAGTCCGGCATGAGCCGCGGGTGCGGGTACGACGAAAGACCGTTCGGGAACTTCGACTTCTCCTGGCGGAAGGCGTCGAGCTGGGTCTCGTTCAGCCGGTCGAGGAGGTACGCGCGGGCGTAGATGCCGGGGGAGGCGTGCCCCTGGAAGAAGATCTGGTCGCCGCCGTCGCCCTCGTCCTTGCCGCGGAAGAAGTGGTTGAAGCCGACGTCGTACAGGGAGGCGGAGGAGGCGAAGGTCGCGATGTGGCCGCCGACGCCGATGCCCGGGCGCTGGGCGCGCGAGACCATCACGGCCGCGTTCCACCGGGTGGCGTTGAGGACCTTGCGCTCGATCTCCTCGTTGCCGGGGAAGAACGGCTCGTCCCTGGTGGCGATGGTGTTGACGTAGTCCGTGCTGCGCATCTCGGGCACGGCCACGCGCTTCTCGCGGGCCCGCTCGATCAGCCGGAGCATGAGGTAGCGGGCCCGCTCACGGCCCCGCTCGTCGACGGCCGCGTCGAGGGAGTCGAGCCATTCCTGGGTCTCTTCCGGGTCGAAATCCGGGACCTGGCTGGGAAGGCCGCCAATGATGATCGGGTTGCGATCGGATCCGGGAGCCACGCTCTTCCTTCGCTGTTCGGTGGTACCCACGGGGCCACGGGTGGTCGGGATGTCCATCGTGTACCCCGCCGGCGCCAGACGTCACATTTACCGAGGGGTAACCCCCGGGGGGTGCCCAGGGCCCGTCTCAGGGCCTGTCTTTCGGATGTCTCCAGCGGTCCGGGAGCGGTCTGGACGAGGTCTGCGTGCGGTCAAATCGCAACCTTACGCTCAACCCGCGCATGCGTTTCGTCCGGGCGTTCGGCAGACTGAAACCGCAGAAGTCCGTAAACCGGGACGAAGCATGTGTGCCTGATCACTGAGGAGGGACCGGCGGTGCCGGAAGTTGCGGCGAGACGGCCCCAAACGTCACCGTTTCGGCGGTCTCGGCGGCCGGGTACTTGCGCGATCCGCCCCGGCACGTGTGGACTACGGCCAGCGCCGCGCGCATACGCGTGGCCCACAGCATTTTCCGAATGAGCAGGAGGCAAGCCGTGAGCGCGACCGCGGACCACGCGGAGGAGCGGACCAACCCGGCAGCGAGGCTGGGGTTCGAGCCCGGACAGGTGGTCCAGGAGATCGGCTACGACGAAGACGTCGACCAGGATCTCCGTGAAGGCATCGAGTCCATCATCGGGGCCGACCTCGTGGACGAGGACTACGACGACGTCGCCGACGCCGTCGTGCTCTGGTTCCGTGACGAGGACGGTGACCTCACCGACGCCCTGGTGGATTCCATCGGTCTTCTGGAGGACGGCGGCGTGATCTGGCTGCTGACCCCGAAGACCGGCCGTGACGGCTACATCGAGCCGTCCGACATCAACGATGCCGCGCAGACAGCGGGTCTCTCCCAGACCAAGAGCATCAGCGTCGCCAAGGACTGGGCCGGCACCCGCCTGGTCGCCCCCAAGCGCTGATCACCACGCTGCGAGAAGCCCCCGCCGGGTCCCCCGGCGGGGGCTTTCGTGCGCAGGCCGTAGGGTGGGTTCCACCCGGGTTCACCGATACGGCCCAAGGCGACACGGCCAAGGCGACACGGCCGAGGCCCGGGCCCCGTCGGAAGGGACGCGTACGCGATGGCGATCGAGGTCGGCACCAAGGCCCCGGAGTTCGAGCTCAAGGACAACCACGGCCGGACCGTGCGGCTCTCCGATTTCCGCGGCGAGCAGAACGTGGTGCTGCTCTTCTACCCGTTCGCCTTCACCGGCGTCTGCACCGGCGAACTCCGCGAGCTCCGCGAGAACCTCCCGGCGTTCGTCAACGACGACACCCGGCTCCTCGCCGTCTCCAACGACTCGATCCACACCCTCCGCGTCTTCGGCGACCAGGAGGACCTGGAGTTCCCGCTGCTCTCCGACTTCTGGCCGCACGGCGAGGTCTCCCGGGCGTACGGCGTCTTCGACGAGGAGAAGGGCTGCGCGGTCCGCGGCACCTTCGTCATCGACAAGGAGGGCGTCGTCCGCTGGACCGTCGTGAACGCCCTCTCGGACGCCCGTGACCTCGGCGACTACCTCAAGGCCCTCGAAGCCCTCTGAGGGCCCGCAGGGCGGGAACGGGACCGACACCCTCGGAATCACCGGGCGAATCGACTGTTTCGACCGGGAACCCGTCACTAGGATCCAGTCGTTGATCCGATGCCAACGCACGACTGGGGCGCTGCCCCTGAAAACCTATGGAGGGACTCGTGGGAGTCAGCCTCAGCAAGGGCGGCAACGTCTCGCTGACCAAGGAGGCCCCTGGCCTCACCGCCGTGACCGTCGGTCTGGGCTGGGACGTCCGCACCACCACCGGTACGGACTTCGACCTCGACGCCAGCGCCATCCTGGTGAGCGAGGCGGGCAAGGTCCGCAACGACCAGGACTTCGTCTTCTTCAACAACCTCAAGAGCGCCGACGGCTCGGTCGAGCACACCGGTGACAACCTCACCGGCGAGGGCGAGGGCGACGACGAGCAGGTCAAGGTCAACCTGGCCGGCGTGCCGGCCGACGTGGCCAAGATCGTCTTCCCGGTCTCGATCTACGACGCCGAGAACCGCCAGCAGTCCTTCGGCCAGGTGCGCAACGCGTTCATCCGCGTCGTGAACCAGGCCGGCGGCGCCGAGATCGCCCGGTACGACCTCTCCGAGGACGCCTCGACCGAGACCGCCATGGTCTTCGGCGAGCTGTACCGCCATGGTGCGGAGTGGAAGTTCCGCGCCGTCGGCCAGGGGTATGCCTCGGGTCTGCGCGGCATCGCGCAGGACTTCGGCGTCAACGTCTGAGTCGAACCGTTCGAACCGTCCGGCGCCGCACCTCGCGTGCGGCGCCGGACGTGCCTCATCACCACCGGGGAGGAACCGAATCATGGGCGTCACGCTCGCCAAGGGAGGCAATGTCTCCCTCTCCAAAGCCGCACCCAACCTGACCCAGGTCCTCGTGGGGCTCGGCTGGGACGCGCGCTCCACCACCGGAGCCCCCTTCGACCTCGACGCCAGCGCCCTGCTGTGCCAGGCCGGCCGGGTGCTCGGGGACGAGTACTTCGTCTTCTACAACCAGCTCCGCAGCCCCGAGGGCTCCGTCGAACACACCGGCGACAACCTCACCGGAGAGGGTGAGGGGGACGACGAGTCCCTCATCGTGGACCTCACCAAGGTGCCGGCCCACTGCGACAAGATCGTCTTCCCGGTGTCGATCCACGACGCCGACAACCGCGGCCAGAGCTTCGGCCAGGTCAGCAACGCCTTCATCCGCGTCGTCAACCAGCTGGACGGCCAGGAGCTCGCCCGCTACGACCTCTCGGAGGACGCCTCCACCGAGACCGCGATGATCTTCGGCGAGCTCTATCGCTACAACGGCGAATGGAAGTTCCGTGCGGTGGGGCAGGGGTACGCGTCCGGGCTTCGGGGCATCGCTCTAGACTTCGGGGTCAACGTTTCGTAAAGCCTGTAATTTCACGATGGGGTAGACAGTGATTCTGAAAACCTTCGGCTGGTCGTTCGCGATCACTGTGGTCGGCCTGGCCGTGGCGGTGTTGTACGGAGGGTGGGAGGCGTTCGGGATCGTCGCGATCCTCTGCGTCCTCGAGATCTCCCTGTCGTTCGACAACGCGGTGGTCAACGCCGGAATCCTGAAGAAGATGAATGCCTTCTGGCAGAAGATCTTCCTCACGATCGGCGTCGTCATCGCCGTCTTCGGCATGCGCCTCGTCTTCCCCGTCGTGATCGTCGCGATCAGCGCGAAGATCGGGCCCATCGAAGCCGTCGATCTCGCGCTGAACGACGCCGACCGCTACCAGCAGCTGGTCACCGACGCGCACCCGTCGATCGCCGCCTTCGGTGGCATGTTCCTGCTGATGATCTTCCTCGACTTCATCTTCGAGGAGCGTGACATCCAGTGGCTGCGCTGGATCGAGCGCCCGCTGGCCAAGCTCGGCAAGGTCGACATGCTGTCGGTCTGCATCGCCCTCGTCGTCCTGCTCATCACCTCGATGACCTTCGCGACCCACGCCCACCAGCACGGCGGCGCGCACGTCGACAAGGCGCAGACGGTCCTGATCTCCGGCATCGCCGGCCTCATCACGTACCTCGTCGTCGGCGGTCTCTCCGGCTACTTCGAGAACAAGCTGGAGGAGGAAGAGGAGGCCGAGCAGGAGGCCGAGGAAGAGGCCAAGCGCACGGGCAAGAAGGTCTCCGTGGTCCAGCTCGCCGGCAAGGCCGCCTTCTTCATGTTCCTCTACCTGGAGGTCCTCGACGCCTCCTTCTCCTTCGACGGTGTCATCGGCGCCTTCGCCATCACCAACGACATCGTCCTGATGGCGCTCGGCCTGGGCGTCGGCGCCATGTACGTCCGTTCGCTGACGGTCTACCTGGTCCGCCAGGGCACCCTCGACGACTACGTCTACCTGGAGCACGGCGCCCACTACGCGATCGGCGCCCTGGCCGTGGTCCTCATGATCACCATCCAGTACGAGATCCCCGAGATCGTCACCGGCGGCATCGGCGTCGCGCTCATCGGCTGGTCCTTCTGGTCCTCCGTCCGGCGCAACCAGCGGCTCGCGGCGGCCGAGGGCGGCTCCGCGAACGACAAGACCGAGGTGCCGTCCGGGGTGTGACACCCCCGGCGGTGAGGAATGCTTCCCTGCGGGGCGGCCGGTGCATCCGGCCGCCCCGCGGGCATGTGCGCGGCGCCGACGGCCGCGGTGTTGACGACCAGTGGGGGGTGAAGGCGACATGGCCTTCTGGGACAACCTGTTTCCGGGGAGGGCGGCGCAGTTCGACTCGGGCAGCGCCGCGTCGAACGCGATCGATCTGACGAAACGGCGCCCGACCGTCTCGCTCACCCAGCAGGGCGCCGCCAGCGGCAACCTCCGGGTGAACCTCTCCTGGCGGATGCGCACCTCCGACATAGAGGGCCGCTCCCGCCAGAGCGGACGGCTGCTGCGGAACCCCGCGCAGCTCTTCAAGCCCGAGGTCGTCCAGGCCCACACCCAGGGCATGGTCAACGTCGACCTCGACCTGGGCTGCCTCTACGAGCTCGCCGACGGCAGCAAGGGCGTCGTGCAGCCGCTCGGCGGCTTCTTCGGCGACCTCAACGCCGCCCCGTACGTGAAGCTGAGCGGCGACGACCGCTTCGGCGGCTCCTCGGGCGAGACGATCTTCGTCAACCTGGACCACCGGGACGACTTCAAGCGGCTGCTGTTCTTCGCGTACATCTACGACCAGACGCCGGCCTTCGACCGTACGCACGCCAAGGTCACGCTCTACCCGAGCAACGGCCCCCGGATCGAGATCGAGCTCGACGAGCGCGCCCCGCAGGCCCGCTCCTGCGCCGTCTTCTCCATGGAGAACGTCAAGGGCGAGCTGACCGTCCGCCGCGAGGTGCGGTTCGTGTACGGCTTCCAGGCCGAACTGGACCGGCTGTACGGCTGGGGGCTCCAGTGGGGCCGCGGCTACAAGACCAAGGCGTGAGCCCTGCCCCGGGGCCCGGCGTCAGGGGCCCCGGCGTCACTGCTGGATGAACTGGGGTCCCATCGGCGGCATGCGGAACTCCGGCGCCGGGTTCTGCTCGGGGGCGGTCACCGGCTGCGGGTAGCCGTACGAGGGGGCCGGGGCGTTCACGGGCTGCTGCGGGTAGCCGTACGCCGGGGCAGGCGTGTTCACCGGCTGCTGCGGGTAGCCGTAGGCGGGCGCGCGGTCCGGCATGGGCGGCACGGTCGGCTGAGGCGGCACCGGCGTGTGGACCACGGTCCGGTCGAGGTCGGGGTCGTGGGAGCCGGTGGAGTCCGTCGGCGCGCCGCCCTGGAGGGAGCCGGTGGAGGCCGTCGGCGCCCCGCCCTGGAGGCCCTGGCCGTCCAGAGCGTCCAGACCGTCCCGTCCGTCCCGGCCCTCCGCGGCGTCCTCGTCGACCGAGATGCCGAAGTCCGTGGCGAGGCCGACGAGCCCCGTCGGGTAGCCCTGGCCCACCGCGCGGAACTTCCAGCCGTCCCCGCGCCGGTACAGCTCGCCGCAGATGACCGCCGTCTCCTCGCCGGTCTCCGCCGTCACGTCGAACAGGGCCAGCGGCTCGCGCTCCGCCCCGGCCACCGCGTCGTACAGCAGGATCCGCAGGTCGGAGACGGACCGGAAGGTGCCGCCGTCCGAGGAGGCCGCGATCACCACCCGGTCGACGGAGACGTCCAGCCCGGCGAGATCGGCCTCCACGGTGTCCGTCAGACCCTCGGCGACCCGCTTCTTCGGCAGCCGCCGCACCAGGCCCGAGGGGTGGCGCGGCTGGTTGTAGAAGACGAAGTCCTCGTCGGACCGCACGCGCCCGGACGGCCCCAGGAGCAGGGCGGAGGCATCCACGTCGGGGACCCCGGGGCCCGGGGTCCAGCGGAGCACGGCCCGTACGGCCGCGGTGTCGAGAGGGACGTTGGAGCCCTTCAGCATCGCGTGCGTCATGACCGCAATCCTGCCCTCCCGCCCGACCCGCGGACAACGCGGGGGCACCACCGATACCGGAACGGAGTGAGGGATGCCGTCGAGTTACCTGAATTTCATGCGCCGAGGGAACTAAGGACACCCATACATACGTACTATTACCGGCCACATGTCATCACGGCCGGAGAGGCAGACGGGGGACTCACATGCGTCATTTCGGGCACATCCCGGCCGAGGTGCAGGCCGGGCTGTTCCACCGGGAGCCGGCCGAGTTCACGGCCGACTCGCCCGCCCGCACGCTCGCCGTGGCCCTGGGCGCCACGCTCTACAGCCCGGCCACCCGCCCCCGGCTGGCCGACGCCGTACGCAAACAGGCCAGGCGCGGAGTGGTCTCCATGGTGCTCTGCCTGGAGGATTCCATCAGCGACGCCGAGGTCGGGGCGGGCGAGGCCAACCTCGTCCAGACCTTCGCCGAGCTCGCCGCCGGGACCGTGACGGACGCCGACACCGCCACGGACCTGCCCCTGCTCTTCATCCGGGTCCGCGAACCGCGCCAGATCACCGACCTCGTCGACCGCCTCGGCGCGACCGTCGCCCTGCTGTCCGGATTCGTACTCCCCAAGTTCACCGAGACCCGCGGCCGTGCCTTCCTCGAAGCGCTCACCCAGGCCGAGCGGACGAGCGGCAGGCGCCTCTTCGCCATGCCCGTCCTCGAGTCCCCCGAGCTCCTCCACCTGGAGACCCGGGCCGAGACCCTCGCCGGGATCGCCTCGATCACCGACAAGTACCGCGACCGCGTCCTCGCCCTCCGCCTCGGCGTCACCGACTTCTGCTCCGCCTACGGGCTGCGCCGCTCGCCCGACATGACCGCGTACGACATCAAGATCGTCGCGAACGTCATCGCCGACGTCGTCAACGTCCTCAGCCGCTCCGACGGCACCGGCTTCACCATCACCGGACCCGTCTGGGAGTACTTCCGGCAGGGCGAGCGCATGTTCAAGCCACAGCTGCGCCGCAGCCCCTTCCTCGAAGGCCGCGCCGAGGACCTGCGCACCGCCCTCATCGAGCACGACCTCGACGGCCTGCTCCGCGAGATCGAACTCGACCGGGCCAACGGCCTGCTCGGCAAGACCTGCATCCACCCCACCCACGTGGTGCCGGTGCACGCCCTCTCCGTCGTCAGCCACGAGGAGTGGAGCGACGCCCAGGACATCCTGCGGCCCGAGCGGGACGGCGGCGGAGTCCTCCGCTCCGCCTACACGAACAAGATGAACGAGGTGAAGCCGCATCGCGCGTGGGCCGAGCGCATCCTCCTGCGCGCCGAGGTCTTCGGCGTCGCCAAGGAGGACGTCGGCTTCGTGGATCTGCTCACCGCCGGCCTGGCCGGCTGACGAAGGGACGTCGACGACGTGGTGTGGACCGGAACGTGGGTCGCGGAGCGACTGGGCGTCGAACTGATCGGCGACGAGGCGCTGCCGGCCCTGCTGGGCCTCGCACTGCGCCGCAACCCCAAGCGCGCGCACCTGCTGGTCTCCAGCGTGCTCGGCAAGCACGTGCCGCAGCGCCCGGCCGTCGTGTACGGCTCCGGCCTCACGCTCGGCCGGCGCGTCCGCGAGCTCCTCGGCGACGAGGAGGCCGCCCGGTCCGTCGTCCTCGGCTACGCGGAGACCGCCACCGCCCTCGGGCACGCCGTCGCCGACGGCCTCGGCCTCGCCCCGTACCTCCACTCCACCCGGCGCCCCGTGGCCGGCGTCGCCCGCGCCGGCGGCTTCGAGGAGTCCCACTCCCATGCCACCTCGCACCTCCTGCTGCCCGAGGACCCGGGGCTCCTCGCGGGCGACGGCCCGCTCGTCCTCGTCGACGACGAGTTCTCCACGGGCAACACGGTCCTCAACACCATTCGCGCCCTGCACGAGCGCTACCCGCGCGAGCGGTACGTCGTCGTGGCCCTCGTCGACATGCGCTCCGCCGCCGACCTCGGCCGCCTGGACGCCTTCGCGACGGAGATCGGCGCCCGCGTCGACCTCATCGCCGGCGCCGCCGGCACGGTCCGCCTCCCGGACGGCGTCCTGGAGAAGGGCCAGGCCCTGGTGGCGGAACACGAGGGCGCGACCCCCGTGCCGTACCCCCGCGCACCCCGGGAGGCACCCGTACGGGTGGAACTCGGCTGGCCCGCGGAACTCCCCGACGGCGGCCGCCACGGCTTCACGCCCGACCACCGGGACCACCTGGAGGCGACCCTGCCGGGGATGGCGGGCAGGCTCGCGGAGGCGCTGGGAGACCTGGGTAGTCCCGGCGCGCCGGGACGGCCCGAGGCGGGCCGGGAAACGCCCACGGCGCAGGGTGGGGCCCAGCGGGCCGAGCAGGCCCCGGGCCGTCCCGCCACACCGCCGCTGCCCGCAGGGCCCCGGCCCCGGCCCCGCGTCCTCGTCCTCGGCTTCGAGGAGCTGATGTACGCGCCGCTGCGCCTCGGCACCGCCCTGGAGGACGCAGGACACGACGTCCGCTACTCCACGACCACCCGCTCGCCCGTCCTCGCCGTCGACGACCCCGGCTACGCCATCCGCACCCGGCTCGTCTTCCCGTCCCACGACGACCCCGCCGACGGACCCGGCGAGCGCTACGCGTACAACGTCGCGGGCGCCGGCTTCGACGCCGTCGTCCTCGTCGTCGACTCAGCCGCCGACACCCCGGCCCTGCACGCCCCGGCCGGCCTGCTCGCCCAGCTCGCCGCGCACATCCCGCGCGTCGTGCTGGCGGTGATCCCGTCGTACACCCCCGAGGGCACCTCCGCGGTCAACCCTGAGGTCACCCCCAAGGCCACCCCCAAGGTCTCCGTCACCGACGCTCCCGAAGCTCCCGAAAGGAGCTCCATGCTGCCCGAGCCCCTCCGCGGCCCCGCCTTCTCCTCGTACGCACCCGAAGAGGTCGGCTGGCTGCTCCAGGACCTCTCGGACGTCGAACTCGAGGCCCCCACCGAGGAACGGGAGGAGGCCATCCAGAGCGGCGGCGCGCACTACGCCGAGTCGCTCCCCGTCGAGTACCAGCCCAGCGAGCGCTACCAGGAGCTCTTCCAGGCCGCCCTGGACAGCTCCGCCGCCCGGATGGCGCGCGCCGTCGGCACGGTCACCGAGACCGTCCTCGCCGAGCGCTCCGCCCGCCCGGTCCTGGTCTCCCTGGCCCGCGCCGGCACCCCGGTCGGCGTCCTCATGCGCCGCTGGGCGCAGGCCCGCCACGGCCTCGACCTCCCGCACTACGCCGTCTCCATCGTGCGCGGCCGCGGCATCGACGCCAACGCGCTGCGCTGGCTCGCCGCCCACCACGACCCGGCCGACGTCGTGTTCGTCGACGGCTGGACGGGCAAGGGCGCCATCACCCGCGAACTCGCGGAAGCGGTCAAGGAGTTCGACGGCTTCGACCCGGAGATCGCGGTGCTCGCCGACCCTGGCTCCTGCGTCCGCACCTACGGCACCCGCGAGGACTTCCTCATCCCCTCCGCGTGCCTCAACTCCACGGTCTCCGGCCTGATATCGCGCACGGTCCTGCGCTCCGACCTCGTCGGACCGCAGGACTTCCACGGCGCCAAGTTCTACCGCGAACTGGCCGGGGCCGACGTCTCCGTGGCCTTCCTCGACGCCGTGGCGGCCCGCTTCGACGAGGTCGCCGCGACGGTCGACGCCGACGTCAAGGAGCTCCTCGCCGCCGACCGCACCCCCACCTGGGAGGGCTGGGCGGCCGTCGAGCGGATCAGTGAGGAGTACGGCATCCACGACGTCAACCTGGTGAAGCCGGGCGTCGGCGAGACCACGCGCGTCCTGCTCCGCCGCGTACCCTGGAAGATCCTCGCCAAGCGGGGCGCCGAGGCCGACCTCGCGCACGTCCGGCTGCTCGCCGAGCAGCGCGGCGTACCGGTCGAGGTGGTCGACGAACTCCCGTACAGCTGCGTTGGTCTGATCCACCCTCAGTACACGAGGGGTGCGACGGGCGCGGACGGAAAGGCGGTGGTGTCCCAGTGAGCACGTCCACGGATACGAAGACCCTGGTCGCGAGCGACCTCGACCGCACCCTCATCTACTCGACCGCGGCCCTCGCCCTCGGCATGCCGGACGCCCAGGCGCCCCGGCTGCTGTGCGTCGAGGTCCACGAGTCCAAGCCGCTCTCCTACATGACCGAGGACGCGGCCGAGCTCCTGGCGCGGCTGACCGCCGAAACGGTCTTCGTGCCGACGACGACACGGACGCGCAAGCAGTACCAGCGCATCCAGCTCCCGGGCACCGCACCGGCGTACGCGATCTGCGCCAACGGCGGGCACATCCTCGTCGACGGCGTCTCCGACGGCGACTGGCACAAGTCCGTCCTGCGCAGACTCGACGACGAATGCGCCCCGCTCTCCGAGATCCGCGCCTACCTCACCGCCACCACGGACCTGTCCTGGGTGCGCAAGCACCGGGTGGCGGAGGACCTCTTCGCGTACCTCGTCGTCGAGCGGGAGCGTCTCCCGCAGGACTGGCTGGACCGCTTCGGCGGCTGGGCGGACGAGCGCGGCTGGACCGTCTCGCTCCAGGGCCGCAAGGTGTACGCCGTGCCGAAGCCGCTCACCAAGAGCGCGGCCGTCCGCGAGGTGGCCCGCCGCACCGGCGCCACGCTCACCCTGGCCGCCGGGGACTCCCTCCTCGACGCCGACCTGCTGCTCGCCGCGGACAGGGCCTGGCGCCCGGGCCACGGCGAGCTCGCCGACAGCGACTGGACGGCACCCCACCTCGACGTCCTCGCGGAGCGCGGGGTGGCGGCGGGGGAGGAGATCCTCCGCCGCTTCCGGGCGGCGGCAGCGTCCTAGCGGCAGCAGCCCCCACCGCAGCAGCCGCCGCCACCGCCCTGCGCGGGGGCGGCGGTGCTGCTTCCGCCGACGGCGACGGCGGACAGCAGCTTCACGGTGTCGTCGTGCCCGGCGGGGCAGGAGGCGGGAGCGGAGGACTCGGCCATGGGACGGCTGAGCTCGAAGGTGTCACCACAGGTGCGGCAGCGGTATTCGTAACGAGGCATGGGAACAGGCTAGCGGCGGGAGGAGCGGGCCAGCGGGGTCGGCGCGGGGCCGCCGGACCACGGGGACCGGCCACGGCCCCTGCGACGGGATTGGTCACGGTCTCCTGCCACGGCCCCGGTCACGCCCCAGCCCTCAGCCCGCCTCGCCCGGCCCTCAGCCAGCATCGGCCAGCCCTCAGCCCGCCTCGCCCGGCCCTCAGCCAGCATCGGCCAGCCCTCAGCCCGCCTCGCCCGGCCCTCAGCCCGCCTCGCCCGGCCCTCAGCCAGCATCGGCCAGCCCTCAGCCCGCCTCGCCCGGCCCTCAGCCAGCATCGGCCAGTCCCCATCCCGCATCGCCCCGCCCTCAGCCCGCCTCGGCCAGCCCCCATCCCGCCTCGGCCAGCCCCCATCCCGTCTCGGGCTCGCCGTCAGTGACCGGGGCCGCCCCGCTCCTCCCGAATCTGGCTGACGACGTGGGCGGCCGAGGCGCGGACGGCCTCCAGTTCGGTCAGGAAGTGCCAGTAATCGGGATGGCGGCCCTCCAGGGAGCCGACGGCCCGGTCGAGCCGGGCGACGGCCTCGTCGAGGGGCCGGGCGTGGCGCGGTTCGGGCGTGTTCCGCCCGGCCATCGCGAGCCGCTGGGCGTCCCGTACGGCGAACCGCGTGCGGTCGATCTCCGCCGTGGGGTCCTTCGCGACGGCGTCCAGGCGGCGCAGCCGGTCGCCGGCGGCGGAGACGGCCTCGTCGGTCGAGTCGAGGAGCGCGCGGGCCGTGGAGAGCAGCGAGGTCGCGTCGGGCCAGCGCTGCTCGGCCCGTGCGTTCCCGGCCTCGGCGAGCCGCTCCCCGGCCTGGCGGAGGCTCACGACGGCCTGCTCGGGCACGTGCTGGAGGTCCTGCCAGCAGGCGGCGGAGTAGCGCCGGCGCAGCTCGGAGAGGACGGGCTCGACACCTCCGGCGCGGGTGCCGAGGGCCTCGGCGCGGGTACGCAGCGACACGAGGCGCTTGTCGATCTCGGCGGCCCGTTCGGGCAGCCGCTCGGCCTCGGCCCGTACGGCCTCGGCGTCCCGCAGCACCCGGTCGGCGCGCTGGAGCGTCTCGGCGACGCCGTGCCGCCCGGCGCCCTCGTTGAGGCGGGTCAGCTCGGGCCCGAGCGCGGCGAGCCGCGCGGCGAGGTCATCGGCTCGCAGCCCACGCTCCCGTACGGCATCGAGGGCACCGCTCGCACCACGCAGCGCCTGCCGGGCGCGCTCGACGGCGGGCGCGAGGCGGGCGAGCTGGGTCTCGGCGCGCCCGAGGAGCGGGGCGAGACCCTCCTCGAACCGGTCCAACTCACCCTTGACGCGGTCGAGCTCGTCCTTGGCGCGGATCAGCTCGGCACGGGCGCGCGAGGCGGTGGCGGCGTCCAACTCGTCCCGATCGAGATCGGTCGCATCCACAGCACTGATGTACACATGACTGACCTCGTCGATCCGCCGCCCGAGGGCCTCGAACCCGTCGACGGCGCGACGCGCCTCGGGGGAGCTGTCCACGGCGGTGATCGTCTCGATGGAGATGCGGAGCCCGCGCTGGGCGGTGTCGAGCTCGTAGAAGGAGGCCGCGGCGGCGTCCTTGGCGGCCTGGGCCTCGGCCCGCTGCCCCTCCCCGCGCCCACCGAACCAGCGACGTGTCCCGCCGCCGGCGAAGGCCTGCGGCAACAGCGCTCCTACCAACAGAGGCAGCGCGAGTGCCAGCCGGAACGCGGAGGAACCCCTGGGCGCCGATGTGCCCCTAGCGTCGCTCTCCGCCACGTACCGCTCCCCGTGCTGTGTCCGCCGTGCCCGGTCAGGCTTCATTCTCCCACCCGGTAATGACGAACACACGGCCGTATCAGTTCACCGCACGAACGGCGACGTCCCCGTTGTCACTGCGCAGGTTCACGACGTGCCCACTCCCGTCACGCAGAGGCACATCAACACGTACGTCGCCGTTGTCGCTGGCGCCGGAAGCGGCGTACTCGGCCTTCGGCACGGTCACGGTGATGTCGCCGTTGTCGGTGACGACGTCGACCTTGCGGGGGACGGCGCCGAGGGTGATGTCCACGCCCCCGTTGTCGGACCGCACGGAGACCTCGGGCGAGGTCACGGACCCCTCGACACTCACATCCCCGTTCCCACTCCCGAGATCGAGCACGCCGCGCGCGTTCCGTACCCGCACGTCCCCGTTGTCGGAGCGCACCTTCAGAGGCGTGGTGAACCCGTCGGCGGTCACGTCCCCGTTGCCGTCCTCGACGGTGACGGAGACCCCGCGGGGCACCTGGATCCGGTGCACGGCCGAACAGCTGGCCGCGACGGCGTCGCAATCCACCCGCAGGGTGAGCCGCCCGTCGACCAGCTTCCAGCTGGCCTCGGGCCCGGACCCCATGAACACCCACCCGTCGACCTGCCGCTCCACCCGCACGTCGTCGACGTCGGCGGGCGTGATCACAAGCCGGGAGTCGTCCGAGTCGACGGTGAGCGCGTCCCCGTCGAACGCGAACGTCTTCCGCTCCACGGGCGCGTCCTCGGGCTCGGCCGCACACCCCGCGAGCGCGAGCAAGACGACACAGGAAGCGAGCAGCGCACGAGACGTGCGGCGTACGGCCATGACGACGAACCCCCAGAAGCGACACCTAAGATCCCCCCGAACCTAGAACCCCACGACCCCCCACCACGATCCGGCGACCCACCGCCCCGGGGGTGGGGCTATCCCCCCGCCCCCTCCATTTGCGGCACCCACCCACCGGCCATGTAGGCTGTTGCTTCTTCCACGGGTGCGTAGCTCAGGGGTAGAGCGCTGCTCTTACAAAGCAGATGTCGGCGGTTCGAAACCGTCCGCGCCCACCAGTGCAAAGGCCCCGGACCGATCTCGGTCCGGGGCCTTTGGCGTTCGTGGGTGGCGGAGGGGTGGGCCGGTGTTCGGTTCGTGGGTTGGTTGGTGACCGCACGGGACGTCGGCGGTGTTTCGTGGCTGCCCGCTTCCGTGCTGGTGGGAGGGGGTGTGGTCGGATGAGGGGATGAGCACCCTGTACTTGTTCGCCAGCGCCGCCGAGCCCGTTTTCGATATTGCCCGTGTCATCGAGGACGCGCAGGCCGACGGCTGGGACGTCTGCCTCGGGCTCACCCCTACGGCGGCCCGCTGGCTTGCCGGGTCGCTCGATGGGCTCGCCGTGCTCACCGGGCATCCCGTGCGGTGGGACTACCGGCTTCCCGGTGAGCCGGATGTGTGGCCGGCCGCCTCGGCCGTTCTTGTCGCGCCCGCTACGTTCAACACGGTCAACCGCTGGGCGCTCGGCATCACGGACACCTTCGTCGTCGGTGTCGTCGCCGAGGGCATCGGCAAGGGGATTCCGATGGTCGCCGTTCCGTGCCTGAACGCGGCCTACGCCCAGCACCCGCAGTTCGAGCGCTCCGTGGAGACGCTGCGCGGTGCCGGGGTCTCGGTGTTGTACGGCGAGGACGGGTTCGTACCCCATCAGCCGGGGGAGCGGGAGGGCGGGCTCTTTCGGTGGCGGCATGCCCTCGAAGCCGTGCGTGAGGCGGTCGTGGCCGGCTGAGTTGACGTGGACGCGTCCTGGTCGGTGTACTCCGGGCATGACTGGTGTGGGGGACGCGCCCGAAGCAGGGGCGCAGAGTGGCGAGATGACGCCGCAGCGGTACATCGAGACCAGGCTCGTGCAGTACCAGGGCTGGTACGACGCCAAGGCGACCCGGATGAAGGCGATGCACCTGCGGATGCGGACCGTGTCCGTCGTCGGCGGTGCGCTGGTGCCCGTGTTCGTGAACCTGGACCTGGAGTTCGCGCGGATCACCGCCACCGTGCTGAGCGTGGTCGTCGTCGCCGCCGTCTCGCTGGAGAGCGTCTACCGCTACCGCGAGCAGTGGAAGAACTACCGCTCGACGGAGCAGCTGCTCGGGCACGAGCGCGTCTACTTCGAGACCAAGGTCGGGCCGTATCACGACCTGGCCAGACGCGACGCGTTCTCCGTCCTCGTCGCCCGCGTCGAGAAGGCCATCGCCAACGAGAACTCCGCCACCCTGAACGTCATGACCCTCGGCGGGCAGGTCAACTCCGATGTGCAGTCGCAGGGGGTTCCCGCTGCCCGTAAGGGGTCGGAGCCGGAGGAGGCGGAACAGGGGGCCGCTTAGGGTGTGGGCCCCGGTGCGTCGGGGCCCACGGGGGTCAGTTCGGCATGGGCGTCAGCACCACTTGTAGTCGACCCGCGTCGAGTTGTACGAGCAGTTGTCGACCCACGCGCCGTTCGACTTCCGCAGCGTCGCCGTGTCCTTGTCGTTGTTCCAGACGTACGCGGCACGGTTCTGGTAGACGTTCGCGGACGTGTTCGTGCCGCGGCCCGTGCGGACCGTCACGATCTTGCCCGCGCCGAGCGTGAAGCCGCCGAAGGTGTACTTGTGGCCCGCCGCGTCCGTGACCGTCCAGCCCCGCAGGCTGACCGCGCCGGCGGTCGTGTTGCGTATCTGGACGTACTCGCCGTTGAGGCTGGTGTTGGACCGGTTGTCCGTGCCCGGGCTGTCGTAGTAGATCTTGTACAGGTGGACCGAGCCGGCCGCCTGCGCCTGCGAAGGCAGCAGCAGGATGCCGGAGGCGGCGGCCGCGGTCACGGCCGCGAGCGTGCGTACGCGAAGCATGAAAGTCCCTCAGTTCTCTGCCGGGCACCCGCCGATGGGGCCCGGCGAGCCCACAGAATATGCACATCCTTCACGGGTTCCACGCGAGTTCCGGCCAGTTCCGGTCAGTCGTCCTACCAGTCGTCCTAGACTCGCCGTATGAGCAGCGCGCCGCTGCGGATCACCGTCCTCGGGTCCGCCACCCCCTTCCCCCGGCCGGGCAACGCCTGCTCCGGCTACCTCGTCGAGGGCGGCGGCGTGCGCGTCTGGGTGGACGCCGGGACCGGCACCCTCGCCGAGCTCCAGCGGTACGTCTCGCTCGGCGAGGTCGACGCCGTCTGGATCTCCCATCTCCACGCCGACCACAGTGCCGATCTGCTGACCGCCTTCTACGCGCTGTTGTACGCCGGGCTCGACCTGCCGCTGCCCGTCCCCCTCTTCGGTCCGCCCGGCATCGCCGACCGGCTCGCCGCCTTCCTCACGAACGGACCCGACCGCAGCCCGGTGGAAAAGGCCTTCGCCGTACAGGAGTTGTACGACGGGCATCTCGGCCGCGTCGGTGGCCTCACCCTCCGCTCCCGTGCCGTCGAGCACGGCGGGCTGCCCGCCTTCGCCCTGCGCGTGGAGGATGCGGGCGGACACTCGCTCGTGTACTCCGGGGACTGTGAACCCTGTCCCGGTCTCGTCGAACTCGCCCTTGAATGCGATCTGTTCGTCTGCGAGGCCGATGGTCTCGTGCCCGGGCACCACTCCGCCGCGCAGGCCGGGCAGAGCGCCGTCGCCGCCCGTGCCCGGCGGCTCGTCCTGACCCACGTCGGGCCGGGGACCTCCCCTGCCGACGCCGTCGCCCTCGCCGCCGCCGAGTTCTCCGGAGACGTCGTCCACGCCGATCCCGGGCTTCGGTTCCAGGCCGGATAGATGGAGAGTTGGGGATGGGGATGGGGATGGGGGGCGGGGGCCGAGTTTTAACCGGGGCCTGAGCCGGGGGCGGGGCCTAGGGCGGGGCCTGGGTCTTGCGGTAGCGCCGTCTCGCTTACGCGTCGAAGTCGTACTCCAGTACGTACGACGACGAGTCCAGTGTCATCTCGTTGAGCTCCACCGCCATCCCCGGCCCCGTGAACGCCGTCCGTCCGATCAGCACCACCGGCGTCCCGAATTCCAGCGACAGCCGGTCCGACTCCTCCGCCGTCGGCATCCGGCAGCGGATCTCCTCCCGGAACCGCACCGGCCGGTGACCCAGCTCCGTCAGTCGCGCGTACGTGCCTCCCGGGCCCGTGTCCGGCTCGGTGATCGGCGTCCCCCGTACGAGCTCGGCCGAGAGGTACGACACCGAGAGCAGCACCGGCTTCGCGTCGAGGACGAAGCGGCGGCTCCGGACGCAGACCGGCGCCCCCGGAGCCAGGTTCAGCGCCCCCGCGACCCGGTCGCCGGCCTCCGTCTCGCCCACCTCGATCTGGTCGACGACGAGGTCCCGGTCCTCCACGTCCGCCGACCAGACCGAACGGCCGCTGCCCCACTGGTCCCCGGCCAGGCGCGGGATGCCCCGGCGGCGCAGCGGACGGAAGACCCGGACGAAGACCCCGGCGCCCTTGCGCGCCTCGGCGAGTCCCTCCGTACGCAGCACGGCCAGGGCCTGGCGGGCGGTCATGCGGGCCACGTCGTACGTCGTCATGAGGTCGTTCTCGCCGGGGAGCCGGTCGCCCGGCGCGAAGGCGCCCGACTGGATCGCGGTTCTCAACTCGTCGGCGATGCGCTGGTACTTGGGCCGACGAGCGCTGTCCTGGTCAGTCACGGGTGGACCACTCCCTTCGTTGCGGGACACCCTACGGCGCGCTCCTCGGCCCGGGGGCACGCCTGTACGCCGCCCCGCCCGGTCGATCCATCCATCGGGGGACATCTCTAGAGATACGTTGACAGGGCGGAGTCGCCGCGCTTCCCTGAGTGTCCCCAGGCTTCAGGATTCGGGACGGAGGGGATGCGTGCAGCCACTGCCCGAGGTCGGTGACCTCGTCCGCGACACCGCCACGGGGCGGGTCGGTTTCTATGTGGAGAGCGTCTCCGGGCGCTTTCTGATCCGCGCCGTCCACGGCGGCGGCGAGTGGGAGGCCGAGCCCGTCGACGTCCAGCCCGCCACGCCTCTGCACGAGCTGCGGGCCCGTACCGCCGAGATCAACGCGCGGAGCAGACGCGGGCTGGGCGGGTGACCGACCCGCCGCTTTGAGGGTGCCTCGGTGGCCCCCTGCGTGGGTGCCGGCGGCGTGCTCGGAGCGGTTGTCAGTGGGGCGCGCCACACTGGAGGCATGTGCCGCAGCATCAAGACGCTCCGCCCGCCCGCCCTGCCCGAAGAGGCGACCGAGGACGACATCCGCGCCGCCGCCCTGCAGTACGTCCGCAAGGTCTCCGGCTTCCGCGCGCCCGCCGCCCACAACCGCGAGGTCTTCGAGCGGGCCGTCGACGAGATCGCCGACGCGACCGCGAGACTCCTCGACGGCCTGGAGGTGCGCGGCGCCCACCCCGCCGCCGCCAGGACGCGGGAGCCGCAGTCGGCGCCCGTGTGAGCGCGGGAGCCTCGGCCCGCCGCCGTCAGGACGCGCGAGTCGCAGCCGGACGCCGTGAGAACGCGGGAGCCTCGGCCCGCCGCGGCCAGGACGCGCGAGTCGCAGCCGGACGCCGTCAGGACGCGGGAGCCTCAGACCGCCGCCGTCAGGACGCGGGTGCGGGAGCCGCAGCCGGACGCCGTATGAGGTACGCGGCGAGACCGCCCGCGAGGAACAGTGCGAGGGTCGACACCCCCGCGCTGAACCAGGTCGCGCCCAGCCACTGACCGCCCAGCCAGCCGAGCCCCACGCTGTACGAGGCCCAGGTGACGCCCGCCAGCGCCGACCACGGCAGGAACTCCTCGGCGCGGCGCTTCGCCGCGCCCGCTCCCAGCGAGACCACAGAGCGGCCGGCCGGGGCGAAGCGCGCGAGGACCACGAGCAGTCCGCCGCCCCGCGCGAGCGCGGTGCCGAGACGTTCCTGCGCCAGCGAGAGGCGGCGCGAGCGTCCGATCGCCCGGTCCAGCCGGGCCCCTCCGCGCCGTGCCAGGCGGTACGCGAGGAAGTCGCCCAGCACCGAGGCGCCGGCCGCGCAGAGGAGCAGGGGGAGGAGCGACGGTACGCCCGAGGAGGCCCCCGTGCCCGTCGCCGCCGCCGTGGCCGCGGTGATCACCAGGAAGCCGCTCGGCAGCACGGGGAGGAAGACGTCGAGCAGGATCGACGTCGCCACCACCGGGTAGATCCATGGGCCGGCGGTGAGCGACCGCAGCGAGCCCAGGCTGTCGAGCAGATTCACAGGCCAGAGCCTACGCGGGGGCGGGCGCCGGACCGCCGGTGGGTGCGATGCGGCGAGACGGGTGGTGCGGTGAGACGGGTGGTGCGGGTGCATAGGAGCCGGGGGTTGATAGGGGATACGGACCGCGGGCGTCTACGGGCTGTGGGCTTGTAGCAGCCGCGGGCTCATGAGAGCCGCGGGCCCGGAAGAGCCGTGGGCTCATAAGGGCCCACGGCTCATGAGAAGGGCCGGAAACCGTGGTGCGGTTTCCGGCCTCTTCCGGTAAGTGCGCCGATCCGGTTGGGCGCCGATCCGGTAGGTGCGCCCATCCGGTCGGGCGCCGGCCCGGTACGTACGCCGTGCGGTCAGGCCGGGACCGGTGCGCCCCGCTCCTCCCGGGCCTTCGCGTCCGTCGCCTCACCGGCGCCGAAGAGCCGGTCGAGAGCCAGGGCGCCCGGGCCCGTGAACACGAGCAGGGCGAAGGCCCAGCAGAACATGGCCGCGTTCTCGCCGCCGTTCTGGAGCGGGAAGAGCGACTCCGGCTGGTGGACCTTGAAGTACGCGTACGCCATCGAGCCCGAGGCGAGGAACGCGGCGCTGCGGGTGCCGAGCCCGGCCAGGACCAGGATGCCGGCGCCGAGCTGGATGACGGCCGCGTACCAGCCCGGCCAGGTGCCGGCCGGTACCGCCGTACCGCCGAGGAGCCCGAAGAGGGAGGCGACGCCGTGGCAGGCGAAGAGCAGGCCGACGACGATGCGGAAGAGGCCGAGCGCGTAGGGCTGGGCCTGGTTCAGGCGGGCGGTGAGGCTCGTGGGGGAGCCCGGGGAGCCCGGGGAGCCCGGGGTGCCAAAGGTGCCGGTGGTGGCGGGGGTTCCAGGGGTATCCAGGGCGCCGGGTGCGTTCTCGGCCCTGGTGGTGTTCGGGTCGGTCATGGGGGCGGGACTCCTTCGGTCTGGCCTCGTTCGTGGGGAACGGGGCGCGGGGGGACGGAAACCGACGAGGCCGTAAGGTTAGGCACCCCTCACTTGTGCTTGCAAGTTCAACATTCGGCCACCGGGGAGTCTGTGGCGAGGCTCACTCCCCGGCGGCCGTCGCTGACGCGAGCTCAGGGGGAGGGCGGTCAGCAGCCGTTGAGGACGGACTGGAGGGCGCTCTTCTCGGCGGAGTCGATGCTGAGGTTCCAGTAGTACTTCACCTGCACCCACGCCCTGGCGTACGTGCAGCGGTAGGCCGTCCGCGGGGGCAGCCACGTCGCCGGGTCCTTGTCGCCCTTGGACTGGTTGACGTTGTCGGTGACGGCTATGAGCTGCGGCCGCGTGAGGTCGTTCGCGAAGGACTGGCGCTGCGCGGTGGTCCAGGAGTTCGCGCCCGAGCGCCAGGCCTCGGCGAGCGGGACCATGTGGTCGATGTCGAGGTCGGAGGCGAGGGTCCAGGTGGCGCCGTCGTACTCGGAGTACCAGCTGCCGCTGGTCGCGGCGCAGTTGGCGTCGGTGACGACGTTCACGCCGTCGCGCTTGAGGACCGTCTCGCGCGTGTTGCAGGTGCCGGACTGGGTGATCCAGTGCGGGAAGAGGTCCCTGCTGTACCCCGTGGTGGAGCCCGCCGCCTTGACCGTGAGCGCGGCCAGGTAGGTGCGGGCGGTCGCGGCGCTGACCGGGGTCGGCATGGCGGCCTGCGCCGCCGGGGCGGTGGCGAGGAGGCCGGTGACGGTGAGGGCGGCGGAGGTGGCGAGAACGGCGAGTCGACGCGCGTAGATCATGCCGGAGGGCATGTGAACTCCCTTGATGTGGGGGGACTTTGGCCTGTCGTCGTCCCCGCTGGGTGCCGGGCGGTCGGGCCCGGTCATCGTGGCGGCGCCAGGTTTCCGTGGGGCGTGCGCCAGGTAACAGGGTGGCGACATGGGCACGTCACATCAAGGGGTGCGGCACTTCTGATGGAGTGACAGATTCCGCCGGGTGGGCGGAGATTCCGTACAAACGCCTCGCGCGCGGCCGGAAGGTCCGGCCGCGCGCGAGCAGAAAGGAGGGGGGTGGGGTTACGTCAGGACGGTCAGCGTGATCGAGCCGTCCGCCGCGGGCTCCACCCGCAGCCGGGTCAGGTCGGCGATGCGCACGTCCGGCGCGAAGGCCGCCGCGCGCGGGCCCACGCCCACGACGCGCATGCCGGCCGCGCGGCCCGCCTGGATGCCCGCCTCGGAGTCCTCGAAGACCACGCAGTCCGCCGGGTCGAAGCCCAGCGCCGCCGCGCCCTTCAGGAAGCCCTCGGGGTCCGGCTTGCTGGCGCCGACGCTCTCCGCGGTGATCCGGGTCTCCGGCATCCGGAGCGCCGCCGTGTCCATCCGGGCCTGCGCCAGCGCCTCGTCCGCCGAGGTCACCAGGGCGTGCGGGAGGTCGGCGATCGCGGCCATGAAGGCGGGGGCGCCGGGGACGGGCACGACCCCGTCGAGGTCGGCGGTCTCCTCGGCCAGCATCACCCGGTTGTCCGCGTGGTTCTCCTCCATCGGGCGGTCCGGGAGGAGGACGGCCATCGTCGCGAACCCCTGGCGGCCGTGGACCACCCGGAGCACCTCGCCCGCGTCGAGCCCCTGCCGGTCCGCCCAGCGGCGCCAGCAGCGTTCGACGACGGCGTCCGAGTTGACGAGGGTGCCGTCCATGTCGAGGAGGAGGGCGCGGGCGGTGAGCGTTGCCGGGGTGGTGGCGGGCATCGGGTCTCCAGAGGGGGTGGCGCGGAGAACGAAGTGGTCCCGCCCACCGGTCAGGGAGTGCGGGCGGGGCCACTTTGTTCTTCTACGATACAAAACCGGGGGCCGTCTTGGCCAACCGGTCCACCACCCTCACTGCAGCGAGGTGCTCCGCTCCAGGGCCTCACGCGTGTTCGGGCCGTACACGCCCTTCGGGTCGCCCTCGATGTACATCCAGGACTGGTAGTTCTTCACCGCGCGCCAGACGTCCTGGTCGTACGTCCCGTCGATCCTGTCGTGGTACGCCCCCGCCAGCGTCAGTCGCATCTGGAGTTCGACCACCTCGTCGCCCCGCGAGCCGATCTGCAGCGTGACCGCCGTCTCCTCGGTCGGCCGCGGGGACGGCGTGGCCGTCGTCGGCGCCGCGGTCGTCGGAGCCGCGGAGGGGGCGGCGGCCGGAGGGGCGGCCTCGCTCGTCGATGCGCTCGGGCTCGCCGTGGTCCGGCTCGGGGTCGGGGACGGCGACGCGGACGTCCGCTCCGGGGTCGGGGAGGACGTGGTCGGCTCCGGGGTCTCGGAGGAGGGGGACGGCGCCTCCGACACGGCGACGTTCAGGGACGCGCTCGTGGTCACCTCCGGCACCGCCGCCCGGTCGCCGGTGTCGTCCGCGCCCCCGAGGACCACCGCCGCCAGGGCCGCGGTGCCCGCCACGGCGACGGCGGTCACCGCCGCGGCCACGACGCCGCGCCTGCGACGCCGGGCCCGCGCCCGCTCCTGACCGTGCCCGGGCGGTACGTCACCGATGCCGCGCAGCAGCAGAGGCATCGTCTCGGAGGGGTCGCCCGAGGCGCCGGGGTGGACGGGTCCGGGGTACGGCTCCGAGCCGGGGCCGGCCGGGTACGGCTCCGAACGCGCGGGGCCCGGGTGCGGCTCCGAGCCCGCGGCGCCCGGGTGCGTCTCCGGGCCAGCGGCGCCCGCGTACGTCGCCGGTATCGGTGCCGTGGGGTCGCCCGGGCGGATCGCCGCCAGCTGGGCGGTCGGCGGGTCCTCGGTCGAGTACGCCGGCAGATGGGCGGTCGGCTGCGCGTCGGGCCCGGGCCCCGTCCCGTACGCCGGCAGGTGGGCGGTCGGCTGCCCGTCGGGTCCAGGCCCGGCCACCCCGGCCCCCGCCCCGTACTGCGGGTCCGCCCCCGCCCCGTACTGCGGGTCCGGCCCCGCCCCGTACCGCCCGTCCGGCCCCTCGGGCGCGTCCAGGGTGACGTACGGCCTGATCCGCAGCGGGTCGAAGTCCTCGGCGCGCGCCGTCTCCGCCGCCCTGGCGCAGGCGCAGCCAGGTCTGTGTACACCGCATTCAGGACAGACGTGTCCGGTCATGATGGGTCCCCTCCCCGATACCACTGCGAGGGATTATGCAGCCTGCCCCTGTATGGCAGGCGAACGACCGTGCCCTTCCGCAGGCCATAACCGGACATTCCGATCAGGATGGAGGAGCCGCCGCCCACGGAGCCGGAGGCCGAGGCCGAGACCGAGCCGGAGACCGAGCCGGATTCCAAGGCCGAGACCGCGCCGGACACCGAGGCGGAGACCGAGGCGGGAGACCGAGACGGAGACCCCATGGCCCAGGACACCAGCCCGTCCCAGCTAGGCGACGCCCCCGTGCCCGGGGAGGGGCAGAGCCGCCGCACCGTCCTCGTCGCGATCGGCGCGCTGCTGCTCGGCATGCTGCTCGCCGCACTCGATCAGACCATCGTCTCCACCGCTCTGCCGACCATCGTCAGCGAGCTCGGCGGCCTGGAGCACCTCTCCTGGGTGGTCACCGCGTACCTGCTCGCGTCGACGGCCGGGACCCCCCTCTGGGGCAAGCTCGGCGACCAGTACGGGCGCAAGAAGCTGTTCCAGGGCGCCATCGTCCTCTTCCTCGTCGGCTCCGCCCTCTGCGGCACCGCCCAGAACATGCCGCAGCTCATCGCCTTCCGCGCCGTCCAGGGCCTCGGCGGCGGCGGCCTCATGGTCCTGTCGATGGCGATCGTCGGCGACCTCGTCTCGCCCCGGGAGCGCGGCAGGTACCAGGGCCTCTTCGGCGCCGTCTTCGGCGGCACCAGCGTCCTCGGCCCGCTGCTCGGCGGGCTCTTCACCGAGCACCTGTCCTGGCGCTGGGTCTTCTACATCAACCTGCCGATCGGCGTCGTCGCCCTCTTCGTGATCGCCACCGTGCTGCACATCCCGGTCCGCTCCACCCGGCACACGATCGACTACCTCGGAACCTTCCTCATCGCCTCGGTCGCCACCTGTCTGGTCCTGGTGGCCTCGCTCGGCGGCACGACCTGGGCGTGGGGCTCGCCGCAGATCATCGGGCTCGCCGCCCTCGGAGCCGTACTCCTCGTCTGGTTCCTGTACGTCGAGCGGCGCGCGGCGGAACCCGTGCTGCCGCTCAAGCTGTTCCGGATCCGGACGTTCAGTCTCGTCTCGGTCATCAGCTTCGTCGTCGGCTTCGCGATGTTCGGCGCGATGACCTTCCTGCCGACGTTCCTCCAGGTGGTCCAGGGCGTCACGCCGACCATGTCCGGCGTCCACATGCTGCCCATGGTGCTCGGCGTCCTGATCACCTCGACCGCCTCCGGCCAGGTCGTCTCGCGCACCGGCCGCTGGAAGGCCTTCCCCGTCGCCGGCACCGCCCTCACCTGCCTCGGCCTGCTCCTCCTCCACAGGCTGACGGAGACCAGCTCGACCTGGTCGATGAGCCTCTGCTTCTTCGTCTTCGGCGCCGGACTCGGCCTCGTCATCCAGGTCCTCGTCCTGGTCGTGCAGAACGCCGTCTCGTACGGGGACCTCGGCGTCGCCACCTCCGGAGTCACCTTCTTCCGCTCGATCGGAGCATCCTTCGGCGTCGCCGTCTTCGGCACGATCTTCACCAGCCGGCTCACCGACGAACTCGCCACGGTGTTCGCGGGCGCCGGTACGCAGCTCCCGCCCGGCACCGGCCCCGGCCGGGTCGCCGCCGACCCGCGCGCCATCGCCCAGCTCCCGCCCGAGCTGCGGCCGTCCGTCCTCCACGCGTACGCCACGTCCATCACGGACGTCTTCCTGTACGCGGCGCCCGTCGTCCTCGTCGCCTTCGTCTTCGCCTGCCTCCTGAAGGAGGACAGGCTGCGCGGCCCGGTCACCCCGCCCGACGCCGGCCGGCCCCCCGACGATCACGTCAGCCGCGCCCTGGCCCTCCTCGGCTCCAGGGAGGGCCGCAAGGAGGTCTACGTGAAGATCACCGAGCGCGCCGGGCTCGACCTGCAGCCCGCCGCGAGCTGGCTGCTGCTGCGGGTCCGCCGCCACGGGACCGTCGAGCCCTCTCGGCTGGCCGAGGTCACCCCCGTACCCCTGCGGGTGATCACGGAGGCGTCCCGGCAGGTGGAGGAGCGGCGCCTGGTGGCCCGTGAGGGGGCCCAGCTGGTCCTCACCGAGGACGGCGTACGAGCGGCGGCGGCACTGGCCAGGGCCCGGGAGGAGTCGCTCGCCGAACTCCTCGGCGACCGGTGGCGACCCGACCGGCCCACCGACCTCGTGCAGCTGGCGGAGGAACTGACGGCCGAGCTGTCCGGCCCGGACGGTAAGCACCCCTCTGAACCCCCGGAATGACGGACGGGGCTCAGAGCTCCTTGCCGTACCAGATGTCCATGTACGGCCCCGAGCAGTACGCGGGGATCTCCGCGTACCCGTGCCGCGTGTACAGGGCGCGCGCCTCGACCAGGTCGAGGCGCGTGTTGAGGACCATCCGGCGCGCGCCGAGGCCACGCGCCTCCTCCTCGAGCCGCCGCAGCAGGGCGCCCGCGCCGCCCGCACCGCGGAAGGCGTGCCGCAGGAAGACCCGGGTCAGCTCGGCGCGTTCGCCGTCCAGCATCAGGACCCCGCCGCAGCCGGCCGGCTTCCCCTCGAACCGCGCCACCAGGAACTGCCCGGTCGGCGGGGTCAACAGCTCGACCCCGTCGTTCGCCAGCCCCTCGTCGATCTCCGCCTCGGTCGCCGGCCGCTTCCAGTACCGGCCGGCCACATCGCCGTAGTAGTCGCGCCGCAGAGCGGTCGCGTCCGCGGTGTCGACGCGCTCGGGAGTGAAGGTCCAGGTCATGCGGGCCATTGTGCGACCCGCACGACGAGACGCGCCGCCGAATAAATCCGGTGTGCTCCGGGGCTACTTCGGCGAAGCCTGCTGGACGACCTCGAACGACCACAGGGTCGAGCCGGTGGCAGCGGGCTTCGGCCGCTCGCCCCCACCCTGGTGGGCGTCCTTCATGGAACCGCTCATCCAGTTCTGGAAGTCCTCCTCGCTGCGCCAGCGCGTGTACACCAGGTACTGGTCGGTGCCCTCCACGGGCCGCAGCAGCTCGAACCACTCGAACCCGTCGGACCCCTCCACGGCCCCGGCCCGAGAAGCGAACCGCTGCTCAAGCACCTCACGCTGCTCGGCCGGCACGGTCAGGACGTTGATCTTCACCACGCTGGGCATACGACCCTCTCAGTACGTACGGGCCGGGCGCCGCGCCCGGCTCTCAGTGGACGCTATCCCAGGTGGCAGATGCGCAGCCGCTGGGTGTGGTGCATGGGGAGCGAGTCGAGTTCCTGGGGCGCCACGAAGCGGAGCTCCGTACTCTCCTCCGAAATGGCGAGGCTGCCGTCCGTGATCCGGGCCGTGAAACAGATGTTGAACTGCCGGCGCACCTCTCCGTCGCTGTGCGCGATGACATGGCGGGGATCCGTGTACGTCCCGACGGTGGATCTGGAACGAGTGCGTGGCCAAGGTCAAGTCCGTACACCTGCACAACAGGAACCACCCCGACTCCAGGTCGACCTGTGGTCCGGCTCAGCTCGACAGGATGTTGACCGAGGCGAGGCGGACGACTCCTTGGCTCTCCGAGGGGGCCAGCGTTCCTCAGCAGCAGACCATCCGAGACTTCGGTGCCTCCGGGCCAAGGCGCAGAAGGACATCACGGGGCGGCTGCCGATGCACCGCCGGGCCGGGATGCCGAGGTGGAAGAAGAAGCGTCAGGCCGAGCCCACGCTCAACTACACCAGGAACGGTTTCCGCCTCAGGGACGGTCGGCTTTGTCTGGCGGGTGGGATCGTGCTGGGCGTGGTGTGGTCGCGTGGCCTGCCGGCCCGCCCTTCGAGTGTGCGTGTGTACAGGGACAGCCTCGGGCACTGGTACGCCTCGTTCGTCGTTCCCGCAGAGGTTCAACCGTTAGCGCGGAGCGGGCGGACGATTGGCGTGGACTGGGGCGTTCGTGAAATCGCCACCACCACGTCGGACGACCACGATCTGCCGCACGCGGAGCACGGGCGGAAGGCCCAGGCGAAGCTGGCGCAAAGGCTGCGTGCGAAGACTTACAAGAAGGCAGCCCGTCGGCGGGAGGACACCAGCCGTAAATGGGCCAGGAAGGACGTCCGAGATCACGACGCGATCGCCGTCGAGGACTTTCGGCCGAAGTTCCTCACCAAGACCACAATGGCTCGCAAAGCCGCTGATGCGGCGATCGGTGCCACCAAGAAGGCACTCGTCGAGATGGGGCGAAAGCACGGCCGGGACGTTCGACTCGTCGATCCGGCTCACACCACCATGGACTGCGCAGCTTGCGGGGCGAGAACCAAGCACGCACTGCCGTTGTCCGAGCGTATCTACACGTGCACCGCGTGTGGGGTGTCCCGGTCCCGGGACAAGAACTCCTGAGCCAGGAATCCTCGCCTTTCCAGGCAGGGGAGCAGTCAAGATGCTCATGGAGGCACGACGAAAGCGCGATGTCGGGAGGCACAGCATGCACAGCCCTGAGCCGGGGACCGAAGCGGATGCCATACGGAATCTGGCCGCGCGTTGGCCGGCTCTCCTCGGGGACGGGGACTTCGTCGTGTCGCCCGTCGGGTTGTGGCTGGGGCTCGGGGTCGTGGCGGCTGGGGCTCGGGGGTCGACCGGGGACGAGTTGGGGGTGCTGCTCGGGGTTCAGGGGGAGGCGGCTGCCGAGGCCGTGACCCGGGTGGGGTGGCATGTCGCGGCCTTGGACGGGGTCGGGGTGGCTACCGGGGTGTGGAGTGCGGTGCCGGTGCGGGAGGGGTTTCGGCGAGGGGTGCCCGATGTGCGGTTCGGGGTGTTGCCCTGGGCCGCTCTGTTCGCGTTGCCCGACGAGGTGTTCCCCGCCACCGATGACTTGTCCTTCGGTGAACTTCCCGATTTTCAGGGGGAGGTCGATGCGTGGGTGCGGCAGGTCACCGGTGGGCTGATCCGGCGGATGCCCGTCGAGCTCGACGGCTCCGAGGATCTGGTGCTGCTCAACGCGCTGTCTCTCAAGGCCTCTTGGCTGAGTGCCTTCCCCGCTCACCTCACCCGCGACGTGCCCTTCACCGACGGGTACGGCGACACCCGGCCCGTACCGACCATGCACAAGCGGATCCCGGCCGCCTGGGTCTGGTACGTGGACGGGGTCACCGTCGTCGAGCTGCCCAGCCACCAGGGCGTGTGCGTGCGGTTCGTGCTCGGGCCCGAGGGTGCCGGGCCCGCCGAGGTGCTGCCCGCCGCCTGGGCCGCGCCCGGGGTGTGGCGGCCGCTCGTGGCCGAGTCGGCCGACCTCGCCCTGCCGCGCTTCTCGCTCCGTACGACGACCGACGCGCGCGAACACCTGGCGGCGCTGGGCGTCATCCGGGCCCTGAGTCCCGATGCCGACTTCTCGGGGATCTCCGCGGCCGACTCGTACATCGGCAAGGTCGCGCAGACGGCGGTGGTCGAGGTCTCCGAGGAGGGTGTCGAGGCGGCCGCCGTCACCCAGGTGACGATGACCCGTGGCGCGGCCCCGCCTCGCCACGAGGTGGTGGAGCGGATCGCCTTCGACCGGCCGTTCGGGGTGGTGGTGCTGGACGACGCGGGCGAGCTGCCGTTCTTCGCCGGCTGGCGGTCCAGTGCGCCCGGCGCCTCCGTTTGACGACGCCCGCCGGTGGGCGTAGTCCGGAAGGAGGGGGATCCGGAGAGGAGTCCCACTATGCTCGGCGAGCAGCTCGGCACGATTTCAGGAGAGACGACAGCCGTACGGGTGCTGTCCACGGACGGCGGTCACGCCGTCACGGAGGCCTCGGTCCAGGCGACGGGCACGCTGCTCGGCGTGGCCGTCAAGGACCTGGCGACGTACGAGTCGGTCGCACGGCCCGACGGCACCCTCTTCGGTGAGGGCCAGGGGATCACGATGACCCAGGGCGGGGAAACGATCACCTGGCACGGCACCGGCGTCGGCCGCTTCAACGAGTCCGGCGGGGTGGACTGGCGGGGCGCCCTCTTCTACGAGACCGCCGCCGCCGATTTCGTCCGGCTCAACGGGATAGCCGCCGTGTTCGAGTACGCGGCCGAGGAGAACGGGAAGGTGACGGGCACGGTCTGGGAGTGGAAGTAGCCCTGGCCGGTCCTAGCTGACGACGCGGGCCAGCAGCAGGCCGTCGTAGCCCTTCGTGCCGACCGTCTGGAGGGCCGTCGCGTCGAGGCGCGGTTCCGCGGCGATCAGGTCGAACATCGCGCGGGTCCCGGTGATCGCCGGGTCGTCCGGGTGCGGGGTGGCGACCTGGCCCTCGCGCACCACGTTGTCGACGATGATCACCGTGCCCGGATGGGAGAGCTTCAGCGCCCACGCCACGTAGTGCGGATTGTTGACCTTGTCCGCGTCGATGAAGACCAGGTCGAAGGGGCCCGCGCCCTCCGTCTCCAGCTGGGGCAGGGTGTCCAGGGCCGCGCCCGTGCGGACCTCGACGAGCTTGTCGAGGCCGGCGCGGGCGATGTTGGCGCGGGCCACGTCCGCGTGCGCCGGGGAGTACTCCAGGGTGATCAGCCGCCCGTCGGCGGGCAGCGCGCGGGCCAGCCAGATCGTGCTGTAGCCGCCGAGGGTGCCGATCTCCAGGATGGTCCGCGCGCCCTGGATCGAGGCGAGCAGGTGGAGCAGCTTGCCCTGGTTGGGCGCGACGGCGATCTCCGGCAGGCCCGCCGCCGTGGAGTCGGCGAGCGCCGCCGTGAGCGCCGCGTCGGCGGGGGCGATCGTCTCGGTGAAGTAGTGGTCCACTGCCGTCCACTGAGGGTTCGTCATGCCGAGGAACGTACACCTGGGGCCCCGGCCGGACGCCGCCTTTTCACCCGTACGGCTCGTACGGCGAGCAGCGCGGCCGACAGGAGGCCGCCGCCGGCCGTGAGGAGCCAGACCGGGACGCCGCCCAGGGTCAGCAGCCGGTCGGTGTACTCGATCTCGCGGTACGGCGTGTCGGCGACGGTCCGCAGGTGGTGGTCGTCGTCGATCCGCTCGGGGTGCGGGAAGTGCTGCTCCAGGACGGTCAGGAGGACCGGCCGGTCGCCCGCGAGCTCCGCGACCGCGCCCTCGGGCCGCTCGATCCGGCCGGCGAACGTCACCTCCGGGCGGTCGCCGCCGATGGGGGAGCGGGGCTCCATCCGGTGGTCGGCGAGGACGTAGAGCCCGAGCGTCTGGGGTGTGCGGGCGAGGCGGGAGAGGCGCATGGGGTAGACGAGTTCGGGGGAGGCGAAGGCGATCCGCAGCGGGGTCAGTTCGCCGTAGAGGGTCGCGCCCTGCTCCCGCGGGGCCAGGCGGACGGCGACGTACTCCCATTTCCGTTCGACGTACGGCTGGAGGGCGCCGGTGAGCCGCTCGGGCAGGTCGAAGCCGTTGGTGCGCAGCCAGTCGCCGAGGGCCTCGGGGTCGGTGGCGGTGAGCCGGGCCACGTCGAAGGGGCCGAGCCGTTCGCGTCCGACGACGCCGACGCCGCCTCGGGTGGGTGGGGCGGCGGCGGCCCCGTCGCCGTACGTGGCGTCGAACGGCCAGTCGCCCTCGTGCGGCCAGAAGTGGTACCGGTCGCGCTGCTCGGGCTCGGTGAGCCCGTCGAGTTCGTCGAAGAGCGCGGGGTCGCCGAGTCGGACGTCGGCGCGGCCCGGCACCGGCATGATCCAGGCCGCGCGTGTGGCGTTCCCGTGGACGTTGAAGCGCATGACGACGGTCTCGGTGCGCCCGTCCCAGCGGACGGCCGACTCCTCCCGGTCGACGCCGATGCGCTGGGCCTTGTCCGGGATCATGGCGCCGCAGCCGCAGGCGTACGCCGGTGCGACGAGCGAGCCGAGCTGGAGCGCGAGCAGCGCGATGATGGTGGTCAGGATTCTGCTGTGTGTCCCCCGCATGGGAGCTCAGACGTGGCCGGGGAAGATCCGGTTCCGTGGGGCGGGACATGCGGTCCGGACCTTGAGTTCCGCACGCCGTTGAGCGGGGTCATGTGGTCCGGACCCTGAGTTCCTTCACTCCGTTCAGCCAGGCCGCCCGCAGTCGGCGTGGTTCTCCGGCGAGGGTGAGGTCGGGCAGGGCGTCGGCGATCGCGTTGAAGATCAGCTCGATCTCCTTGATCGCGAGGGACTTGCCGAGGCAGAAGTGGGGTCCGCCGCCGCCGAAGCCGAGGTGGGGATTGGGGTCGCGGGTGATGTCGAAGCGTTCGGGCTCGGTGAAGACCTCGGGGTCGTTGTTGGCGGAGGAGTAGAAGAGGCCGACCCGGTCGCCCTTGCGGATCTCCTGTCCGCCGAGTTCGGTGTCCTGGGTCGCGGTCCGCTGGAAGGAGACGACGGGGGTCGCCCAGCGCACGATCTCCTCGGCGGCGGTGGCGGGCCGCTCGCGCTTGAAGAGTTCCCACTGGTCGGGGTGGGTGAGGAAGGCGTGCATGCCGTGGCTGATGGCGTTGCGGGTGGTCTCGTTCCCGGCGACGGCGAGCAGGAGCACGAAGAAGCCGAACTCGTCGGAGGAGAGGTTCCCTTGGCCCTCGGCGGCGACCAGCTGGCTGACGATGTCGGAGGCGGGGCACTCCTTGCGGGCGGCGGCCATGTTCATCGAGTAGCCGATGAGTTCCATGGCGGCCTCGGCGCCGATCTCCTCGGTGATGGCGTACTCGGGGTCGTCGTACGCGACCATCTTGTTCGACCAGTCGAAGATCCGGGTGCGGTCCTCCTGGGGGACGCCGATGAGTTCGGCGATGGCCTGGAGGGGGAGTTCGACGGCGACGCGGCTGACGAAGTCGAAGGTGCCGTCGGCGTCGGTGTCGCGCTTCGCCTCGGCGACGATGGCCCGGGCGCGGTCGCGCAGGGCGGTCTCCAGGTTCCGGATCGCGCGGGGGGTGAAGCCGCGCTGGACGATCTGGCGGACCCGGGTGTGCTCGGGCGGGTCCATGTTGAGCATGATCAGCTTCTGGACCTCGATCTGGTCGCGGCTGATGTGCTCGTTGAAGCGGATGACGGCGGTGTTCTCGTTCGAGGAGAACAGTTCGGGGTGGGTGGAGACGTACTTGACGTCCGCGTGGCGCGTGACCGCCCAGTACCCGCTGTCCGCGAAGCCGGTGACGCCGGCGGGCTGGGGGCACCACCACACGGGCGCGGTCTGCCGCAGCTCGGCGAACTCCGGGAAGGGGACGCGGTCGCGGAGCAGATCGGGGTCGGTGGCGTCGAACCCCTCGGGGAGCCCCTGGGGGAGATGCCCTTCGGGGAGTCGACCTCCGGGGAGATGGGGGCAGGCCATCGGCAACACTCTCCATATCTGATGGACCATCAGAAGTTGCCGGGAAAGTTAGTAACGAGTTCTACAAGTAGCAAGGGCTGGAACGGGAACTGTTGCGTCCCGAACCCTTGCGTACCGGCGGTAGCAGTCATAAGACTGCACTCAGAACTAGAACGCGTACTAGTTCCCCGTGACGCCGACCGGGCAGGGTGCCGGGACACCCCGTCCGGTCGAGGAGAGGACCAGCTCATGGCCGCGGAACCCGTCATCGTCGAAGCCGTACGCACCCCCATCGGCAAGCGCGGAGGCGCGCTCGCCAACCTCCACCCCGCCTACCTCCTGGGCGAGACCTACCGCGAACTCCTCGGCCGCACCGGCATCCACGCCGACTGCGTCGAGCAGATCGTCGGCGGTACGGTCACCCATGCCGGCGAGCAGTCCATGAACCCGGCGCGCACCGCCTGGCTCACCATGGGCCTGCCCTACGAGACGGCCGCCACCACCGTCGACTGCCAGTGCGGCTCCTCGCAGCAGGCCAGCCACATGGTCGCCAACATGGTCGCGGCGGGCGTCATCGACATCGGGATCTCCTGCGGCGTCGAGGCCATGTCCCGCGTCCCGCTCGGCTCCGGCTCCAAGCACGGCCCCGGCAAACCGTTCCCCGACGAGTGGAACGTCGACCTGCCCAACCAGTTCGAGGCCGCCGAGCGCATCGCCCGCCGCCGCGGACTCACCCGCGAGCGCGTCGACTCCCTCGGCCTGCTCTCCCAGGAACGGGCCGCGGTCGCCTGGTCCGAGGAGCGCTTCAAGCGCGAGACCTTCGCCGTCCAGGTCCCCACCACGGAGGCCGAACAGGCCGCCGGGCAGGGCATGTGGCGGCTCGTCGACCGCGACGAAGGCCTGCGCGACACCACCATGGAGGGCCTGGGCCGCCTCAAGCCCGTCATGCCCACCGCCGTCCACACCGCCGGGAACTCCTCGCAGATCTCCGACGGCGCCTCCGCCATCATGTGGGCCTCCAAGCGCATGGCCCGCGCCCTCAAGCTCCGCCCGCGCGCCAGGATCGTCGCCCAGGCCCTCGTCGGCGCCGACCCGCACTTCCACCTCGACGGGCCGGTCGACGCGACGCGGGCCGTGCTGGGGAAGGCCGGGATGTCGCTCAAGGACATCGACCTCGTCGAGATCAACGAGGCCTTCGCGTCGGTGGTGCTGAGCTGGGCGCAGGTCTTCGACCAGGATCTGGAGAAGGTCAACGTCAACGGCGGCGCCATCGCCCTCGGTCACCCCGTCGGCGCCACCGGCGCCCGGCTCATCGCCACCGCCCTGCACGAGCTGGAACGCACCGACAAGGAGTTCGCGCTCATCACCATGTGCGCGGGCGGGGCGCTCGCGACCGGGACGATCATCCAGCGGCTCTGACCGCGCCCTCGGTGGGGGGCGGAGAGGTGCGCGGCGGCCGAAGGCTCCCGCGCCCGCGCCGCCGCCCGCGTTCTGCACGGGATGCGGAGGTACGAGCTCCTCGGGGGCCGCGAGCGGAAAACGCCGCAGGCCCCGCCCCTCCGTGAGGAGGGCGGGGCCTTGCGGATGCGCGTTGCGGCAGGTGCTTCTTAGTACCAGCCGTTGGCCTGCCAGAACGCCCAGGCGGCGTTCGGGGAGCCGTAGCGCTCGTTCATGTAGTTGAGACCCCACTTGATCTGGGTGGCGGGGTTCGTCTTCCAGTCGGCACCGGCCGAGGACATCTTCGAGGCCGGCAGGGCCTGGACCAGGCCGTAGGCGCCCGAGGACGAGTTGGTGGCGGTGTGGTTCCAGCCGGACTCGTGCTCGACGATCTTGCTGAACGACGCGAACTGCGCCGGCGGGACGATCTGGCGGGCGATCTCCTGCTCCGAGGCGGCCGAGGCCGAACCCGTCGTGCCCAGCACCGCGGCCGACGTGCCGACGAGCACAGCGGCGGAAACAGCGAAGGTCTTCTTGCGGGCGTTGACACGAGTGGCGATCGAGCGGAACAAAACGTCATACCTAACGTCGGGGACAAGGGTCGCGCCGGGCGCTTTCGGCATGCCGGAACCAGAGCCCGGGAGACCCGGGAGCTGGGGGAACCGGCCTGCCGTGGCGCTCTCGGACGAGATGTCCTGAGCACCGGCTGCCTGGCGACGTCCACCAGAGAAGCAGGGCCGGAACGGCTGGGCAAGGACCCCCAGTACGAGGAAGGTTCGGACCCGGGGGGTCGGGAAGGGTGGGCGGGTTGACGACGTTTCCGCAGGTCATGGGCGATTGTGGGGTGATTTGGGGAGGTCTGGCCCTCTACTATTTCGGTTCGTACGTGATGTACGTCCTGTGGGGCGCCTCACCCGGGGAGGCCTCTTCCGGGGCCTCGAATGTGACCTGGGCCTCGAAGTTCGCCCGCCGCGTGGCCCGCCGCAGCGCCCTCAGGAGCGTGCCGCCGACCGTGAGCGTCAGGACGACGGTCAGAGCGGCACGGCCCAGGTCCCAGCCGAGGGAGGTGGCGAGCACGTACGCCACGAAACGGACCAGGTTCTCCTGCACCGGATCCCCGGGCACGAAGGAGATCGCCTGGCCGATGCCGCCGACCGTCACCCAGCCGTAGAGGTTGGTGACCGTGCCGTACGCGAACGCCGCGACGCATCCGTACGCGGACAGCATCAGCAGCTCGGCCCGCCCCCTCAGCCTGTCCGGGCCCGGCAGCAGCCCCGCGCCCATCGCGAACCAGCCCATCGCCAGCATCTGCGTCGGCATCCACGGCCCCACACCGCCCGTGAGCAGCGCCGACGCGAACATCGTCACCGCGCCCAGGACGAAGCCGAAGCCCGGCCCGAGGACCCGGCCGCTCAGCACCATCAGGAAGAACATCGGCTCCAGACCGGCCGTCCCCGCCCCCAGCGGCCGCAGCGCCGCGCCCACCGCGGCGAGCACGCCCAGCATCGCCACCGCCTTCGCGTCCATCCCGCAGTCCGCGATCGTCGCCACGACGACCGCGATGAGGAGGGGGAGGAGCAGGGCGAAGAGCCAGGGGGCGTCCGCCGCGTGGTTCGTGACCGCCGCCGACCCGTCGGCGAAGAGCGGCCAGCCGATCCCGATCAGACCGACGAGGGAGACGAGGAGGAGTGCGGCCACCGAGCGCGGGCCGAGCCGGATGGGGCGTGCCGTCTTCACAGCGCCGCCTCCACCTGTTCGACGCCGGATGGGGCGTGCCGTCTTCGCAGCGCCGTCCCCACCTGTTCGACGCCGGATGGGACGTGCCGTCTTCACAGGGCCGCCTCCACCTGTTCGACCGTGAGCCACGGCTGCGGCGCCAGGATCTTCGCCACCTGCGGCGAGAACGCCGGCGAGGACACCACCACCTCGGCCGTCGGGCCGTCCGCGACCACCTCGCCGTCCGCGACGATCACCACACGGTGCGCCAGCTCCGCCGCCAGCTCCACGTCGTGCGTCGCGAGCACGATCGCGTGCCCGTCCGCCGCGAGGGTCCTCAGGTGGGCCACGAGCCGGGCCTTCGCCGCGTAGTCCAGGCCGCGCGTCGGCTCGTCGAGCAGGAGCAGCGGCGGGCGGCCCGCAAGCACCACGGCCAGCGCGAGCGCCAGCCGCTGGCCCTCGGACAGGTCGCGGGGGTGCGTGTCGTCCGCGACCCCCGGCAGCAGCTCCTCCACCAGGGCCCGGCAGGTCCCCGCCGCCGCGCCCGCGTCCGCGTCGGCCGCCGCGCACTCGGCGGCGACGGTCTCCGCGTACAGCAGGTCCCTCGGCTCCTGCGGCACCAGGCCGACCTGGCGGATCAGCTCGCGGGGGTCGGTGGCGTGCGGGGCCCGGCCCGCGACCCGGACCGTGCCGCCGGTCGGCTCGATCATGCCGACGAGGGTGGAGAGCAGGGTGGACTTGCCGGCGCCGTTGCGGCCCATGAGGGCGACGGTCTCGCCGGCTTCGACCTGGAGGTCGATGCGGCGGAGGGCCTCTACGCGGGCGCGGCGGACGGCGAGACGCTCGGTGAGGACCAGGGGGGTGGCGGGTTCGGGGGCGGTGACCTGGGTGCGGCGCCGTCGGAAGAGGGAGAAGCCCCCACTGCTCCCCTTCCCGAAACCGGGGCTCCGCCCCGGATCCCGTACGGCCTCCGGCCGTGTCCTCAAACGCCGGACGGGCTGGATTTCCCGTCCCTCCAGCCGCTCCTTCAGGCCCCCCGCCCTCCGCCGCGCATCCCGCACCGTCAGCGGCAGCGGATCCCAGCCCGCCAGGCGGCCGAGCGCCACCACCGGCGGGTGGACCGGCGAGATCGCCATGATGTCGGCGGGGGAGCCCATCACACCCTCCGGAAGGAGGAGGACCTGGTCCGCGTACTGGACGACCCGCTCCAGACGGTGCTCCGCGAGGAGGACCGTCGTGCCGAGGTCGTGGACCAGGCGCTGGAGGACCGCGAGGACGTCCTCCGCCGCCGAGGGGTCGAGGGCGGAGGTCGGTTCGTCGAGGACGAGGACCTTGGGGTGCGGGGTCAGGACGGAGCCGATCGCGACCCGCTGCCGCTGGCCGCCGGAGAGCGTGGCGATCGGGCGGTCGCGGAGCTCCGCGAGGCCCAGGAGGTCCAGGGTCTCCTCGACCCGGCGGCGCATCACGCCGGGCGCGAGCCCCAGGGACTCCATGCCGTACGCGAGCTCGTCCTCGACCGTGTCGGTGACGAAGTGCGCGGAGGGGTCCTGCCCCACCGTGCCCACCAGGTCGGCGAGCTCGCGCGGCGGATGCGTGCGGGTGTCGCGGCCGTCGACCGTCACCCGCCCGGTCAGCGTGCCGCCCGTGAAGTGGGGGACGAGGCCCGAGACCGCGCCCAGGAGGGTTGATTTGCCGACGCCCGAAGGGCCCACGAGGAGCACCAGCTCGCCCTCGGGGACGGTGAGGTTCACGTTCCGCAGGGTCGGCTCGGCGTCGTCCTCGTACCTCATCGAGACGTTCTCGAAGCGGATCACACGTTCTCCTTGGATACGGGTACGGGCGCCACGAACGCCGGCACCAGGCCCACCAGGACCGACACCGCCGGCCACAGCGGCAGCTCCGGCGCCGTCAGCGGGACGACCCCCGGGTGCAGCGCCTCAGGGGCGTACGCGTTCGCCCAGATCATCAGGACCGCGACCGCCACCCCGGAGCCCGCGACCAGCCAGGCCCGCGCCCCCCAGCGGTCGGGCCGGTAGCGGGTACGGACGGTCCTGCGGCCGCCGAGCCGGAGCCCTGCCATCGCGGCGAGGAGCCCCGCGCCGAGCAGCGGAAGCCCGTACCCCGAGCCCTCCGCCGCGAGCAGCCCGTACGAGCCGGCGCACACGCCGAGGAGCCCGCCCAGGGTCAGGACGTTCGTGGTGCGCCGTACCGCCGCCGGGACCCGCGCCGTCCGCCCGTACCCGCGCGCGTCCATCGACGCGGCGACCGCGATCGACCGCTCCAGGGCCCCCTCCAGGACCGGCAGGCCGATCTGGAGCACCGCCCGCACCCCGCCCGTGGGCCGGCCGCGCAGCCGGCGGGCGGTCCGCAGCCGGGCCACGTCGGCGACCATGTTCGGCGCGAACGTCATCGCCACGACGACGGCGACCCCCGCCTCGTACAGCGCGCCCGGCAGCGACTTCAGCAGCCGCGCCGGGTTGGCGAGCGCGTTCGCGGCGCCCACGCAGATCAGCAGGGTCGCCAGCTTGGCCCCGTCGTACAGCGCGAACACCAGCTGCTCGGCCGTCACCCGGCCCCCGATCCGTACCCCTTGCGCCCAGTCGGGCAGCGGCACCTCGGGGAGCGTGAACAGCGTGTACGTACCGGGGATGGGGGAGCCGAGGAGCAGCGAGAACACCACCCGCAGCGCCACCACGAACAGGCCGAGCTTCACGAACGCGCCGTACGAGCGGGCCCAGGGCGCCTCCGTGCGCCGGGCCGCCACCACATAACCGGCCACCCCGACGAGCAGCCCGAGCAGCAGCGGGTTCGTGGTCCGGGAGGCGGCGACGGCCAGGCCGAGCGCCCACAGCCACCACGCGCCCGCGTGCAGGGCGTTGGCCCGGTTCGCCTCGGGGGCCACCAGGACACGGAGGCCACGGGCCGGACTCGCGCCACTCATCGGCGCCGGCGGGCCTTCCAGATCGCCGCCCCGCCGAGGGCCAGGACGGCCGCCCCGCCGGCGAGCACGCCGAAGGACGGGCCGCCGCCTTCGGAGGCCGCCTTCGCCTTCGGAGCGGTGGGTGCGGCGGACGGCTTCTCCGCGGCCCGCTCGTTCTCCGTGACCTGCTCGCCGCAGCCCCGCGCCGGGTAGCCCGCGATCCCGCACAGCATCGCCGCGCTGTCGTACCGCAGCGGCTTCGCCACCGCGGCCAGCGCCTCCGCGCCCGTCGCGTCCTCGCGGACCTGCGCACAGCCGACCTTGATCGGCTTCTCCGGCGGGGTCTCCCCGGGCGGCGCGTCCAGCGGACCGCCGAAGTCGACGACGACCGCGATCCGCTTCGTGCCGTCCTTCTTCTCCACTCCCTCGCAGATCCCCGAGAAGTCGGGGGTGACGGAGGGCTGGGACGTGTCGTCCGTGCCGTTGCTGATCGCGAACCGGAAACCGAGGGCGTCGCCGTCGGCGGGCCGGGCGGTCGCCGGGCCCTGCGTGGCGTACGTCCACGGCTTCCCGACGGCGCTCTCCCAGAACGACCAGTAGCGGTAACCGGCCGCCTGCGCGGGGGTCGCCGCGACCGCGGTCAGGGTGAGGAGCGCCCCGGCCGCGGCGCCGGCCGCCCTTGTCGCCGCGCTCACTTCTTGCGGCCGCTCACGAGGAAGCCGATGGCCACGGCGAGGAGCGTGCCGATGCCGATGATCCACCAGACGTCGAAGCCGGACTCGTCGTCGGTCGAGGAGGCCGAGGTGTCCCGGGCCTTCGGCGCGGGGCCGCTGGCGTTGAGCTGCTCGACCAGGTCCACCGTGCCGAACCTGCGCGGGTCGGTCTCCGTCGAGCGGGCCGCCAGGATCAGCTGCGCGTACGCGGCCGGGCCGCCCTCCTTCGCCCAGGCGGCCGCGTTCTTCTCCAGCCACGTCAGGGCCGGCTCGGCCTCCTTGGTGGCACCGGCGGCGGCGAGCGCGACGACCGCGTCGGCGGTGTTGCCGAAGTCGGGCTGCTCGGTGGTGTCGGTGGCGCCCGGCATCGGCGGCAGGGTGAGGTGGCCGGTCTTCGCGAGCGCCTTCGACAGGTAGGAGGCGCCGTTCAGCGCGGCCCGCTCGACGGTCCGCTTCGACAGGTCGGCGCAGACCGGCTGCTGCTGGGGGGAGGCCTTGGTGGCGACGACGCTCTTGCCGAGCCCGGCGAGGGTCGCCGCCGCGGTGGCGTCGGCGTTGGCGAGGAGCTTGCCCGTCTTGTCCGGCTGGTACGCGAACGCTCCCGCGCCCTCCTTGTCCGAGCACGGCAGGGCGAACGTCAGGAGCGCGTCGTACGGGCTGCGGCCCTCGGCGGAGGTGAACGAACCCGGCCGCACGCCGATCGCGGCGAGCGCGCCGACCACGACCGAGGTGGAGTTGGCGTCGCTCGCGCCGCCGACGCCGTAGCCCCAGCCGCCGTCCCTGTTCTGCACGGTCCGCAGCCAGTCCGAACCGGTCTTGACGGCCTTGTCGATCGCGCTCGGGGCGGCGGCCTGGCCGCGCACGGCGCGGAGCGCCTGGACGGCGACGGCGGTGGCGTTGGTGTCCCGCATCGTCTTCGCGTCACAGGGCTTCGACACGTCCGCGCGGTACGAGGCGAACGAGCCGTCCTCGCACTGCTGGCCCAGGAGCCAGCTCACGGCCCGGTCGGCGGGCTGGAAGCCGGTGCCGCGCTGGGCGAGGAAGGCGAGCGACTGACGCCAGACACCGTCGTACGTCGGGTCCTTCGTGCCGTACAGGCCGGCCGGGAGGGTGACGGTCGAGGGGGTCGGTGACGGCGCGGCGGCGGCCGGGAAGGCCGCTCCGGTGCCGAGCACGACTGCGACGGCGGCGAGCGCGGCGGCGCCGCGGCGGACGGTGTTCATGGGGCCCTCTCCTGCGGCCGGAAACCGGCACGCCTCGGGGCACCAGGCTCCGGCTCCGTATTCCTCGACGGTGCCGGCGGTCACGTCCCGGGCGGGGCATTCCGACTCGCCGGTCTCGGGAGAGACGGCTCACGGTTGCAAGGTCAGCGCCGGTTTCGCACCGGCTTCCCCCCGTACGGGCATGATGACGACGGGCCCACTCTACCGGCCCGTATCCCCGCCGTTCCGGGGGTGCGAGGGGTCTCACAGCGGGTGGGGGAGAAGGCCGCCGGGTCATGGACCGCTGTGCCGTGCTGACGCCGCCACGACAACAGGTACACCTCCCATCGCCGCCATCGCCGTCATCGCCGTCACCGCCGTCCGCCCGGCGAAGGCCTGAAGCCTCACACGGTGACGTACGTGACGGGGTCCGTGCCCGGCACCGCTTCCGCACGTCCGAGCTTCACCAGGCGGCGGACGTGGGCCTCGGCCTCGCTGACGGCGATGTTGCGGGAGCCGTACGGGATCTGCTCCCAGGGGCGGTTCCACTCCATGCGCTCGGCGAGCTGCCAGGGCGTGAGCGGGGTGGCGAGGAGAGCGAGGAGGCCGGTGAGGCGTTCCTCGTGGTGGTCGAGGAGTTCGCGGACGCGGCCGGCGGCGTCGGTGAAGGCGTGCTGGTGGGCGGGGAGGACCTCGGCGACGCCGAGGCGGCCGATCCGTTCGAGCGAGTCGAGGTAGTCCCCGAGGGGGTCGGTCTCGGATGGGGATCCCCCCTGCTCGAACGAGGTCGAGAGCTTGGGGGAGTCGTCGGGGTCCTCGTACAGGCCGATGTGCGGGGAGATCCCGGGCAGCAGGTGGTCGCCGGAGAAGAGCCGGCCGTGACCGGGCAGCCCGGAGGGGTGCTCCTCCTCCAGGTGGAGGCAGACGTGTCCGGGGGTGTGGCCGGGGGTCCAGATGGCGCGCAGCCGGCGTCCGGCGAGGTCGAGGAGTTCGCCGGGGACGATCTCGCGGTCGGGGAGGGCCGAGCGGAGGCCGGGCAGGGTCAGCATGCGGCCGGCGGCGCGGGCGGCGCGGAGCGGGGCGATGTGGTCCTCGGGGGCGCCGACGGCTGTGAGCTTGCGGGCGAGGTAGTCGAACCAGGTGCCGGGTTCGGACGCGCGGGTGCGTCGGACGACGGCCGCGTCGGCGGCGTGCATGGCGATCCACGCGCCGGACTCCTCCCGGACCCGGCCGGAGAGCCCGTGGTGGTCGGGGTGGTGGTGGGTGATGACGACGCCGTGGATCTCCCGTACGGACAGACCCAGCGCGTCGAGCCCGCCGGTGAGTTCGTCCCAGGAGGCCGGGTCGTCCCAGCCGGTGTCGACGAGGACCGGGCCGCGGTCGGTGTCGAGGACGTGGACCAGGGTGTGGCCCAGCGGATTGTCCGGGATGGGCACCCGCAGGGACCAGACGCCACCGCCGTGCTCGGTCACCTGGGTCATGAGCGTCCTCGTCTCTGCGTCCGAAACTGACTACCCGTCAGAGTAGCTCGTGAGGCGGAGACTTCCACCTGCCGGAACAGGTGGACGCAGGCCCGTGCAATTTGGCATGGCCATGATCTAGTGGGTGGTAGCGTCTGCCTGTTTGATCATGGATCCGGCCAGGTAGGCCGCATGGAAAGGCTTCAAGTGAACAGTTTCGCCAGAAGAGTTCTGGTTGCCGTGACGGTCGTGCCCGCGCTGGTCCTGGGGATGGCCGGCTCGGCATCCGCGGACGGCTGGGTGACCTGGCAGAACAAGAAGACGAGCAACTGGCTGATCTTCGGCATCTCGCAGAACTCCGGCCAGGTCAAGGGGGGCCAGCCGGGAACGGCGTGGGAGTACCAGTGGTGGGAGATCGAGAACAGCGACACCAGCTGGAACATGACCAGCGGCACGATCAACATGGACAACACGGGTACGTGCCTGACGGGGTACTACCGGCAGGTGTACACCGAGCACTGCTGGCAGTACCGCGACAACACGAACTGGTGGCAGCGGTGGTACGAGATCCCGACCGGCACGGGTTGGAAGCTGGTGAACCGGCAGACCGGCTACGTCCTCGACGATGACGGAAACGGCGGCATCTACGCCAACGAGACGGACTGGAACAACCTCAACCAGCGCTGGAAGTAGCAGGGGGAAGGCGCCCGCCGAAGGACTCGGCGGGTGCCTTTCGCGTTCTGCCGAAAGCGGCGTCGCCGCCGCGGGTGCCGCGGCGGGTGTTCAGCCGCCGGAGGCGAGGATCTTCTCGGCGGCCGCCACCTTCTGCTTCTGGGTGCGCTCGGCCTGCTCCAGCTCGTCGGCTCGCCGGTCCATGAGCTGCCGTTCGTAGGCGGCGGAGACCAGTGTCGCGGTCTGGAGGAGGCGAGTGCGGCGTTTGCACGTGATGTCGGTGACGGCGGCCTTGATCTCGGCCGGTGAGGGCGGGGGCAGGGTCGCGCCCGGAGGGACGGGGAGGCCGCGGCCGAGGAGGGTCTTGTCGCGTCCGGGTGCCAGCGGGTGGGCGTACTCGTAGCCGGATTCGCTCATGCAGGCGCTCCACCTGGCGATGGCGGCCTTGACCCGGCTGTCGCGATAGGTGGAGGCCAGGGATGCGGACTTGAGCTCCTGGATCAGGATGAACATGGTCTTCGGGTCCTGGCCGCCGAGCTCGGTGCGCGCCTTGCCCTCGCATCCGTCGTTGCGTTCCTTCGGATCGCCGAAGTAGGCCCGCTCCGCTGCCGGGTCGATGGTCTCCCGCACCGAGGGGGACTTCTTGGCGGGTGGCGTCGACGGGAAGGGCTCGCGGTATCCGTAGGTCTTGGCGTTCTCCATGTCGATCAGGCCGTAGAGCAGGTAAGGAGGGGGGGCCTGCGGGCCGCGGGTCATCAGGAGGGGGCGGGGGATCTCCAGCCCCTTGCTGCGCATGCATCTACTCGCGAGGACGTTCTCGGCGAGGACGACGGTGGTTTCGTCGTCCGCCGATACGTAGGCGTCCAGCGGCAGCGTGACCGAGCCGTCGGGCCGGACGACCGCGCCGCCGCCCTTGAAGTCGACGGGCCGGGACTCGTCACCCGCGGTCTCTTCGACGAGGGGCGGAATCGGCGGTTCGGGCATCGTGGCTCGTCCCGGCGCGGAGGGAGTCCCCGTCGGGGCGCTGCCCGGGTTCGCCGAGCTGCATCCGCCGATCGACGCGGCGGCCATCAACATCACACCAGCCGCCCACAGCGGCCTGCGCGTACGTATTGCTCTCATGTCCTGACATCGGTTGGGCTGGCCTGTCGGATGATCAAGCCGGCTGATGCTAGCACCGGGTGTTGTCATGCCCATTCCGTTCGGCGGGCCGGGTATGGCCAAGTGCAACTAGAACTGGTATCAGTTCTGAAACACCGTCAGGAACGCCGTCGGGAACATCGCAAGCGACATCGTCGGGAACTCAGGGGCAATCCCCTCTCCTCGGGAGGCAGCGGTCATGACCGAGCTTGTGGAGCACGGAAAGCTGTTCATCGGCGGGGAGTTGACCGACCCGCACGGCCGAGCGGTCATCGAGGTGATCTCCCCGCACACCGAGCAGGTCATCGGCCGTGTCCCGCACGCCTCCGAGGTCGATGTCGACCGGGCCGTCGCCGTCGCCCGCCGGGCCTTCGACGAAGGGCCCTGGCCGCGGATGACGGTCGAGGAGCGGATCGCCGTCGTCACCCGCATCAAGGACGCGATCGCCGTCCGGTACGAGGAGATCGGCCGCTGCATCAGCGCGCAGAACGGTTCCCCGTACTCCTGGTCCGTCCTCGCCCAGGCGCTCGGCGCGATGATGGTCTGGGACGCGGCGATCACCGTCGCCCGGGACTTCCCGTACGAGGAGCGGCGCGGCGGCGTCCTCGGACCGCTGCTCGTGCGGCGCGAGCCGGTCGGTGTCGTCGCGGCCGTCGTCCCCTGGAACGTGCCGCAGTTCACCGCCGCCGCCAAGCTGGGGCCCGCGCTGCTCGCCGGCTGCACGGTGGTCCTCAAGCCCTCGCCGGAGTCGCCCCTCGACTCGTACATCCTCGGCGAGATCGCGGCGGAGGCCGGGCTCCCGGAGGGAGTCCTGTCGATCCTGCCCGCCGACCGCGAGGTCAGCGAGTACCTCGTCGGGCACCCCGGTGTCGACAAGGTGTCCTTCACCGGCTCGGTCGCCGCCGGCAAGCGGGTCATGGAGGTCGCCTCCCGCAACCTCACCCGCGTCACCCTCGAACTCGGCGGCAAGTCCGCGGCCGTGATCCTGCCGGACGCCGACCTGGAGACCGCCGTCGCCGGGATCGTCCCGGCCGCCTGGATGAACAACGGGCAGGCGTGCGTGGCCCAGACCCGGATCCTCGCGCCCCGCGCGCGGCACGAGGAGATCGCCGAGGCCTTCGCGACGGCGGCCGGCGCGCTCGTCGTCGGCGACCCGCTCGACCCCGCCACCCAGGTCGGCCCGCTCGTCGCCCGGCGCCAGCAGCAGCGCTCCCTCGACTACATCGGGATCGGCCAGGCGGAGGGCGCGAAGCTCCTCACCGGCGGCGGCCGCCCGGAGGGCCTCGACCGCGGCTGGTACGTCGAGCCGACCCTCTTCGGCGACGTCGACAACTCCATGCGGATCGCCCGCGAGGAGATCTTCGGCCCGGTCATCTGCCTCCTGCCGTACGGGGACGAGGCCGAGGCCCTGCGGATCGCGAACGACTCCGACTTCGGCCTGTCCGGCAGCGTCTGGACCGGTGACGTGGAGCACGGCATCGACTTCGCCCGCCGGGTCCGCACCGGCACCTTCAACGTCAACACCTTCAGCCTCGACATGCTCGGCCCCTTCGGCGGCTACAAGAACTCCGGTGTGGGGCGGGAGTTCGGCCCCGAGGGCTTCGGCGAGTACCTGGAGCACAAGATGATCCACCTGCCGACCGGATACGGGGACGCGTGATGGGCGACCGCTGGCACGTCGAGGTCGACCGGAGCGTCTGCATCGGCTCCGGCATGTGCGTCAACCACGCCCCCGGCGGCTTCCGCCTCGACACGGCCCGCCAGTCCCACCCGGTGGAGCCGGAGGCGGACGCCGGCGAACGCCTCCTCGCGGCGGCGGAGGGCTGCCCGGTGGAGGCGATCCTGATCACCCTGGCGGACGGAGGCGAGCCCGTGTTCCCGCCGGAGGAGTGACGGGGAGTGGTCCAGGGGGAGCACTGTCGTTCCCTTGTGCAAAACTGTGCCCCTTGGTACGGGGGCAAGAGGCCTTCGTGTGCGCTGATTTGGGAGTGTTGTGCGCAAGGCGAAGATGGTGGCCGCGGCCGCCGGTGTTGTTCTGCTGGTCGCGGGCTGTGGCAGCGAGGGCGGTGCCGACAAGGGCGGTTCGTCCTCGGCCGGTTCCTCCTCGGCCGGTTCGGCCGCCACGGGCGGTGCCGGTGCGGGTGGTTCGAGCGACAAGCTGGACGCGGCCGCGGTCACCAAGGAGTTGACGGACGCGGCGACGGAGGCCGGCTTCACGCAGGACTCCTCCGGCGAGCAGATCCCGGCCGAGGCCAAGGACTGCATGGTCAGCTGGACGGCCGACGCCGAGAAGGCCGCCGACCCGGCCAAGTCGTACGGGGCCACGGTCGCGACCCTGACCGGGACCGGCTGGACCGAGGAGCGGAGCTCCGGGGCGGGCGGCTCGGTGATCAAGTCGCTGTCGAAGAGCAGCTGGAAGCTCCAGGCCAGCAACCACTCGGCGGGCCCGCTGAAGCTGGTGATGTTCGTGGCCGTCGACAGCAGCCCGGAGTGCGCGGCGGTCCTCGCCAAGAGCAACGCCAAGGCGCAGCCGGGCTCCTGACCCCGCACCGCCCGCGCCCGCGGCAGGCGAACGAACCTGCCGCCGGGCGCGGAGTGGCCGGCCATGCGTGTCGACGCGGGATTCAGGCGTGACGGCTGAACAGGGATTCCATGGCCTGAGAGCGGCGCCTCCGGCGCCTCGGTACGACGCCTGGCCCCGGCGCTTCGGTGCGGCGCCTCCGGCGCCTCGGTACGACGCCTGGCCCCGGCGCCTCGGTGCGGCGCCTCCGGCGCCTCGGTGCGACGCCTGGCCCCGGCGCCTCAGTGCGGCGCCTCCGACGCCTCCCGCGCCGTCAGGTCGATCAGGCGGCAGACCGTCTCGATGTCGATCTTCACCTGTGCGATCGAGGCGCGTCCGGACAGCCAGGTGATCAGCGCCGAGTGCCAGGTGTGCTCGATCACCCGGACCGCCGAGAGCTGGCCCGGGGTCGGGTGCTCCGCCCCCATCGCGTCCAGGATGATCGCCGTCGTCAGCCGGGAGACCGTGTCGACCTCGGGGCTCACGCTGCGGTCCGCGAAGGTCAGCGCCCGCACCATCGCGTCGGCGAGCTGCGGCTCCCGCTGGAGCGCGCGGAAGGCGCGCATCAGCGTCTCCGCGACCCGCTGCGCCGGGTCCGCGCCGGCGGGCGGCCGCTTCCGCAGCGTGGTGTGCATGTGCTGGAGCTGGTCCTGCATGGTCGCCACCAGCAGGTGGATCTTGGAGGGGAAGTACCGGTAGAGGGTGCCGAGGGCGACCCCGGCCGCCTCGGCGACCTCACGCATCTGCACGGCGTCGAAGCCGCCCCTGGCGGCGAGCTGGGCGCTGGCGTTCAGGATGCGGCGGCGCCGCGCCTCCTGGCGTTCCGTGAGGGGCGGTGACGCTGCTCTGTGGTCCGCTCTGTCGACTGCGGTCATGTGGTCCCGTTCCGTGCGTCTTCCGTGCGGTGGGGAGCGACAGTATGGCGGCACGCCCGCCGTGGCGCGAATCACCTGTTCCGGCTCTCGCGACGGAGCTACCTGCCGGTAGATTCTGTGCTCCTTGAAGGATCAAGAACGCTCAAGTCTGTAACTTGTTCTAGATTAGCGCGAACGGTTACGCTCCGGCGAAACGTACGCTCGAAGGGGGTCCCGCATGACCGCTGAGGCCATAGAGGCAAGCCCCCGCCAGGGCGTCACCGCCGCCGGTGACGGTCCGTTGCGGATCGCTCTCCTCACGTACAAGGGGAACCCGTTCTGCGGGGGCCAGGGCGTCTACGTCCGGCACCTGTCCCGCGAGCTCGCCCGCCTCGGGCACACCGTCGAGGTCATCGGCTCCCAGCCGTACCCGACGCTCGACGGGGGAGTGCCCCTCACCGAGATAGCCAGCCTCGACCTCTACCGCTCGCCGGACCCGTTCCGGACCCCGAAGCGCGAGGAGTACCGGGACTGGATCGACGCCCTCGAGGTCGCCACCATGTGGACCGGCGGCTTCCCCGAGCCGCTCACCTTCTCCCTGCGGGCCCGGCGCATGCTCGCCGCCCGCCGCGGCGACTTCGACGTCGTCCACGACAACCAGACCCTCGGGTACGGACTCCTCGGCGGCCCGCGCGCGATCGGCGCGCCGCTCGTCACCACGATCCACCACCCCATCACCGTCGACCGGCAGCTCGAACTCGACGCCGCCGACGGCTGGAAGCGCCGCGCCTCCGTCCGCCGCTGGTACGCCTTCACCGGCATGCAGAAGAAGGTCGCCCGCAGGCTGCCGTCCGTGCTCACCGTCTCCGGCACCTCCCGCCACGAGATCGTCGAGCACCTGGGCGTGCGCGAGGACCGCATCAAGGTCGTCCACATCGGCGCCGACACCGACCTCTGGTCCCCGGACCCGTCCGTCGCCGAGGTCCCCGGGCGGATCGTCACCACGTCCAGCGCCGACGTCCCGCTCAAGGGCCTGGTCTTCCTGATCGAGGCGCTCGCCAAGCTCCGCACCGAGAACCCCGAGGCGCACCTCGTCGTCGTCGGCAAGCGCGCCGAGGACGGGCCGGTCGCCCAGGCCATCGAGCGGTACGGGCTCGCCGGCGCCGTCGAGTTCGTCAAGGGCATCAGCGACGCCGAGCTCGTCGACCTCTACCGGTCCGCGCAGGTCGCGTGCGTGCCGTCGCTGTACGAGGGGTTCTCGCTGCCCGCCGCCGAGGGCATGGCGACGGGGACGCCGCTGGTCGCCACGACGGGCGGCGCCATCCCGGAGGTCGCGGGGCCCGACGGAGAGACCTGCCTCGCGGTGCCGACGGGTGACGCGGGCGCGCTCGCGTCCGCCCTGGGGCGGGTCCTCGGCGACTCCGAGCTGCGGGCGCGGCTCGGCGCCGCGGGCCGTGAGCGGGTCCTGGCCAACTTCACCTGGGCGCGGGCCGCGCAGGGGACGGCCGAGCTGTACCGCGAGGCCGTGGCCCGGCAGGGCGCCGGGGTCCGCCGGTGACGCTCAGCCTTGTATGCCGGGTGCGGCCCGGTGGTCGTGTTGTGCCCACCCGTTCCGCCCTGCGGAACGCCTGCCCACAACACGGCGGCGGCATCTGCCCACAACCAGTTTCCAACCCCGAAAGCAGGCCGTCCTCGTGCTGACCGTCGACTTCACTCGCTTCCCGCTCGCTCCCGGCGATCGTGTGCTCGATCTGGGCTGTGGTGCGGGGCGGCATGCCTTCGAGTGCTACCGGCGCGGTGCCCAGGTCGTGGCCCTCGACCAGAACGGCGAGGAGATCCGCGAGGTCGCCAAGTGGTTCGCCGCCATGAAGGAGGCCGGGGAGGCCCCCGCCGGCGCGACGGCGACCGCGATGGAGGGCGACGCCCTCAACCTGCCGTTCCCCGACGAGTCCTTCGACGTCGTCATCATCTCCGAGGTCATGGAGCACATCCCCGACGACAAGGGTGTGCTCGCCGAGATGGTCCGCGTCCTCAAGCCGGGCGGCCGGATCGCGATCACCGTGCCCCGGTACGGCCCCGAGAAGGTCTGCTGGGCGCTCTCCGACGCGTACCACGAGGTCGAGGGCGGCCACATCCGCATCTACAAGGCCGACGAGCTGCTCGGGAAGATCCGGCAGGCCGGCCTCAAGCCGTACGGCACGCACCACGCGCACGCCCTGCACTCGCCGTACTGGTGGCTGAAGTGCGCCTTCGGCGTCGACAACGACAAGGCGCTGCCGGTCCGCGCGTACCACAAGCTCCTGGTCTGGGACATCATGAAGAAGCCCGCCCTGACCCGGGTCACCGAGCAGCTGCTCAACCCGGTCGTCGGCAAGAGCTTCGTGGCGTACGCGACCAAGCCCCACCTCCCGGAGGCCGGCCTCCCGAAGGCCGACACCGTGGACGCCGCCAAGTGACGTCTCCCGAGCGGATCGCGGAGCACCTCGTCCTGCCCGGGGTGCTCACCGCCGAGCAGGCCGCCGAGACCGTGGCCGGGATACTCGCGGTGCAGCGCGAGGACGGCGCCATCCCCTGGTTCCGCGGCCACCACCTGGACCCGTGGGACCACATCGAGGCCGCGATGGCACTCGACGCGGCCGGCGAGCACGCCGCCGCCGCCCGCGCCTACGCGTGGCTCGCCCGCCACCAGAACGGCGACGGCTCCTGGTACGCGGCCTACCACGACGGCGACCCCGAGCAGGTCACCGACCGGAGCCGCGAGTCCAACTTCGTCGCGTACATCGCGGTCGGCGTCTGGCACCACTACCTGTCCACCGGCGACGACGCCTTCCTCGACCGGATGTGGCCCGTCGTCTACGCGGCCGTCGAGTTCGTCCTCGGGCTCCAGCGGCCCGGCGGCCAGATCGGCTGGAAGCGCGAGCCCGACGGCACCCCGGTGGGCGACGCGCTGCTCACCGGCAGCTCCTCGATCCACCAGGCGCTGCGCTGCGCCCTCGCCGTCGCCGAGGTCCGCGAGGAGGCGCAGCCCGACTGGGAGCTGGCCGCCGGGGCCCTCGGCCACGCGATCCGCCGGCACCCCGAGCGCTTCCTCGACAAGTCCCGCTACTCGATGGACTGGTACTACCCGGTCCTCGGCGGCGCGGTCTCCGGGGCCGACGCGCTGGCCCGCATCGACGCCGACTGGGACCGGTTCGTCGTCCCCGGCCTCGGGGTGCGCTGCGTCGTCCCGAACCCGTGGGTCACCGGCGGCGAGAGCTGCGAGCTCGCCCTCGCCCTCTGGGTGATGGGGGAGTCCGACCGGGCCCTGACGATCCTCCAGGACATCCAGCACCTGCGCGCCGGGAACGGCATGTACTGGACGGGGTACGTCTTCGAGGGCGCCACGGAGGCCGACAAGGCCGTGTGGCCCGAGGAGCAGACCGCCTGGACCGCGGGCTCGCTCCTCCTCGCGGTCGCGGCCCTCGGCGGCGAGGAGGCGACCGTCGCCGTCTTCGGCGGCGAGCGCCTTCCCGCGGGCCTGGAGCCCGACTGCTGCGCCTGACCGCACGGCCGATCCTGGCCTGATATGTGCTTGACGCACGCAAATTCGCTGTGTGGAGCACCGCTTCCAGCGCTCTAGGATATGCACGTTCGTGGCTGGCATGGACATGCATATCAGGGAGAATCGGTCACAGATGGACCGTGCGGGGTCGGTCAAGGACCTGGCGAGCGAGCTGCTCGCGTTGAAGAAGGCGTCGGGATCGAGTTTCGTCCAGCTCAGCGAGAAGACCCACTATGCCAAGTCGTCGTGGGAACGCTGGGTCAACGGCAAGCAGTTCCCGCCGCGCGACGCCGTGGAGCGTCTCGCCCGGCTCTGCGGGACCGATCCGGCTCCGCTGCTCGCGCTCTGGGCCGAGGAGGACGCCCGGCGCGCGGCGCCTGAGCCGGGGGCCGGAGCGGAAGCCGAGGCCGGCGCCGAGGTGGAGCCCAAGGGCGGAGCGGAGTCCCGGGCGGCGGCGTTCCGGCGGGGCCGGGTCCTGTGGGCGTCGGTCGTGCTCGCCGTCCTCCTGGTGGCGGGCGTGATCTCCTACGCCGCTCTCTCCGGCTCCGGCGAACCGCCGGCCGCCCCTCGTCCCCAGCCCGTCGTCAAGGTCGCGGGACCGGCCACCGGCTGCACCCTCACCGGCTGCGAGGGCCGTGACCCGAAGAAGATGAACTGCGGCGCCGACGCCGTCACCGTACGCACCGGCTCCATCCCCAAGGACCTCGTCATCGAGCTCCGTTACAGCCGGGCCTGCAAGGCCGCCTGGGGGCGGATCTCCTTCGCCCAGGTCGGTGCCACCGTCGTGGTCAACAACTCCGACGGTGCCGCGCAGGCCGATGTCGTGCACTACGACCGGGATGTCTACACGCCGCTGATCGCGGCGCCCGACGACGGCTCGGTCTGGGTCTGCGCGGCCCTCCCGAAGAACGGACCGCGCAGCTGCACCGGCCGCTTCATTCCGAGTGAGGAGAAGGCGCAGCAGCCGTAGGGAGCGCCGCGAGCACCTCGCGCGACTCCCGCTCCTGGCGGGCGGTCAGGGACTTCCAGTCCCTGGCGACGGCGGGATTCCGGTCCAGCCACCGCTGCTGGACGGCGGCGAGCCGGGTGTAGGCGGTGTCGAGGTAGCCCGTCTCGTCCTTGCAGCGCAGATCCGCCTTCAGGGCGGGACTGGCCGCGCGGGCCTCGGCGGTGCGCACCGACCCGAGGAGTCGTGCGGGATCCGGCCCGGTGAACCCGGCCCGGTCCATGCAGGCCCGCCACCGCACCGTCGCGGCCTGGAACGAAGGGTCCTTCTCCACGTCCTGCCGTGCCTGCTCCTGCGCCTCGAAGAGCATGATCCGCACCTGGAGCCACCGCATCCGGCCGTCGCCGAGCACGCGTGTCTCGGCCTCGGCGAGACAGCCTTCGCCCGGCCGGGACACGCTCATACGGATGCCCTTGGCGGTGACGCGCTTGTTCTGGTCACCGAACAGTGCCCGCGCGTACGCCTCGGTGCTCTCCGGGCTGCCCGGCTTCGGGGGCGCCTCCGTCACCGGCGGGGCGGCCTCCGGGGCCGGCGTCGCCGACTCCAGGCCGAACGGCTGCGGCAGCTGGTCGCCGGCCTCGCCCGCCGCCCCGGCGACGGGCGCGTACCGGTACCCCCGCTTCGCCATGCAGGCGATGGCGTACTGTCGCTGCGCCTCGAAGCTGCGGGTGTTCGGCGTGTACAGGAGCGCGGTGGCCGGAGGCCGCCGGTGCAGCTCGGCCGTGCCGATCCGGGTGGCGACGGTGGTCCGGTGGTCCGGTTCCGGTGCCGCGCCGCACCCGGAGAGCGTGGCCGCGCCGACGGTCAGGCCGAGCACGAGGGCGAGCGTGTTGCGCATCAGAAGCAGGGGATGGTGGTCGTCGAGCGGACCCGCAGCGAGCTGGCCTCGTTGCGCTGGCCCCTGCCGTTGCCGTCGTAGCCGTCGTCCGTCAGCGACCAGAGGTCGACCGAGCTGCCGGGGTTCACGCAGAACACCAGCCCGCCACCGTAGTTGATGTCGTAGTAGTAGTGGCTCTCGTAGCCGCTGTTGCTGGAGTTGCTGGCCGCCTGGACGTAGTCGTTCACCTTCACGTCGGCCGGGGCGCCGACGAACGTGTCGTCGGTGAAGTCGGCGTCGCTGCTGAAGTACGAGTGCTTGACGTTGTTCTCGATGGAGCTGATGAAGGCGCAGTGGTACCCGGACGCGCAGTTGGGCCCCGCGGCCGCGGGCCCCGCGGTCGCGACGGCGCCGCCCACGAGCAGTGCGGTCGCGCCGGCCACGGAGGCGATCCGCTTGCCGAGTCCGGTGTTCCGGTTGGTCCTGGTCATCTGTGGGCTGCCTTTCGGATGGGTGGAGGGGGACGGGGCCCGGCGCACCCCCGTGTCGCCGGGCCCCGAGTCGTGCCGGTCGCGGGTCAGAAGCAGGGGGTGGTGGTCGTGGGCTTGAGCTGCAGGGAGCTGGCCTGGTTCTTCTGCCAGTCGGCCAACTGTTCCCAGCTGACCTGGCTGCCGGGGTTGACGCAGAAGAGCAGTCCGCCCTTGTAGTTGATGTCCTTGAAGTAGTGGCTCTCGTAGCCGCTGTTGCTGGAGTTGCTGGCTGACATGGTGTTGTCGTTGATGTGGGTGTTGGTGCCCTCGAAGACGTCATTGGTGAAGTCGGCGTCGCTGTTGAAGAACGACTTCCGGAAGGCGTCGGGCCCCATGCCGGAGTAGAAGACGCAGTGGTAGCCCGGGTCGCAGTAGGCCCCTGCCCAGGACGGGGCCGCCGTGGCGACGCCACCTGCGACGAGGAGCGCCGTCGCGCCGAGGACGGCCGCGGCCCGCTTGCGGAACCCAGCGGTGCTGCTCATGATCTGATCCACCTTCCTGCCGTGGGCGACCCGGCGGGTCGCGCGCGCAGACAGGCTGACACCCGCCGCGCGGCCTCGTATTGGACAAAAACGCACCGCTCGCAGTCGCCCGTTCAACCGGCCAGCCACGCGCTCGTCCCCCTCCTGGCCGCCAGGAAGCGGCCCGGCGGCATTCCCGTCATCGCCGTGAAGTCGCGGCTCAGGTGGGCCTGGTCGTAGAACCCGCAGGCGACGGCGACGTCGGCGGCCGTGCCACCCGTGGCCAGCAGCCGGATCGCACGGTTCAGCCGCAGGACGCGGGCCAGGCGCTTCGGGGTGAGGCCGATCTGTTCGCGGAAGCGGTTCTCCAGGTGCCGCACGCCCCAGCCCGTCCTGGCGGCCAGCTCGCCGATCGGCAGCGAACCGGCCGTACGGCCGAGGAGCCGCCACGCCTCCAGGACGGCGGGGGACGGCTCACGGGACGGCACGGCCCCGGTCGTCCAGCGCAGCAGGGCCTCGTCGAGCAGGGCGAACCGCTCCCGCCACCCCGGGGCCGCCTCCAGGGCCACGCCGAGCTCACGGACCCGGCCGCCCAGGACGTCCGCCGGGTCCGTGACGGTGTCCGCGAGCTCCCCCAGGGAGGTGCCGAAGAGCCGGTACGCCGCCCAGGGGGCGAGGGAGAGCTCCACCCCGTGCAGGTCTCCCTGGTGCCCCAGCACCCTGGCCCGGGTGTGCAGACCGGACACGACCGACGTGTGGGAGGGCACCGCGGCCCCCGCCTCGCCGCGACCCGTCCGGCCGAGCCGCATCTCGCTGCCGAAACCGATGAGCAGCGACACCCGCCCGCTCGGCACCACGAGCCGCTCCTGCGGTACGCCCGCCGTCGAGCGGAACCCCCGGTAGGTGCCGATGCCCGGCCCCAGCCGGGCGTCCGGCCTCCCGTAGTACCACTGGCACCTGCCGCCCCCCGTACACACGCGGCGTCTCACCATCGACTCCTCTGACCTCCCGCGCCCGGATCCGTCCCGGGCCGGAGATCCACTGTCCGGAGGGCCTGGGGGCGGTGCCAGGGGTGACGGTGTCCCAGGGATACGGAGGGACGTCCCCCGGCTTTGACCTGCGGAGATGTCGAGGGATGGGGATGGCGGAACCCGTACGGAGCCGCACCGGTGGCGGACGTTCCGGGCCCGGGTGAGGCTGGCGGGACCGTCGTCAGGGAGGTCCCGTCGTGCCCAGAGGTGTTTCGCGTGGAGTCGTGGCGCTGCTGCTCTCCTGCACCCTGCTCCTGACCACCGCCGCGTGCAACGACGACACGAAGAGCACCGGCGGCGCCGCGACCCCGTCGGCCTCGGCGAGCTTCGAGCAGCAGAAGCTGGCGAAGACGCGGTTCGTGGCCAACGCCGGTCTGGCCGCGGGCGCCACGTACCAGTGGATCGTGAAGCCGTACCGCGCGGGCACGTTCAAGAAGGGCGCGGACGGGCGGACCTTCGCCCTGGTGAAGGCGGGCCTCGCGGGCGCGTTCACGTACAACAGGCTCAAGGCGGCGCTGAACAACGCCAAGGGCGACCCGCTGCTCTCGAAGGCCGTCGCGCCGCTCACCGCGGGCATCGAGTCGCTGAAGGGCCTGGGGACGAAGCTCCGCAAGGGCGAGGTGGGCGACGCGGACGTCGGCGCCTTCGAGAACGTCATCAACAGCGTGAAGGACGCGGGCAAGAGCGCCGGCGCCGAGGTCGTGGACCAGGTGCCCAGTACGTCCCAGCTGAGCGGTGGAAGCTAGGAGCTGAGCTTCGCGAGCAGCCGGAGTGTGGCGGGGTCCGGTGCCGTGACCAGCAGGTCCGTCACCGGGCCCCGCCGCCATTTCTCCAGGCGCTCCGCGATCCGCTTCCGGGGGCCGACGAGCGAGATCTCGTCCGCGAAGGCGTCCGGTACGGCGAGCACGGCCTCCTCGCACCGCCCGGCCGCGAACAGCTCCTGGATGCGGCGGGCCTCCTTCTCGTACCCCATGCGTCCCATCAGGTCGGCGTGGAAGTTCCGCGCCGCGTGCCCCATGCCGCCGATGTAGAAGCCGAGCATCGCCTTGACGGGGAGGAGCCCGGCCGCCACGTCCTCACAGAGCCGGGCCCGGACCATGGGGGCGACCAGGAAGCCTTCCGGGAGGGTGTCGGGCAGGGCGTACACCTCCGCCCAGCGGTCGGGCGTCCAGTAGAGGGGCAGCCAGCCGTCGGCGATGGCGAGGGTCTGCGCGATGTTCTTGGGGCCCTCGGCGCCGAGCAGGACGGGGACGTCCGCGCGCAGCGGGTGCGTGATCGGCTTGAGGGCCTTGCCGAGGCCGGTGCCGTCGGGGCCGGTGTACGGGTGGGAGTGGTGGCGTCCGTCGAGGTGTACGGGGGCCTCGCGGCGCAGCACCTGGCGGACCACGTCCACGTACTCGCGGGTCGCGGTCAGCGGGGAGCGGGGGAAGGGGCGCCCGTACCAGCCCTCGACGACCTGCGGCCCGGACAGGCCGAGCCCGAGCAGCACGCGCCCGCCGGAGAGGTGGTCGAGGGTGAGCGCGTGCATCGCGGTGGTGGTGGGCGCGCGGGCGGCCATCTGCGCGACGGCGGTGCCGAGCCGGATGCGGCTGGTGTGCGCGGCGATCCAGGTCAGCGCGGTGAAGGCGTCGGAGCCCCAGGCCTCGGCGGTCCACACGGAGTCGTAGCCGAGCCGCTCGGCCTCGCGGGCGAGGTCGAGGTGGGCGGGGGAGGGGCCGCGGCCCCAGTAGCCGAGGGCGAGTCCGAGTCGCATGCCCCGCATCCTTTCTGACGCTTCGTCAGATACGTGTTGCCGGGACTGTACGGCAACGGCCCCCCGCCCGGAAGGGATTCCGGGCGGGGGGCCGTGTACGGGGTGGTGCCGCGGGTGTCAGCCGCGCTGGATGCCCGTGGTGTCCTGGAGGACGCCGCGGCGGCCGTCCTGCGTCTGGGCCACCAGGGCCGGACCGCGCTGCTCGACCGCGAGGTACCAGGTACCCGGGGCCAGCTCGGCGATCGGCGCCTGCGAGCCGTCCTCCGCGTACAGCGGACGGGCGACCGGGACCGCGAACCAGAACGGCGTGAAGTCCCCGGCCGGCTGCGGCGCCGGGGCGGCCGCCTGCGGCGCCGGGGCGGCCGCCTGCGGCTCGGGCTGGTGCACGGCCTGCGGCTGCGGGGCGGCGGCCTGCGCGCCGAACGGCTGGCCCGCGCCCTGCGAGGGGTCGAACGGCTGCTGCTGGGCACCCGGGTAGCCGTAGCCGCCGGGGACGCCCGGCTGGCCCGGCTGGCCCGGCTGGCCGTGCTGCATGCCGTACGGCGACGGGGCCTGCGGCTTCGGCGCGGCGACGAGCGGGGCCCTGAGGGCGGGGACCAGCGGACCGGCGACGGCCGCACCGGCCACGGCGAGGGCGGCGATGAGGCCGAGGATCAGGCCGGCGCCGGCGTTGTTCGACTCGAAGATCCACATGAGCAGGGTCCAGGCGGACGCGATGCTGAACGCGGCACCGACCTGACCGAGCTCCAGGCCGACCACCTTGCGCGGCTCCGGCAGGGAGCGGGAGACGACGACGAGGGCGGCGCCGGCGATGCCGACGAAGAAGGAGCCCCAGCCGAGGTACGAGACCTCCCACGAGTTCACGGTGGGAACCTTGGAGCAGATGTCGGCACTGGCGTCGCAGCCGGAGATGTCGAGGAACGAGGCGATGAACAGCACCACCGCTGCACCGATCAGCACGCCATCGCCTCGGGTGAGGGAGCGGATATTCACGTAAGAGTCCTTCGTCGGTTCGTCGGTCGTCGCATCGGGGGTGGCGCTCAGGTTCATGACACGGGGGGCGGCCCCATCGTACGGAGCGAATCTATCGCCCGTCGGTACTACCCCTTGAGGTAGGTGGCGATGCCGTCCGCAAGCCCCTGGGCCGCCTTCTGCCGCCACGTCGACGACGTGAACAGCTGTGCGTCCTTCGGGTCACGCATGTTGCCGCACTCGACGAAGACCTTGGGGACGGTCGAGAGGTTGAGCCCGCCGAGGTCGTCCCGGACGTCCAACCCCGTACCGTCGCCGATGTAGTTGGCGGGCGAGGTGCCGGTGGCGCGCGCGAAGGTCTTCACGATTCCCTCGCCGAGGGTACGGGACGGGGCGACGATCTCCGCGGTGTCGGCGGCGCCCGCGCGCACCTTTGCGGGAAGGATCACATGGAAGCCGCGGTTGCCCGCGGCCGAACCGTCCCCGTGGACGGAGACGACGGCGTCGGCGTGCGCCGCGTTCCCGATCCGGGCCCGCTCGTCGATGCAGGGCCCCCAGGGGCGGTCGCCGTCATGGGTGAAGACCACCTTGGCGCCGCGCGCGGTGAGGAGGTCCCGCAGCCGGCGGGAGACGTCGAGGGTGAAGGAGGCCTCGGTGTAACCGGCGTTGGTGGAGGTGCCGGTGGTGTCGCACTCCTTGCGGGTCGTCCCGATATTGACCTTTTGGTTGATTTCAGTGGAATGGCTGAAATTGCCGGAGTTGTGGCCGGGGTCGATGACGACGGTCTTCCCGGCGAGCGAGCGGCCTGCCTGGGCGGCGACCGGCGAGCGGGTGGGGAGGGGGGCGACGGAGGGCGAGGCGAACGGCGGCCGCGACTGGGCTCCGCTCTCGCTCTCGGGCGCCCGGGTTCCTTGGGCTCCCTGGGCCTTCCCGCTGGGCGGCGGCGAGGCCTGTGAGGCCGCGCACCCGGCGAGCGCGGCGCAGCAGCCCGCGGCGGCGAGGGCGAGGGCGAGGGTACGGCGGGCGGTGTTCCGGTGGTCGTACGGCACCCCGCGACTTTAGGCCCTGGGCGGGGCGAAATGCCGCAGGGGTTCGTCGCAGGTTCGTCACCGGCGGCGCGGAAACGGTGGACGCGTGTGGGCGGGGCGTGAAGGGTAGGGGAGTAGGGCGGCGGTGGGGAGTCACCGCGCAAGGACCACGAGGGGGAACCGTGGTGGGGGAAGAACCGAACGACGCACGTCCCGAACCGAACGACAGGCCGCCGGGGGACGGGGGCTTGGAGAAGGGGAGCGGGGCGCCGGGCCCGGGCGCCCGGGCCGGGGCGCCTTCCGGAGGCGCTCCGGGTGCGGGGGAACCGCCCTGGGTTCCTCCGGCGCCCGCACGTCCAGTCGCCCCCGGCGCGGGGACGCCGACGCCGGCCTTCGGCCCGCCGCCGGGCGCCGCGCCCCCGCAGGTTCCACAGGATCAGCCCACGACCACGCTGGCGGCCGCGGCTGGTGCCCCGCCTGGAGGCGCGGCCGGTATGGCGCCCGGTACCCCGCCCGGTGCGGCGGCTGGTACCCCGCCCGGTGCCGCGACTGGCGCGGCGGCCGGCTCTCCGCCCGAGCCCGCGTCCGTCTCGCCGGACCTCCCCACCGCCGCGTTCGCCGCCGCCGCGGCCGGCTCTCCGCCCGAGCCCGCTCCGGTCTCGCAAGACCTGCCCACCGCTCAGCTCGCCGCCGCCGCGGCCGGCTCTCCGCCTGAGCCCGCGCCCGTCTCGCCGGACCTCCCCACCGCCGCGTTCGCCGCCGCCGGGGCCGGTGCTCCGGCCGGGCCCGCGGTCGCGCCCGGGTGGGGCGGGGCCGGGAGCGGGCCGACGCCGCCCGGTGCGCCGCCCGGGTTCGGGCCGCCGGGGTACGGGCCTCCGCCGTACGGGCCGCCGCCCTCGTACGGGCCGCCCCCCGGCGACGCGCATCCGGCGCAGGCCGCCATGATCGGCCTGCTCAACCTCTCCTGCCTCGGTCTCGGCTACGTCCTCCTGCGCAACTGGGTCGGCGCCGCGCTCTGCTGGCTCGCCACCGGCGGCCTGCTCGTGGCCGCGCTCCCCGCCGACGTCGACGGCGTGCCGTTCGGTCTCCTCGTCGGCTACGGCGTCTTCCTGCTCGCCGTCGCCGCCGACGGCGCCCGCCGCGGACTGCGCGCCACCCTCCGGGTCGGCGCCTCGTTCCGCCGCCTGGCGCTGCCGCTCGCGCTCGTCCTGCTCGCCGTGCCCGCCGGAGGCTCCCTCGCGTACGGGGCGGCCCGCGACGAGGCGAAGGAGCAGGCGCTGCTGGAGCGGCTCGCGGCGGCGGACGCGCTCGTGAAGTCCGCCGACGGCCTCGCCTTCGACAAGGCCGAGCCGACGTACCGCAAGGCGCTCGACACCTACGCGGACCTCGGCACGAAGCACGCGGGCTCGCGGGCGGGGAAGCTCGTCCCCGACCGCCTGGACGCGTACTACAAGGCGGTCTCGGCCCCGTACGGGAAGAAGGAGTACTGCGCGGCCGTCCCGCCGCTCAAGCACCTGCGGGAGCTCCCCTCCACCGTGGACAAGGAGCTGCTCGGCTCCCGGCCCGCCAAGACCGACGAGCCGCTGGCCGAGTCGCTCTACCAGTGCGGGACGGCGGCGCTCGGCGTGCAGACGGCGAACCCGCCGGCGAGCGACAGCCTCAGCGACCTCCTCGGCACCTTCCCGAAGTCCGCCCAGGCGACCCGCGTCGAACCGGCCGTCCGGGCGGCGATCAGGACCCGGACGACCGCCCTCGGCGGCACCGAGCCCTGCGACGCCACGGACCAGCTGCGCGCGCTCCGCTCCTCGCTCGACAACATGACGGACCCGTCCCTCGAAGATGCGGCGAAGGAAGCGGCGGCGGCCGTCCAGAAGGGCGACTTCGCCTGTGGGACGGACCACTTCAAGGACAAGGAGTTCAGCGAGGCGGCCACTGCCATGACGGACTACGCCAAGACGTACCCGAACAGCCCGCAGGCCGCCCACGCCCGCTCGATCGCCATCGCCGCCGAGATCGCCGAGGAGGAGCCGGAGGCCGGGAAGAGCCTGCCGCCGGCCGACGTCCCCGGCGGCACCCGGATGGTCATGGTGGTCAGCAACGACGGGCCCGGCGAGGTCGAGCTGCTCTACACGGGCCCGATGACCGGCAAGGTCACCCTCCGGGCGTGCGGGACCTGCAAGAAGTACCAGGCCCCGCTGCTCGTGAACTCGCCGAAGATCAAGGCCTGCACGGGGCCGTCCTCGAAGTACCCGAAGGCGACCCTGCTGCTGCCCGCCGGCGACTACCACTTCCTCCAGAAGCGGTCGGCCACCGGCACGTCGACGGCGGGCGACACCAAGTCGAGCAAGGCGAAGATCGAACCGGGCTACAGCTACACGAACTGCCTGTACGTGACCTCGCTGTTCTGAGGTCAGCGGCGGCGCAGCACCCGCAGCGAGTCGGTGACCGAGACCTCCTCGAAGTCACCCGACTCCAGGGCGCGCAGGTAGATCCGGTACGGCGCCTGGCCGCCGTCCTCCGGGTCCGGGAAGACGTCGTGGATGACGAGCAGGCCCCCGGGGGCGACCTTGGGGGCCCAGCCCTCGTAGTCGTTCGTGGCGTGCTCGTCCGTGTGCCCGCCGTCGATGAACACGAAGCCGAGCTGGCCGCCCCACACCTTCGCGACCTGCGGCGACCGCCCGACCACGGCGATCACGTGCTCTTCGAGGCCCGCCTTGTGGAGGGTCCGCCGGAAGGTCGGCAAGGTGTCCATGAGCCCCACCTCCGGGTCGACGACGCTCGTGTCGTGGTACTCCCACCCCGGCTGCTGCTCCTCGCTGCCCCGGTGGTGGTCCACGGTCACGGCGACCGTCCCCGCCTGCCGGGCCACGTCGGCGAGCAGGATCGTCGACCGGCCGCAGTACGTCCCGACCTCGAGCAGCGGGAGCCCGAGCTTCGCGGCCTCGGCGGCGGCCTCGTACAGCGCAAGGCCCTCCCCGGCGGGCATGAAGCCCTTCGCGGCCTCGAAGGCGGCAAGAATCGCGGGCGCGGGCACGGACATGGTCACTCCTACTGGCGGGTACGCGGGTACGAGCGCCCATCGTGCCCTACGCGCCGCACGCGAACCACACCGTCTTTCCGTCCGCCCGCTCTCTCGGTGGCAGACTCGACCGCGCTGATCACCCGCGTCGTGGAGGAACACCATGGAGATCACCCGGAACCCGGCGGGAGCGCGCCGGTGCAAGTCGTCTTCGTCCGGCGGCTGACCGTGGCGACCCTCATAGGGATGGCGATCCTCGCCCTCGTCCTGCCGGTGTGGGCGGGGATCACGTACGGGGGGCTGCTCCGGGCCCGGCGGGAGAACGCCGCCCTGCCCCCGCCGCCCCGGCCCCGCCGTACCCCCGCGAGGAAGGCCGCCTGGGTCGCCGGGGCGGCCTTCGTCGCGGGCGGGGCACTGCACGTGTACGGGCTCTCGTACCTGCCGTCCCTCCAGCCGGAGGACGCGTGCTGGTTCAACGCGGGCCACATGGCGGAGCCCGACTCCAGCAGCGCGCTGCCCGTGAGTCTGGTGTGCGCGGGCGAGGAGATCGTCCCGTGGTGGGTCAACCCCGGCCTGGCCGGCTTGGCGCTGGTCGCGGCCGGAGCGACCGTGACGTCGGTCGTGCTCGCGGTCAGGCACCGCCGCCGGTAGGGGACAGCCGCAGTGTCCAGGTGTCGACCGTGTACCGGGCCGGATCGGCAGGGTGCGGTTCCGCGATGCTCGCGACGAGCAGATCTCCGTCCCGCCGTAGGGTCCGGATGCACCGCGTATCGGCGAGGGCCTTCAACTCGGCGAGAACGGTCGCGCCGAGGTCCCGCCCCACGGCCCGGATCACTCCACCGTCCAGGACCAGCACAGTGCCGTCGGAAAGGACGACCGGCTTGGGCGGCTGAGGATCGCTCAGCCGAGGCCCGGCCGTGACGACGCCACCGGGCAGAAGGCGGACGACCCGCCCCTGAGTGGGCACCCGCCGGTCGGCCTCGACGACACGAACCCCACTCCCGACGACGTAATGCCCGTACGAGTCCCAGCGATCCGTCTCGGCACCGTCCCGGTCGTACTCCCGCGTCTCGAAGATCCCGTAACCCTCAAGACCCAGCAGGAACCGCCCGCCGCCCCGCGCGACCCCCCGCTCACCGCGCAGCTCGGCGACGACCCGCCCGTCGGCCAGGTCGAGGAGGTACGCGGGACCGAGGAAGCCCCACGGCGTGTACTCCAGCGAATCAGTGGTGACGAGAACGCGCCCACCCGAGACATGAGCCGCGTTGGGCCGCCCGGCGAAGGCGTGCGTCCACAGGGTGCGCCCGTCGCTGCCGACACCGGCGACCGCCCCGACCCGTCCGTGGACGGCGACCCCGTCCCGCCGGGCCAGCGGCTCACCGGCGCCCCGCACCCGCTCGTACGGAGGAGGTCCCTCACCCCGCCGATGCTCCAGGATCACCGCGCGCATGCTCGACATGCCGGGAGCGTAACGCCCTCCGCGGGGTACCAGATTGAGGAACCGGCCCGGCCCGGGCGGGTTCTCCGCGTACGGTCAGCTCACCGCGAGGACGGCCCGGAGTCTCCGTACGCCCGCCTTCCACGCCTCGCCGTCCGACTCCTCCCAGAGCTCCAGGAGCTCGGACGGCTCGGTGAGGATCCGGTCCAGGGCCTCGACCGCCACCGGGCGCAGTTCCGGCGGGAGTTCCGGAAGCGGCTTCTTCGGGGCGTACGAGGTCGTCACCGGGTCGCCGCCCGGGCACTGCGCCGCCACCAGGGCCGCCGACGCGACGGCCTCCACGGCGACGTCCGAGTCGAGGTACTCCTCGCCCGTCGCGGTCACCTCGCGGAAGGCCGCGAGCAGCACCTCGGCCCGCTTCTCCTCCGGGGCCTCGTCCACCCGGTACGAGAAGTCGGCGGCGGTGTCGTTGTCGAAGGGGCCGATGTCCCAGGTGCCCATGGCGTACTCGCCTTCTGAAGTCGTTCAGGTCTCCGTCTCAAGGGATCGTGGCAGGCGCCACTGACAACGGGGGATCGTTCAGTCCTCGACGGCCAGGTCTCTGCGCATGGAGCTCTTCATCGCCGCCAGGTACGGCCAGGTCTCCTCGTGGAGTTCGACCTGCATGGCCGCCAGTTCCTCCGCGTTCACGGAGGGGTCCGTTGCGAGGTCCCGGAGTTTCGCGTACGCGGCGTTCATGTGCCGCTTGGCCTCGCTGGACGCACGCGCCACCGCGTCCGGGACGATCATCTGGGATTCGGCGTAGCTGTCCCGGTACGTCAGTCGGGCCGCCTCCAGCTTCTCCAGGGACGTGACGACGTCCTCGCCGCGGAGGAGTGCGTGGACGTGGTTGGTCATCGACGTCACGTACTGGCGCGCCGCGGTGTTCAGCGTGATGTAGCAGGCGCGCCGGCGTTCCAGACTCTCGTGTTGCGCCTGCCGGGCCCGCTCCGCGTTCAGCAGCTGCGCGGCATGCGCGCGTTCCTCGCGTCGCTGCTCGGCGGCGGCCTGGAGTTCCATGCGCTTGGTGCGGTCCGCTCGGGTCTGTGTCAGCAGCGCGGCTCCCAGCGTTCCCGCGACGCCCACCAGGGCGATCAGCAGTGCCGTCCAGCTTGCGTCCATGTCGCACCCCTCCGTGTGCTTCTCTGCACTGCCTGGTCCCCGGGACGCATGCTGTCACGGCGCGGTGTCAGGGTCTTGGGGCTTCCAGGTTCTCGATCATGCGCTCCAGGACGCGGACGGCGGTGCGGTACTCGTCCGGTGTGATGCCCTCGACGGAGCGGGTGCGGAACTCGGCGACGTGAGTCGCGACTTCGGTCAGACGGCGCTCGCCGTCGGGGGTGAGGGCGAGGTGCCCCGGGGCCGGTCGGGACGTCCGCTCTCCGTGCCGCGCAGGTTTCATCTCCTCTCGTTTCTGACCTTCCGTCAGAATGGAACGTGTTCTAGTCTGCGGCGCATGGGCATCGCCATCACGCACGAACAGCGGGAGCTCGCCCGATCCGTCCGGGGCTGGCTCGCCCGCGCCGTACCCCCCGAGGAAGTCCGCAAGCACCTGGACGTCCCCGACACCGCCACCGGACGGCCCTCGTACTGGGACGCCGCCGCCGAGCAGGGGCTGCTCGGGCTGCACCTCCCCGAGGAGTACGGCGGCGGGGGCGGCGACCTCGGGGACCTCGCCGTCGTCGTGGAGGAGGCGGCGCGGGCCCTGCTGCCCGGGCCCTACCTGCCCTCCGTACTCGCCGCCGAACTCCTCCACCGGTGCGGGCGGCACGACTCGGCCGGCACGCTCGCGCGTGGGGAGCGGATCGGCGCCGTCGCCCTCAGCGGCACCGGCACCCTCACCGCCGTCCGCACCGCGAGCGGATACCTCCTCGACGGCACCGCACCCCCCGTCCTCGGCGGCGCCCAGGCCGACCTGGTCCTCCTCCGGGCCGCCACCGCCGACGGCTCCGTCTGGCTCGCCGCCGACACCGACGGCCTCACCGTCCGGCCCCACGAGAGCGCCGACCCGACCCGGCCCACCGCCGAGATCACCGCCCGCGCCGCCCATGTACCGGCCGCGCACGCCCTGGATCTCGACACCGCCCTCGTCCACGACCTCGCCGCCGTCCTCCTCGCCGCCGACGCCTGCGGCACCGCCGCCCGCGCCGTCGAGACCGCCGCCGAACACGCCCGCACCCGCGAGCAGTTCGGCCGGCCCATCGGACAGTTCCAGGGCGTCAAACACCTCTGCGCCGACATGCTCGTCCGGCTCGAACAGGCCCGCGCCCTCACCTGGGACGCCGCCCGCGCCGGCCAGGACAGCCACGACGCCGCCCGCTCCCTCACCGCCGCGCTCGCCGCCGCCACCGCCCTCGACACCGCGTACACCTGCGCCAAGGACTGCATCCAGATCCTCGGCGGCACCGGCTTCACCTGGGAGCACGACGCCCATCTGCTGCTGCGCCGCGCCCTCGTCGCCCGCCAGCTCCTCGGCACCGGCGACCACCACCGGCTCGCCGCCCTCCGGCACGCCGCCGCCGGGGTCCGCCGCGGCCTCCGCCTCGACCTGCCGCCCGAGGCCGACGCGTACCGCCGCGAGGCCCGCGAAGCCGTCGCCCCCGCCGCCGGGCTCGATCCGGCCGCCGCCCGGCGCGCCCTCGCCCCCACCGGCTACGCGGCCCCGCACCTCCCGGAGCCGTACGGACTCGGCGCCGGCCCCCTCCAGCAGCTCGCCGTGCAACGGGAGCTGGACGAGGCCGGGATCACCGTCTCCGGGCTCGGCATCGCCACCTGGGTGGTGCCGTCCCTGCTCGCCCACGGCACCCCCGCCCAGCAGGCCGAGCACCTCGGCCCGACCCTGCGCGGCGAGCGCCTGTGGTGCCAGCTCTTCTCCGAGCCCGGCGCGGGATCCGACCTCGCCTCCCTCCGCACCCGGGCCGACCGGACGGAGGACGGGCGCTGGCGGATCAACGGGCAGAAGGTGTGGACGAGCGCCGCCCAGTGGGCCCACCACGGCATCCTGCTCGCCCGCACCGACCCCGCCGCCCCCAAGCACCAGGGGCTGACCTACTTCCTCGTCGACATGCGGAACACCCCCGGGATCGACGTCCGGCCGCTCAAGGAGATCACCGGGGACTCCCTCTTCAACGAGGTCTGGTTCGACGACGCGATCCTCCCCGCCGACGCCGTCGTCGGCGAGGTGAACGACGGCTGGCGGGTCGCCCGCAACACCCTCGGCAACGAACGCGTCCACATGGCCGACCAGGTCGCCTTCGACACCGGCCTCGAAGCGCTCATCGACCGGGCGGAGACGGCCGACAGCTCCGTACGCGTACGGATCGGGGCCCTGCTCGCCGAGGCGCACGCGCTCGCGTGCATCGGCCTGCGCACCACCCTGCTCCAGGTGTCCGGACTCGAACCCGGCGCGGGCGCCAGCGTCCGCAAACTCGTCCAGACCCTCCACCAGCAGAAGCTCGCCGAACTCACCCTCGAACTCCTCGGCCCCGAAGGCGCCGTGCGCGAGGGCCCCGGCGAACGGGCCGTCCACGGCCTGCTCATGTCCCGCTGCCTCACCATCGCGGGCGGGACCACCCAGGTACAGCTCAATGTCGTCGCCGAGCGCCTGCTCGGCCTTCCCAGGGACTGAGAGGGCACACGATGAAGGCGTACGTCGTCGGCGTCGGAATGACGAAGTTCGAGAAGCCGGAGACCCGGGACTGGCAGTACTGGGACATGGCGAAGGAGGCGGGCACCGCGGCCCTCGCCGACGCGGGCGTGCCCTACGCGCGCGTGGAGCAGGCCGCCGTCGGCTACTGCTTCCAGGCCTCCACGGCCGGCCAGCGCGCCGTGTACGAGCTCGGGCTCAGCGGCATCCCCGTCTACAACCTCAACAACAACTGCGCCACCGGCTCCACCGCCCTGATGACCGCCCGGCAGTTCGTCGAGGGCGGCATCGCCGACTGCGTCCTCGCCCTGGGCTTCGAGAAGATGAGCCGGGGTTCACTGGGGGGCGGGGCAGGGGCCGGGGACTTCTCGACGTCTCCCGTCGCCCGGCACTACGGCATCATGGCCGCCGCCCACGGCTTCGAGATGTCCCCGCCCACCGCCCAGATCTTCGGCAACGCCGCCCGGGAGCACATGGAGCGGTACGGGACGACCGAGGCGCAGCTCGCGGCCGTCGGCGCCAAGAACCACCGGCACTCGGCGGACAACCCGAACGCCCAGTTCCAGGACGTCCACACCGTCGAGGAGATCCTCGCCGCGAAGACCGTCCACCGGCCGCTCACCAGGCTCCAGTGCTCGCCCACCTCCGACGGCGCGGCCGCCGCCCTCGTCGTGTCGGAACGATTCGTCACCGAACACGGGCTCCGGAACCGGGCCGTGGAGATCGCCGGCCAGGCGATGACCACCGACACCGAGGAGTCCTTCGCCTCCGGCTCCTGCATCGACGCCGTCGGCCGCCCCATGTCCCGGGCCGCCGCCCGCCTCGCGTACGAGCGCTCGGGCCTCGGCATCGAGGACGTGGACGTCGTCGAACTCCACGACTGCTTCTCCGTCAACGAGCTGCTGACGTACGAGGCGCTGGGCATGTGCGAGGAGGGCGCCTCCGGCAAGCTCGTCGAGTCCGGCGCCACCACGTACGGCGGGCGCTGGGTCGTGAACCCCTCCGGCGGCCTCATCTCCAAGGGCCATCCGCTCGGCGCGACCGGCCTCGCCCAGGCCGCCGAACTCGTCTGGCAGCTGCGCGGCGAGGCGGGACCCCGGCAGGTGGCGGGGGCGCGGGTCGGACTCGCCCACAACATCGGCCTCGGCGGGGCCGCGGTGGTGACCCTGCTGCGGAAGGCGTAGCGCCACAGCCGTACGGGACCTGGGGCTTTGTCCCCATGTACGGGGCGGAAGCGGTCTGCGACCATCACACTCATGCCGCAGACCGACTCCGCCACGAGCACGTCCGATACCCCGTCCGTCCCCAGGAGCCGCGCCTGGACGGTCGTCCTGACCGCCAGCGCGGGGCAGTTCCTCGTCGTCCTCGACGTCTCCGTCGTGAACGTGGCGCTGCCGTCGATGCGGGCCGACCTCGGGCTCACGGCGGCGGGTCTCCAATGGGTGATCAACGCGTACGCCATCGCCTTCGCCGGGTTCATGCTGCTCGGCGGGAGGGCCGCCGACCTCTACGGGCGGAAGGCGATGTTCCTGCTCGGGCTCGGGCTCTTCACCGCCGCCTCGGTCGCGGGCGGCCTCGCCCAGGAGGGCTGGCAGCTCGTCGCGGGCCGCGCGGTCCAGGGCCTCGGCGCGGCCGTGCTCTCCCCGGCGACGCTGACCCTGGTCACCGCCGCCGTCCCGGCCGGATCCGCCAGGGCCAGGGCCATCGCCACCTGGACGGCGGTGGGCGCGGCCGGCGGCGCGGCGGGGGGCTTCGTCGGCGGGCTCCTCGTCGACCTGCTGTCCTGGCGCTGGGTCCTCCTCGTCAACGTCCCGATCGGGGTCCTCGTCCTGGCGGCCGCGGTGTTCTGGCTGCGCGAGAGCCGCACCGGCGGCGGCCGCCGCGTCGACCTGCCGGGCGCCGTCCTCGTCACGGCGGGCCTCGCCACCCTCGCGTACGGCATCGTCCAGACGGAGGCGGCGGGCTGGACCGACCCGGCGACCGTCCTGACGCTGCTCGGCGGACTCGGGCTCCTCGCCGTGTTCGTGACGGTCGAGTCCCGCACGGCGGCGCCGCTGATGCCGCTGAAGCTGTTCCGTACGCGGGCGGTGTCGGCGGCCAACGTGGGGATCCTGCTGTGCGGTTCGAGCTCCTTCGGCATGTGGTTCTTCATGACGACGTACGCGCAGAGCGTCCTCGGCTACAGCCCGCTCCAGGCCGGTCTGGCGCTCGTCCCCAGCTCCCTCAGCGTCGTCCTGGGCTCGAAGCTGGCGCCGCGTCTGATGCCGTCCGTCGGCGCCCGGAACCTCGCGGTGACGGGCGCGCTCATCGGGGCCACCGGCTTCGCCTGGCAGTCCACGATGACCGCCGACGGCGGCTTCCTGACGACGATCCTGGGCCCCGGGATCCTGATGATGGGCGGCATCGGCCTGGCCACCACGCCGCTGTCCACCCTCGCCACCTCCAGCGCGGCCCCGGGTGACGCGGGCCTCGTCTCCGGCCTCGTCAACACCTCCCGCACGATGGGCGGGGCGCTCGGCATCGCGATCCTGACCACGGTCGCGACGGCCGTCACGGGCCCCGCCGCGACCCCCGCCGGCCTCACCACCGGTTACGCGGCGGCCTTCCGCGTCTCGACGTCCGTCCTCGTCGCCGCGGCCCTGCTGATGCTGCTGTGGCTCCCGAGGCGCACGAAGAGCTAGAGCCAGCCCTGCTGACGCGCCGCCCGCACCGCCTCCATCCTGTTCCGCGTGCCCGTCTTGCCGATCGCGGAGGACAGGTAGTTGCGGACGGTGGACTCCGAGAGGTGGAGGGTGGCGGCGATGTCCGCGATGGTCGCGCCGTCCACCGAGGCCGCCAGGGCGTCGCGTTCGCGGCCCGTCAGGGGGTTCGGGCCCGCGCTGAGGGCCGCCGCCGCGAGGGCCGGGTCGATGACCGTCTCGCCGCGCAGCACCTGGCGTACCGCCTCGGCCAGGTCCTCCACGGGGCCGTCCTTCACGAGGAAGCCCGCCGCGCCCGCCTCCATCGCGCGGCGCAGGTAGCCGGGGCGGCCGAAGGTGGTGAGGATGAGGACCCGGCAGTCCGGGACCTCGTCCCGCAGGTCCGCCGCCGCGTCGAGGCCCGAGCGGCCGGGCAGCTCGATGTCGAGGAGGGCCACGTCGGGCCGGGCGACCAGGGCCGCGTCGACGATCTCGTCCCCGCGGCCGACCTGGGCGACGACCTCGATGTCGTGCTCCATCCCGAGCAGCAGGGCCAGCGCCCCGCGCATCATGCCCTGGTCCTCGGCGAGCAGCAGTCTGATCATTCCGTGGGCTCCCCCTCGTGCGGTACGGGGGTCTCCACGGGGAGTTCCGCGGTGACCCGGAACCCGCCCCGCGGAGCCGGTCCCGAGTCAAGAGTGCCGCCTGCCGCGGTGACCCGCTCGCGCAGGCCGCGCAGGCCGCTCCCCGGGGTGCCGGCGGCAGGGCCGCGGCCGTCGTCCGTGACGGTGAGCCGGACCCGGTCGGCGGTACCGGAGAGGTCGATCTCGCAGCGGGAGGCGCCGGAGTGGCGGACGGCGTTCGTCGCCGACTCCCGTACGACCCAGCTGAGGAGGGCTTCCGTCTGGGGTTCGAGGAGCGGGCCCCTGCGGCGTACGACCGGTTCGATGCCGGCCGAGGAGAGCGCGTCCCTGGCCCGGTCCAGCTCGGTCGCGAGGCTTCCCTCGCGGTAGCCGGTCACCGCCTCCCTGATCTCGGTCAGCGCCTGACGGCCCACCGACTCGATGTCCGCGACCTGCGCGAGGGCCGCGTCCAGGTCGCGCGGGGCGAGCCGCCGGACGACCTCCGACTTCACCACGATCACCGAAAGGGTGTGGCCGAGCAGGTCGTGCAGGTCGCGCGAGAACCGCAGCCGCTCCTTCTCGACGGCCGTCCTGGCCAGTTCCTGCCGGGTCGCCCGCAGTTCCCGGACCGTCTCGTCGAGAGCGAGGATCGCCGCCGTCACCATGATGGAGATGAACGTGCCGTACACGACGCCGAAGGAGTCCCAGCCGTCGCGCCAGAACGTGACCGCCCCTACCGCCGCGACCAGCGGGAAGACGATGAACCGCAGCCGCTCCTTGCCCCGTACCGCCGCGCCGACCGCGAGGCCCAGGAGCGGGAAGAGGAGCAGCCACTCGCGGCCGTAGCCGATGGCGAGGGCGAAGGTCAGCGCCCCGAGGGCGACGAGGAGGGCCCAGGTGGCCCACGACTCGCGGGCGCGCCGGTCGAAGGCGCGGAAGACGATCGCGATGTAGAGGGTGTTGAAGGCGAGCAGGCCGAGCGCGCCGAGCCAGGGGTTGGGGGCCTTGCCCCCGAGGAGGTGGGACAGCGCGCCCAGGCCCATGAGCAGCCAGGGGAGGAGGCTCAGTCCGCTCGGCCCCCGTTCGCCCCGGGACCGCATCCGCTCCTTCGCGGCGCCGGTCCACACTTTCCGGACGTCCTTCATCCCCGAGTCCCCCATCTCCGTCATCTCCGATGTGTCCGCTCGTTCACGCGGTCCGTGCCGAACGACGGTACGAGGTCGCCGCGTACACACCGAACAGTGCCGCCCAGACCGCGATGACCACGAGCGCCGCCACGCCCGGGGCGTGTCCGGAGGTGACCGAGACGCCGATCTCGGCGAAGCGGTTGGTCGGGGTGTACTCGGAGAGGGTGCGCAGCCAGCCGGGGAAGAGGCTCACCGGGAACCACAGGCCGCCGAGGACCGCGAGGCCCAGGTTGCAGGCGATGTTCGCGACGCCCGTCGTCTGCGCGGTGAGCCGGTAGCCGTTGCCGATGCCGAGGAGGGTGAAGGGGAGCGAGCCGAGCCAGAGGGCGAGCGCGACCACGGCCCACTGCCAGGCCGCGAGGTGGACGTCGTTGAACAGGCCGCCGGCGAGGAGGACTCCGAGGATCGCCGGGAGCACCACCACCGAGCCGGTCAGGGCGCGGCCGATGACGACCTGGCGCGGGCTCATGGGAGTGATCCGCAGCTGCCGCAGCCAGCCGGAGCCCTTGTCCTCGGCGACGCCCGTGCCGATCGACAGGGCGGAGCCGAGTGCTCCGTACGCCGCCATGCCGACCATGGAGGCGGCCTTCCACTCCGGTTCGTTCTGGCCGCCGAGGTTGGTGAAGAGGAGGTACATCATCACCGGGACGGCGATGGTGCCGATGGCGAACCCGGTGTCGCGCAGGGTGCGGCGGACTTCGAGGCGTACGTACTCGGTGATCATCGGGTCGTCTCCAGGGGGCGGTCCTGCGCGGCAGGGGCGTGAGCGGTGAGGGCGAGGAAGGCGTCGTTGAGGGACACGGGAGCGACTTCGAGGCCCCGGATGGCGTTCCGGTCGGCGAGTGCGCGGACGGTCGCGTCGGAGTCGTCGGTGTGGAGCAGGGCGCGGTCGCCGCGGATCTCGACGGCGGTCACTCCGGGGAGCAGGGTCAGGCCCTCACTGGGGGCGCCGGCCAGGTCGAAGGAGACGAGGTTGCCGCCGGCGGCGCGCTTGAGCTGCTCGCTGGTGCCGTCGGCGAGGACGCGGCCGGAGTCGATGACGACGATCCGGTCGGCGCTGGCGTCGGCCTCCTCCAGGTAGTGGGTGGAGAACAGGACCGTGTTGCCGCGCCGGGCGTAGCCCCGCATCGACTCCCAGAAGACCTCGCGGGCCTCGACGTCGAGGGCGGAGGTGGGCTCGTCGAGGACGATCAGCTCGGGGTTGCCGACGAGGGCGACGGCGAAGCGGACGCGCTGGACCTGGCCGCCGGAGAGCCGGTCGACCCGGCGGCCGGCGAGGTCGGTGAGGTCGGCGAGCGCGAGGGCCTCGGCGACCGGCATGGGCTTGGGGTAGGTCCGGGCGACGAAGGTGACGAGCTCGCGGACGGTGACGCGGGGGACCGGGCGGCCGTCCTGGAGCATCGCGCCGACCCGGCCGGCGGCGACGGCCTGGGCCGGGGTGCCGTCGAAGAGCCGCACGTGGCCGCCGTCGGGCTCGTCGAGGCCGAGGAGCAGGCCGATGGTGGTGGACTTGCCGGCACCGTTGCGGCCGAGCAGGGCGACGGTCTCGCCGCGTCGGATGGTGAGGCCGATGCCGTTCACGGCGCGGACCGGTCCGAAGGACCGGGTGACTCCGGTGAAGGCGACCGCTGTCTCGTTCTTCATGGCCATGACGTTACGGAGCGGGGCCCTTGGTCCGGCAGGCGTGAATGTACGGACTGGGCCGTGACAAATGTACCGGGCGCGTCTGACGGGGGGTCAGATGTAAGGAGCCGGGAGGGTTCCCAACTTTCCCCGCCTCGGCTATACATGGGGTCCACCGACCTAGAACGCGTTCTAGAACGGGCGTGTACGGGACGGTCCCCGCACGGCCTCGGTGCGGCCGACGGTGCGGACGGCCGCACCGAGGTCTTCCATGGAACGAGGAGCAGCAGCCCGATGCCCATCGACCCCGCCAAGGCCGTCGCCGCCGAACCCCGCAGCGCCGAGATCTCCTGGGACCACAAGGACGTCCAGCTCTACCACCTGGGCCTCGGGGCCGGCATCCCGGCCACCGACCCCGACGAGCTCCGCTACACCCTGGAGTCCAGGCTCCACGTCCTGCCCAGCTTCGCCACCGTCGCGGGCGCCGGCATGGGCGTCGTCGGCGGACTCTCCGCCCCCGGCATCGACATCGACCTCGCCGCCGTCCTGCACGGCGGCCAGTCGATCACCCTCCACCGCCCCCTGCCCACCGGCGGCCGCGCCGTCTCCACCTCGCGCGTCGCCGCCGTGTACGACAAGGGCAAAGCGGCCGTGCTCGTGCTGCGCTCCGAGGCCGCCGACGAGGACGGCCCGCTCTGGACCAGCGACGCCTCGATCTTCGTCCGCGGCGAGGGCGGCTGGGGCGGCGACCGCGGTCCCTCCGAGCGCCTCGCGCTCCCGGACCGCGCGCCCGACGCCACCGTCGACCGGCCGATCCGCGCGGAGCAGGCCCTGCTCTACCGGCTCTCCGGAGACTGGAACCCGCTCCACGCCGACCCCGAGTTCGCCAAGCTCGCCGGCTTCGACCGGCCGATCCTGCACGGGCTCTGCTCGTACGGCATGACCCTCAAGGCGGTCGTGGACACGCTGCTCGACGGGGACGTCACCCGCGTCCGCTCGTACCGCACGCGCTTCGCCGGGATCGTCTTCCCCGGCGAGACCCTGCGCATCCGCATGTGGGCCGGCGACGGCCGCGTCCAGGTGGCGGTGACGGCCGTGGAGCGCGACGACGCCCCGGTCCTCGCCGACACCCTCGTCGAACACTCGTAGACCCGTCCCGGAGGGAGCCGCACCATGCGCGCAGCCGTACTGCACGAGATCGGCCAGGACAAACTCGAAGTCCTCGACGACGTCGAGGCGGTGGGCTTCGGCCCCGGGAAGGTGCGGATCCGGGTCCGGGCCACCGGCCTGTGCCACTCCGACGTCTCCGCGATGAGCGGCGTCCTCCCGCAGCCCGCCCCCTTCATCCCCGGCCACGAGGGCGCGGGCGAGATCCTCGACGTCGGCGACGGCGTCACCGGCCTCAGCCAGGGCCAGCGGGTCCTGCTCTGCTGGCTGCCCGCCTGCGGCAGCTGTCCCGCCTGCAGGCGCGGCCAGACCCAGCTGTGCCTGGCCGGCTTCATGAACGCCGGCACGCCCAACTTCAAGCGCCCCGGCGGTGACGTCTTCGGCTTCGCCGGCACCGGCACGTTCACCGAGGAGGTCGTCGTCGACGCGGGCTGCGCCGTCCCGATCCCCGACGACGTGCCCTTCGACATCGCCGCCCTCATCGGCTGCGGCGTCACCACCGGCCTCGGCGCCGCCATCAACACGGCCAAGGTGGAGGCCGGTTCGTCGGTCGCCGTGATCGGCTGCGGCGGCGTCGGCATCTCCGCGATCCAGGGCGCCAAGCTCCAGGGCGCCGCCCAGATCGTCGCCGTCGACCCCGTCGAGTCCCGCCGCGAGGCCGCGCTGAGGTTCGGCGCCACCGAGGCGGTCGCCCCCGACGGGCTCGCCGACGCCAGGCAGCGGATCACCGGCGGCGAGGGCTTCGACTACGTCTTCGAGGTCGTCGGCAAGTCCGCCACCGCGCGCACCGCGTACGAGACGACCCGCCGCGGCGGCACCCTCTGCGTCGTCGGCGCGGGCGCCCTCGACGACTTCCTCCAGCTCAACATGTTCGAGCTGTTCTTCGACGAGAAGCGGATCCTGCCCTCGATGTACGGGGGCGGGGACGTGCTCCGCTCGTACGAGCGCGCCATCGCGCTCTGGCGGGCCGGCCGCATCGACCTGGAGTCGCTGATCACCCACCGGGTGCCGCTGGCGGGCATCAACGAGGCCCTGGAGCAGATGCGGACCGGCGCCGCCCTCCGTACCTGCATCGAGATCTGAGAGGACGCGATCTTCCATGTCACTCCCTCTTGAGGGACTGAGCGCGATCGTCACCGGCGCCGGGCGCGGTCTCGGCCGCGCCGAGGCCCTGGAACTGGCCCGGCTCGGCGCGGCCGTCGTCGTCAACGACTACGGGCAGCCCGGCCGCGACGGCTCCGGCGAGGCCTCCGCGGCACCCGCCGAGGAGGTCGCGGCGGAGATCCGCGCGGCGGGCGGCCGGGCGGTCGCGCACCTCGGCGACGTCTCCGACTTCGAGACGGCCCGGACCCTGGTCGACCTGGCGGTGGCCGAGTTCGGGAAGCTGGACGTCCTGGTCAACAACGCGGGCATCCTGCGCGACCGGATGGTCTTCTCGATGAGCGAGGACGAGTGGGACTCGGTCATCCGGGTCCACCTCAAGGGCCACTTCAACACCACCCACTTCGCGGCCGTGCACTGGCGGGGCCGCTCCAAGGCGGGCGAGACCGGCGTGTACGGCCGCATCGTCAACACCTCGTCGGAGGCCTTCCTCGCGGGTTCGGCCGGTCAGCCGAACTACGCGGCGGCCAAGGGCGGCATCGTGGGCCTGACGACCTCGTCCGCGCTCGCGCTCGCCCGGTACGGCGTGACCGCCAACGCGATCTGCCCGCGGGCCAGGACGCGCATGACGGAGGACGTGTTCGCGGGCTTCGGGGAGCCGCGGGAGGGCGAGCTCGACCCGCTGTCCCCGGAGCACGTGGCGCCGCTCGTCGGCTATCTGGCGTCCCCGGCGGCGGCCGGGGTCAACGGGCAGCTGCTCGTCGTGCACGGCGGGATGGTGGCGGTCGTGGACCGGCCGAAGGTCTCCGCGAAGTTCGACACGGCCAAGGAGGCGTTCACGTACGAGGAACTGGACTCCCTCCTGACCCCGCACTACGCGTCCCGCCCGGCGGGCGAGACCTTCGCGGCGGCGGAGGTGCTGGGTCTGAAGAGGGGCTGAGCCACGGGGGTGGCGGTGGGGAAGAGGAAGGCCCCGGGGCGATCCCGGGGAAGACGAAGGGCCCCGGGGTGATCCCCGGGGCCCTTCGCCGCCACCTTCTTCTTACGTGCTAGTCGGTCACGCGGCGGTGCCGGCCGTGCGGAGAGGACGTGGAGTCCTCCGCCGGCGACGCCTCGCCGCGGTGCTTCCCGGAGCCGTGCGACTCCGTTCCCTGCGTGCTTGCTTCGGACATTCTCGAACTCACCCCGTAGGTCTTGCTCTTGCTGTGCGGCGGTGAGTCTAACGAGCCGGTCCACGGTCGGTCAGAGGCGCCTGCTGCAAGGGGACGGGGCGGCACACCCGGGGCTCCTCGACGACCGCCACCGGTTCGGGCTCCGGCGGCATCTCCACAGCGGCGAGCCCGCAGGGCGCCCCGTCCGTGGCGTACGGCAGCCGCAGCACGCCCTCGGCCGTCCACAGGCCCGCCCCGGCCAGCCACCCCTCGGGCGCCGCCAGCTGGGCCATCCGGCGGGACGAGGGCTGCCAGGTGCCCACCCAGCTGCCGCCCGCCGCGTCGATCCGCAGCGCCACCGCGCAACTCTCCGGCATCAGCACCTGCCCCGGCTGCACCGCGAACGGCGTCACCGCCGCGTCGTCGAGCCGCAGGCACTCGGGGAACCGCACCGGCAGCAGGCTCCCCAGCACCCCCCAGCCGAGCCGGTCGTGCCCCGGGGCGTCGGAGCGGATCAGGAGCAGTCCGCTGTCCGGGTCCGCGAGCAGCAGCCGGTCGTCGCTGTCCTCGGTGATCTGGAGCAGCGGTGTCACCTCCCCGCCCCGCTCCAGGTCCACGGCGACCGCCTTCACCGGCCCGCCGTCGAGCCGCCGGTCGAGCGCGAGCATCCGGCCCGTGCGGTCGAGCCACACCCCGCCCGTGCAGCGGCCCCTGACCTCCGCCACCTTCTCCGGGCCGAAGGCCCCGCCCGCCACCAGCCACAGCGTCGTCGTGTCGGGGCCGACGCACATCGCGTACGCGCAGATGCCGTCCGGCGAGGGCGGGAGCAGCACCAGGTGCTCGGAGCCGGGCGCCTCCACCGCGCCGAGCCGGAGCTCGCCGGTGGCCGGGCCGGTGGGGTAGAGCAGCGAGAACGTGTTCCGCCGTCCGTCCACGCGGCGGGCGACGAGGACCCGGCCGTCCGCGAGGGGCAGCAGCCGGGTGCCCCGCTCCTCGGGCTGGTCGAGGGGGAGCGGTACGGCGTACGGCTCGGGGCCGTCGAGCGTCCAGCGCTCCACGTACAGGGCGTCGCCGGCGCCCGCGAGCCTGGCCGCGTACGCGCCGTTGGCCGTGATCGTGAACCCCGCCGGCCAGGTCGCACCGGGGTCGCGGTCGTCGTCCTCGGCCGTGGTCTCGATGGCACACGCTGTCATCGACTCGTCACCTCCGGCCACGAAGCTAGTTTTCGCACTTCCAGCCGAACAACACGAGCAGGGTCACTTCACACATAAGGGTGGCCGTCCGGCGGTTCGGCTGAGGGGGAGGGGGCGGTTGTGCTGGAGTGGCCCGTGGTGAGTAAGGTAAGGCGAACCTAAGTGGAGGTGTCGCCTCCGCTGAGCCGTGCCCTCAGGGGGCGGTCCGGCCGTGCCCGCACGGGCAGTCGAGCCGCGCCCGTTTCACGCAAGTCCCCGCCAGGACGACCCGTACAGGAGCCTTCTCATGTCCCTCCGCCGCCGTCGCCCTCGCCGCCGCCCTCTCGCTCGCGGCCTGCGGAGGCGGCGACGGGAGCTCCGACTCCGCCGAGAAGGAGGACACGGCCAAGAAGAAGGACGTCGCCACCGGCGGCAAGGACTTCGGCGACGCCGCCGCCAAGACCGCGGCCATGGGCACCGACGCGAAGCCGGGCCGGTTCCCCCGCACCCTCACCCACGCCCTGGGCAGGACCGAGATCCCGGCCGCCCCCAAGCGGGTCGTCGTCCTCGACGTCGGCGAGCTCGACAACGTCGTCTCCCTCGGCGTCAAGCCCGTCGGCTACGCCCCCTCCGAGGGCGACGACGGCATCCCCGGCTACCTGAAGAAGGACGCCGGCACCCCCAAGTCCGTCGGCACCATCAACAACCTCAACCTGGAGGCCATCGCCAACCTCCAGCCCGACCTCATCCTCGGCAGCCGGCTGCGCGCCGCCGACAAGTACGACGAACTGTCGAAGATCGCGCCGACCGTGTTCTCCATCCGCCCCGGCTTCACCTGGAAGGAGAACTACCTCCTCAACGCCGCCGCGCTCGACAGGACCGCCGAGGCGAAGACGAAGCTCGCCGCGTACGAGACCAAGGCGAAGCAGCTCGGCGAGGACATCGGCCCGGACAAGCCGACCATCTCCATGGTCCGCTACCTCCCCGGCAAGATCCGCCTCTACGCCAAGGCCTCCTTCATCGGCACGATCCTGGAGGACACCGGCCTGCCCCGGCCGAAGAACCAGCAGATCGACGAGCTCGCGGCCGAGGTCAGCCCCGAGAAGATCGACGAGGCCGACGCCGACTGGATCTTCACCGGCGTCTACGGCGACGCCAAGGCCACCAAGAAGGACACCGCCCAGGCCAACCCGCTCTGGAAGAACCTCGGCGCCGTCAAGGCCGGCCGGGCCAAGGACGTCCCCGACGAGACCTGGTACCTCGGCCTCGGCGTCACCGCGGCGAACAGCGTCCTCGACGACCTGCGCGGCTACCTCGTGAAGTAGACGGCGGAGTCCCTGGTGCCGACCGGCGCCAGGGACTTCTTCGGCCGAGACGGCCGCAACCGTCAAGTGAGGAACCCCGACGGCGGCCCGCCACATCCGCGAGAGCGGCGCCGGTTTGGGCGCAAAGGGGAGCCAGGTAGCCTTTCCCTCGTGCCCCGTCTGTCTGAAGTCATCGCCGAGCTCGACGCCCTCTGGCCACCAGAGCGAGCCGAGTCCTGGGACGCCGTCGGCACCGTCTGCGGCGACCCCGACGCCGAGATCACCCGCGTGCTCTTCGCCGTCGACCCCGTCCAGGACATCGCCGACGAGGCGATCGCCCTCGGCGCCGACCTGATCGTCACCCACCACCCGCTCTACCTGCGCGGTACGACGACGGTCGCGGCCGGCCACTTCAAGGGCCGCGTCGTGCACACCCTCATCAAGCACGACATCGCCCTCCACGTCGCGCACACCAACGCCGACACCGCCGACCCCGGCGTCTCCGATGCCCTCGCCGGCGCGCTCGACCTCCGCGTCACCGGCCCCCTCGTCCCCGAGAACAACCTCGGCCGGATCTGCGAGCTCGACCACCCCGAGACCCTCGCCGAGTTCGCCGCCCGCGCCGCGAAGCGGCTGCCCGCCACCGCGCAGGGCATCCGGGTCGCCGGCGACCCCGGCATGACCGTCCGCCGCGTCGCCGTCAGCGGCGGCTCCGGCGACAGCCTCTTCGGCGCCGTGCGCGCCGCGGGCGTCGACGCCTTCCTCACCGCCGACCTGCGCCACCACCCGGTCTCCGAGGCCACCCAGCAGTCGCCCCTGGGCCTGGTGGACGCCGCCCACTGGGCCACCGAATGGCCCTGGTGCGAGCAGGCCGCCGCCCAGCTCGACGAGATTTCCGACCGCCAAGGCTGGGACCTCCGCGTCCACGTCTCGAAGACGGTCACCGACCCCTGGTCCTCCCACCACACCTCTCCTGGAGCCCCCAACTGAACGCCGCGCCCGCCGACCAGATCCGCCTCCTCGACGTCCAGGCCCTGGACGTCCGCCTCCAGCAGCTCGCCCACAAGCGCCGCTCGCTGCCCGAGCACGCCGAGATCGAGGCGCTGACCAAGGACCTCACCCAGCTGCGCGACCTGCTCGTCGCCGCGCAGACCGAGGAGAGCGACTGCGGCCGCGAGCAGACGAAGGCCGAGCAGGACGTCGACCAGGTCCGCCAGCGCGCCGCGCGCGACCAGCAGCGGCTCGACTCGGGCGCCGTCTCCTCCCCGAAGGACCTGGAGAACCTCCAGCGCGAGATCGTCTCCCTCGCCAAGCGCCAGGGCGACCTGGAGGAGATCGTCCTCGAGGTCATGGAGCGCCGCGAGTCCGCCCAGGAGCGCCTCAAGGAGCTGACCGAGCGCGTCGCCGCCGTGCAGGGCAAGGTGGACGACGCGACCACCCGCCGTGACACCGCGCAGGCCGAGCTGGACACCGAGTCCGCCTCCGTCGCCAAGGAGCGCGAGCTCGTCGCGGGCTCCGTCCCGGCCGACCTGATCAAGCTGTACGAGAAGCTGCGCGAGCAGCAGGGCGGCGTCGGCGCGGCCCGGCTCTACCAGCGCAAGTGCGAGGGCTGCCACATCGAGCTCAACATCACCGAGCTCAACGAGGTCCGCGCCGCCGCGGCGGACACGGTCGTCCGCTGCGAGAACTGCCGCCGGATCCTCGTCCGCACCTCGGAGTCCGGCCTGTAATGCGCGAGCTCGTGGTCGAGGCGGACGGCGGTTCCCGGGGGAACCCGGGACCCGCCGGGTACGGCGCGGTCGTCCTCGACCCGGCGACGGGGGAGACCCTCGCGGAGGCCGCCGAGTACATCGGCGTGGCCACGAACAACGTCGCCGAGTACAAGGGCCTGGTGGCGGGTCTGAGGGCGGCCCGGGAACTCTTCCCGGACGCCACCGTCCACGTCCGGATGGACTCCAAGCTGGTCGTCGAGCAGATGTCCGGCCGCTGGAAGATCAAGCACCCGGACATGAAGCCGCTCGCCGCCGAGGCCGCCCGCGTCTTCCCGCCGGGACAGGTCCGCTACGAGTGGATCCCGCGCGAGCGGAACAAGCACGCGGACCGGCTCGCGAACGAGGCGATGGACGCGGGCAAGCGCGGCCGCCAGTGGGAGCCCTCGGCGTCCACGGCGGGCCTGGACGCCTCCGCCGCCCGCAACGCCGCGACCCCGCCCCCGCCGGGCCCGCCCGGCGACGCGACAGCGGGCGCGGCGAAGGCCCGTGCGGCGCTTGCGGGGACAGCGGGGGGCCCTGGTACGGGACCTGGTACGCGTACGGGTACGGGCTCGGGCGCCTGGCCGGGCGCCGTGTCGCGCCCGGCGGCCCCGGCCGCAGGCCAGGACGACGGCCTGTTCGCCGCCGAGGAGGCCGTCGCGGCCTCGGTGGCCTCCGGCGATTTCGAGGCCGAGGCGGGCGCCCTGGCCCCGACGGGCCACGCGGCCCGCGCCCACGCGCCGGCGACCGACCACTCGACGGCAACCGCCGAGCCCCCGCCCCCGGCGGCGAGCGCGGGGACTGTCGGCCCTGCGGCGACGCCCGCGACGGGCAGCGCGCAGGCCGGGGCGGCTCCCGTGCAGGCGGCTTCCGGGCCCGCGCAGGCCGGCACGGCTCCCGTGCCCGCATCCGGGGCGGCCGCATCGATGGCCGCCGCGCCCGCGCAGCCCGGCGCGGCTCCCGTGCAGGCGGCTTCCGCGCCCGCGCAGGACGGCGCGGCTCCCGTGCCCGCATCCCGGGCGGCCGCATCGATCGCCGCCGCGCCCGCGCACGCGGCCCCCGCCCCCCGGCAAGGCTGGGCCGGGCCCGACATGGGTGCGCCCGCCACCTTCGTGCTGCTTCGGCACGGGGAGACCGCGCTCACGCCCGAGAAGCGGTTCTCGGGGAGCGGGGGGAGTGATCCCGAGCTGTCGGCGGCCGGGCTGCGGCAGGCCGAGGCCGTCGCCGAGGCGCTCGCCGCGCGCGGCACGATCCAGGAGATCGTCAGTTCGCCGCTCACCCGCTGCCGCCAGACCGCCGGAGCCGTCGCCGCCCGGCTGGGGCTCGACGTGCGGATCGAGCAGGGCCTGCGGGAGACCGACTTCGGCGCCTGGGAGGGCCTGACGTTCGGTGAGGTCCGCGCGCGGTACCCGGAGGACCTCGACGCCTGGCTGGCCTCGCCGAAGGCCGCGCCGACCGGCGGGGGCGAGAGCTTCGCGACCGTCGCCCGGCGCGTCGCCGCGACCCGGGACCGGCTGACCGCCGCGTACGCGGGCCGTACGGTCCTCCTCGTCACCCACGTCACGCCGATCAAGACCCTGGTCCGGCTCGCGCTCGGCGCCCCGCCGGAGTCGCTGTTCCGGATGGAGCTGTCGGCCGCCTCGATCTCGGCCGTGGCCTACTACGCCGACGGCAACGCCTCCGTACGGCTCCTCAACGACACCTCGCACCTGAGGTAGCGGAGCAGAAACCGCTGGCGCGTCCCCCCGGCCCCGTACCACCATCGCCCGCATGACGTGGTCCTTCACCGACAGCGCCGCCGCCTTCCGGGCCGCGGCCGCCGAGCATCTCGCCGCCGACCCCGCCCGCAACACCGCCGTGCTCACGCTCATGGACGCGGCGGGGCGGCTCGGCTGGTGGGAGGAGGCGGACGGCCGGGTCACCGGCGTCCTCGTGGTGTCGCCGCCCGGCGTGCCCGCCTTCGGGGTCATGACGGAGGAGGCCGCCCGGGCACTCCGGTTCCCCGGCGGCCAGGAGCCGACCGGGGTACGCGGCGAGACGGCCGCCGTCGAGGCGTACGCGGAGGCCACCGGCCGCCCCTGGGCGCCCACCGTCCGCCTGCGGCTCTTCCGGCTCGGCGAGCTGACCCCGCCGGACCCGGCCCCGGCCGGCCGCGCACGGCGAGCCGCCGAGGCCGACGTCCCGCTCGTCGCCGCCTGGGCGCGGGAGTTCGTGGTGGCGGTCGGCGACGAGCCCGCCGAGGACTACACCGGCTTCGTCACCGAGCGGATCTCCGAGGGACGCTTCTGGCTCTGGCAGGGGCCCGACGGCCGCCCGGTGTCGATGGCAGCCGTCTCCCGCACGGTCGGGGGCCAGGCCCGTGTCCACCTCGTCTACACCCCGCCCGCCGAGCGGGGACACGGGTACGCGGCCGGGGTCACCGAGGCCGTCAGCCGGGCCGCGCTCGACGCCGGCGTGCCGCAGGTCCTGCTCTTCACGGACCTGGCCAACCCCACCAGCAACGCCCTCTACCAGCGCCTCGGCTACCGCCCCGTCACCGACCACCTCGGAGTGACGTTCACCTGACGGGCCGCCCCAGACCCGCCGCCCCGCGCGCGAGGGACTCCACCCGCCCCCAGTCGCGGGCCGCGAGGGCGGCGGGCGGCAGCATCCACGTACCGCCGACGCAGCGGACGTTCGGCAGGGCGAGGTAGGCGGGGGCGGAGGCGAGGGAGACGCCGCCCGTGGGGCAGAAGCGGGCCCGGGGCAGCGGGCCGGCGAGGGACTTCAGATACGGGACGCCGCCCGCCGCCTCCGCCGGGAAGAACTTCATGTCCTCCACCCCGCGTTCGATCAGGGCCACGACCTCCGAGGCCGTCGAGACCCCCGGCAGGAACGGCACGCCCGAGTCCCGCATCGCGCCGAGCAGCCGCTCGGTCCACCCCGGGCCGACCAGGAACCGCGCCCCGGCACGCACCGCGTCCGCGACCCCGGCGGGCGAGACGACCGTGCCCGCGCCGACGACCGCCTCCGGCACCTCGGCCGCGATCGCGCGGACGGCGTCGAGCGCCGCCGGGGTGCGCAGGGTGACCTCGATCAGCGGGAGGCCGCCGGCCACCAGGGCCCGCGCCAGGGGCACGGCGTCGGCGGCGTCCTCGATCACGACGACCGGGACGACACGGCATTCCGGGGCGAGGTCGAACACGCTCGTCGAGGACATGGGCGTCATCCTGCCCAGGGCGAGCGACACCCGCAACGAGCGTTGCGGAGGGTGCAACGAAGCGCTAGTGGATCTCGTCCACCAGCACGTCGAGCGCCCCCGCCTTCCCGCCCTCCTCCACCACGTACCGCAGATCCCGCAGCGCCTCCGCGAGCTCCGCCGGCGAACCAGGCTTCGCGCCCGCCTCCAGGAGGCTGCGCACGATCCGGCCCTTCGTCGCCTTGTTGAAGTGGCTGACGACCTTCCGGGTCGGCGCGTGCAGCACCCGCACCGTCGCCGTCCGGGCCGCGACCTCGCCCTTCGGCTTCCACGCCGACGCGTACGCCGAGGAGCGCAGGTCCAGGACGAGACCGTCCCCGGCCGCCTCCGGCAGCACCGGGGCCATCGCACCGCGCCAGTGCGCGCCGAGCGCCCCGAGCCCCGGCAGCTTGACCCCCATCGAGCAGCGGTACGACGGAATCCGGTCCGTCACCTTCACCGCGCCCCACAGGCCCGAGAACACGAGCAGCGAGCGGCCCGCCCGCTTCCGGGCCGCCGCGTCCAGCGTCGCCAGACCCAGCGCGTCGTACAGCACGCCCGTGTAGATCTCCCCGGCCGGACGCGCGCCCGCCGTCCGCAGCTCCACGTTCTTCGCGACCTCGCCGCGCAGCCCCTCGCTCAGGCCCAGCACCTCGCGCGCCTTCTCCTCGTCGGCGGCGCACAGCTCGACCAGCTCGTCCAGGACCGCCGCGCGTGCCTCCGCGAGACCCGGCAGGGACAGCGACTCCGGCTTGAGCGGCGCCCCGCGCCCCGAGGAGGCCTTGCCTTCGGAGGGCGGCAACAGCACGAGCACGGTGGTTCTCCTTCGTCCGTACGGGGGAGGGGGTGCGGCCCCGACGCTCCAGCGTACGAGGTGCCGGGCCCCACCCCCGGCCATACGCTCGGTCCATGCCCCGCCGCCACCTCCATGTGACCGGCGCAGCCGAGGCTCCGCTGCGGGCCGCCCTGCGCGCACTCCGTACCGAGCTCGCGATCCCGGAGGACTTCCCGCCCGCCGTCCTCGCCGAGGCCGAGGCGGCCGCGAAGAACCCCCGCGTCCCCTCCCACGACGCCACCGACCTCCCCTTCTTCACGATCGACCCGCCCACCTCCACCGACCTCGACCAGGCCATGCACCTGGCCCGCCGCGCCGACGGCGGCTACCGCGTGCACTACGCCATCGCCGACGTCGCCGCCTTCGTCACCCCCGGCGGCGCGATCGACGCCGAGGCCCACCGGCGCGTCCTCACCCTCTACTTCCCCGACGGGAAGGTCCCCCTCCACCCGCCCGTCCTCTCCGAGGGCGCCGCCAGCCTGCTCCCCGGCGAACCCCGCCCCGCCCTGCTCTGGCGCATCGACCTCGACGCCGAGGGCCAGAGGGTCGCCACCGACGTCCGCCGCGCCCTCGTCCGCAGCCGCGCCAAACTCGACTACGAGGGCGTGCAGCGGCGCATCGACGACGGCACGGCCGAGGAACCCCTCGCCCTCCTCCGGGACATCGGCCGGCTCCGCGAGGCGCTCGAAGCGGAACGCGGCGGCATCTCCCTCCACGTCCCCGAGCAGGAGATCGTCGAACGGGACCACACGTACACCCTCGAATACCGGGCCCCGCTCCCCGCCGACGGCTGGAACGCGCAGATCTCCCTCCTCACCGGCATGGCCGCCGCCGACCTCATGACGGCCGCGGGCACCGGCATCCTGCGCACCCTGCCCACCGCCCCCGACGGCGCCGTCGCCCGGCTGCGCCGCTCCGCCCAGGCCCTCGGCGTCGACTGGCCGCACCACGTCTCGTACGCCGACGTCGTCCGCTCCGCCGACCCCACCGACCCGCGCCACGCCGCCTTCCTCCAGGAGTGCACCAGCCTGCTGCGCGGCGCCGGCTACACCGTCTTCACCGACGGCCACGTCCCCACCCCCGCCGTGCACGCCGCCGTGGCCGACGAGTACACGCACGCCACCGCCCCGCTGCGCCGCCTCGTCGACCGGTACGCGGGCGAGCTGTGCGTGGCCGCGGTCGCCGGGGACGAGCCGCCCGAGTGGGTACGGGCCGCCCTGCCCGGCCTGCCCGACGAGATGGCCACCGGCGCCCGCCGCGCCAACACCGTCGAACGCGAGAGCGTCGACATCGTCGAGGCGGCGCTCCTGAAGGAACGGGTCGGCGAGATCTTCGACGCGTACGTCATCGACGTGAAGGAACGCGAACCGGCCGTCGGCACCGTCCACCTGGAGGACCCGGCGGTCGTCGCCCGGATCGAGGGCGGGGAGGCGAAGCTGCCGCTGGGGGAGTGGCTGCGGGTCAGACTGTCGGAAGCGGACCCGGGGACGGCGAAGGTCCTGTTCGCGCCCGCGTGAGCGCCTCGTACAGGGCCTTCGGCTGGTCGGCGTGCAGGCGGATCAGCCGGACGGGGCGGGGCGCGCCGAGCAGCCGGGGCGCGTCGACCGGCTCGGTCAGCTCGACCGTGACGGAGGTCTGGGAGCCCACGGCGAGGTTCAGCTCGCCCTCGGCCTTCTCGTGCGAGAACACGAGCTCGCGCCGGACGGCCGTGATCCGGTCGAGCGGCACCCGCACGTCGACGTGCGCGTGCTGCCGCAGCCGGAGCTCGTTCCCGGCGAGCGTGAGGGTGTGCGGGCGGGTCACGGAGGCGGCGTGCAGCCCCAGGACGAACAGCACGGTGTAGACGTCCAGGACGAGGAAGACCGCGTGGAGGACGGGCCACTCGGCGAGCAGGAACGACATGCCGACCGTCTCGACCACGGTCACGAACGCGAAGCCGTACATCATCGCCGCCTGGTCCCGCGCGTGCGGGAACACACCGTCCGCGCCCGCCACCCCGTGCGGCCGCCGGGCGACCCACCGCCCCAGACTCGCCAGCAGCCGCAGCTCATGCCCGACGAGCCGCAGCACGGGCCCGGGCACCAGCGCGCCCAGGGCCTCCCGGGCGGACAGCCCCCGCCGCCGCAGCCGCACCCAGACCAGACCCTCGGCGGCGAGCACCCCCAGGACGAGGAGCTCCCCGGCGAGCAGCACGCCACCGGGTATCCGCACCCCGGCCAGCAGACAGACGAAGAGCACCAGCTCGGCGGGCAGGGCGGCGTACGCGACCCCGCGCAGCAGCCGCAGCCCCGGTCGTGGCGTAGGCGTGTCCGTCATGGGCTCAGTCCCTCTCCTCGAAGCGTCGTCGTTCCAGCACCAGCGCGATCGCCCGCCGCACCGCCGCCGACTGGGCCGGGGCCAGATCGGCGAAGAAGGCGTCGGCGAGACTCCCCGCGCCCTCCGCGGGCAGCTCCACCGCCATCCCGCCCGGCAGGACGGCGGCCAGGGCGCGCGCGGCCTCCTCCACCCGGGGATCGTCGGCCGCCGCGTCGGCGAGGGCGTCGAGGAGCCCGTACACCTCCCGCGCACCGCCCGCCGCCCCGCGCATCAGCTCCATCAGCCGGGCCCGCTCCGCCTCGGGGGCGACGACGTCGAGCAGGGCGAGGATCTCCCGGTCCTTCGCCGCCATCGGCGAGTCGGGCAGCTCTCCCACGCCCGCGAGCAGCGCCGCCAGCTCCGGGGACACGGGCCCCTCGGCGGGCAGCCGGCCCGCCCGGGCCTCGGCGAGGAGCGGGGCGAGGCGCTCCCGGCGCCCCCGGACCACCGCCTCCTGGCGGGCCAGGTCCTCCGCCAGCTCCTCAAGGACCTCCACGAGCCCCCGCCCCTCGTCGTCCGCGAGCACGTCCCGCACCTCGTCGAGCCCGAGCCCCAGCTCGGTGAGACGCCGGATCCGGGCGAGCAGCACGGCGTCCCGGACCCCGTACTCCCGGTACCCGTTGGCCCGCCGCGCGGGCTCGGGCAACAGCCCCGACTGGTGGTAGTGCCGCACGGCCCGGGGGGTGACCCCGACGAGCGCGGCGATCTCGCCGATCCGCATGCGCCCAGTAGAAACCCTGACGCTGCGACAAGGTCAAGCGGTGGCTCCGGGGCGCGTACCCGATCATGTGCCACGATCGAGGGAACGACCCCGATCTGACGGACGGCGGGTGCCTCGATGTCCGAGTCTGACGACATGACTGCCATGCCGCACGAATCGCTCACGCAGGCGGACATCCTGCTGGAGGGCTTCCTGGCGCTGGACACGCCGGAGGGCTTCCGCGCGGAGCTGATCGAAGGGGAGATCGTCGTGACACCGCCGCCGGACGGGGACCACGAGGACTACATCGGATTGATCATCGGACAGGTGTACCGGCGGTCGAGGACCGAGATGCAGTTCTCCGGAAACAAGGGCCTGAACCTGAAGGAGGCCCCGGGGGCCCCGAGGGATCACGTCATCCCAGACGGAACCTTCGCTCCGGAAGCACGGCGCCTGTTCCGTGGGGCCGACTCCTGGATGCCCTGCGAGGGCGTCGCCATGGTCCTCGAAGTCACCTCGCGTCGTGCGAGCGTCGACCGTGACGTCAAACGCCGCTGCTACGCCCGTGGTGCCATCCCGCTCTACCTGCTCGTGGACAGGGACACGTCCACGGTGACCCTGTTCAGCGATCCCGAGGACGGTGAGTACCTCCGACGGGACCTCGCCACCTTCGGCAAGCCGCTTCCGCTGCCGGAACCCTTCGGCTTCGACCTGGAGACGGCCGACTTCCTCTGAATCGGCAGGTAGCATGGTCGGCACGGCAGACGAGCCGGGCGGACGGCCGCGTGGAGATCTCAGGATCTTCCCGAGGAACGTCCGGGCTCCACAGAGCAGGGTGGTGGCTAACGGCCACCCGGGGTGACCCGCGGGACAGTGCCACAGAAAACAGACCGCCGGGGACCTCGGTCCTCGGTAAGGGTGAAACGGTGGTGTAAGAGACCACCAGCGCCTGAGGTGACTCAGGCGGCTAGGTAAACCCCACTCGGAGCAAGGTCAAGAGGGGACACCCCGGTGTCCCTGCGCGGATGTTCGAGGGCTGCTCGCCCGAGTCCGCGGGTAGACCGCAGGAGGCCGGCGGCAACGCCGGTCCTAGATGGATGGCCGTCGCCCCGACGACCGCGAGGTCCCGGGGCACAGAACCCGGCGTACAGCCCGACTCGTCTGTCGGCCCACGTGGGAAGGGCCCCGATCAGGTTGCGACCTGGTCGGGGCCCTTCTCGTGTGCGCCGGCCGGCTCAGGGGCGGCGGACCTCGAAGTGGAAGCAGCCGTACTCGACGGCCCGGACGTGGACCAGAGCGACGGCCGGGTCCGCGAAGGCCTCGGTCAGGGCCTCGTCGAAGCCCTCGGCGGGGGTGTCGGGGAGCTCCAGGAGGCGGCCTCCGACGATGCGGCCGGCGGCGTCGTAGCGGCGGAGGGTGCGGAGTGCGCCCGTACGGGAGAAGGGGTACGCCTCCGAGGGTGCCGGGCCGCCGCAGTCCTCGGCGTGGACGAAGACCGGGCCCTGCTCGTCGTACGCCCCGGGCTCCGCGCCCGTCTCGGCGGCCCAGCGGCGCAGGGGCGCGTACGAGACGAGGGCGATCCGCTCGCCGGGTACGGAGAGGCGCAGGCAGCAGCGGAGGGGGTCGCCGCCGTCGGTGGCGGTGTACGGGACGCAGGGGCGGCCGGCGTCGTCCGTGGCGCGGAGCCCGGCGAGCGTCGTGGAGGGGATGGGGCGGGCCGAGTACGCCGTCGTGGTGTGGGTGGTCATGACGTCAGGGTGCGCCGGTGGCCACTTCTGGCGCTGGCGCAATTCGGACGCCGTGGTGACTCGAACCACGCTTCCCCCTGCCTGCGACTGGTCCTGACCGGCTCGGGACCGCCGTCGGAGGGACCCCACGGCCCGGGCACACGGCGGGTCGGGGCACCGCGGGTGTACGGGTGGGGCATGGCTATTCCTGTGAACCGGCTCAGCGACCCGACCGTGCGCGCCTTCGTCACGGCCCTCAACGCCAACGACCAGTCGGCCCTGGCCGGCCTCCTGGCGCCCGGCGCGACCATGTCCGACGACGGCTCCGACCGCGACCTGCGGGACTGGCTCGACCGGGAGGTGTTCTCCTCGAACGGGTACATGGACGTCGAGTCCGAGGCGGACGGTGGACTGGCTCTGGTCGCCAACTACCGCAACGACACCTGGGGTGAGATGCGGACCGCCTGGAGGTTCACCGTCGACGGCGGGAAGGTCTCCCGGTTCGAGACCGGGCAGGCCTGAACCACTCTCGGCCGGGGGCCGGTCTCACCCCCGGCCGATGTACGGCATCGTCGTCGCCATCACCGTCGCGAACTGCACGTTCGCCTCCAGCGGCAGCGCCGCCATGTGCACCACCGTCGCCGCCACGTCCGCCGCGTCCATCACCGGCTCCACCGCCGTCTCGCCGTTGGCCTGGAGGATGCCGGTCTGCATGCGGGCCGTCATCTCCGTCGCCGCGTTGCCGATGTCGATCTGGCCGCAGGCGATCCGGTACGCGCGCCCGTCGAGGGACAGCGACTTCGTGAGGCCCGTCACCGCGTGCTTCGTCGCCGTGTACGCGATCGAGTGCGGGCGCGGCACGTGGGCGGAGATCGAGCCGTTGTTGATGATCCGGCCGCCCTGCGGGGACTGCTCCTTCATGGTCCGGAAGGCCGCCTGGGCGCACAGGAACGCGCCCGTCAGGTTCACGTCGACGACCGTGCGCCAGGTCGCCGGGTCCAGGTCTTCGACGGGGACGCCGCCGCCCGCGAACGTACCGGCGTTGTTGAAGAGCAGGTCGACGCGGCCCCAGTGGTCCCGTACCGACGCGAAGAGGGCCGTCACCCGCTCCTCGGAGGTCACGTCCGTCGGGACGCACAGGAAGTCGCCGGAGGGGAGGGCCGCGGCCGTCTCCTCCAGGGCCTCGGCGCGTCGGCCCGCCAGGGCCACCGACCAGCCGGCCGCCGCGAGGGCCAGCGCCACGCTCCGGCCGATGCCCGAACCGGCTCCCGTCACCACTGCGATGCTCATGGGCGCGCAGCGTACGCGAGACGTGTGCCCCATGAACTCATCCGTCCGACACATGGATGTTCTGTACTCGACAAGGGGGCGTCGTCCCGCACCCCTCGAATGACGGAAGGACAGCATCCGTCTGGGGAGGGGAACATGACCCACGTACAGCAGCATGCCGACGAACTCCGCGCCGCCGCACGTCACTTCGGACGCCGACGTTTCCTGACCGCCACCGGCGCGGCCGCCGCGCTCGCCTTCGCCACCCAGCTGCCCACGGCCGGAGCGGCGGCCGCCGCCGAGCTGGACGCCCGGCGTGTCACGGAGGACCCGTTCACCCTCGGGGTCGCCTCGGGCGATCCCCTTCCCGGCTCGGTGCTGCTCTGGACCCGGCTCGCGCCCCGCCCCTTCGAGCCCGGCGGCGGGCTGCCCGCGAACCGGGTCTCCGTGCAGTGGGAGCTCGCCCGCGACGAGCGGTTCACCCGGATCGTCCGGCGCGGCGTGGCGACCGCGCACCCGGAGTTCCGGCACACCGTCCACGTCGAGGTCGCCCCTCTCGACCCGAGCCACGAGTTCTTCTACCGCTTCCGTGCCGGGGACTGGACCAGCCCGGTGGGGCGGACCCGTACCGCCCCGTCCCCCGCCGCCCGGACGCGCGAGGTCAAGCTCGCCGCCGTCTCCTGCCAGGCGTACCACGACGGCTACTTCACGGCCTACCGCCACCTCGCGGACGAGGACGTCGACGTCGTCTTCCACCTCGGCGACTACCTGTACGAGTACGCCGTCGACGCCACCGGCGGCGCCCGTGCCTACACCGACCGCCGGCTCCCCGACGTGTTCAACCGGGAGACCCTCACCCTGGAGGACTACCGGCTCCGCTACGCGCTCTACAAGACGGACCCCGACCTGCGCGCCGCGCACGCCGCGCACCCCTTCGTCGTCACCTGGGACGACCACGAGACCGAGAACAACTACGCGGGCGACATCTCCGAGGACGGCGTCCCGCCGGAGGAGTTCCTGCTCCGGCGTGCCGCCGCCTACCGCGCCTACTGGGAGCACCAGCCGCTGCGCCGCCCCCAGCAGCCCGAGGGTCCCGACATGAAGCTGTACCGGCGGCTGCGCTTCGGGAAGACGGCCCAGTTCGACATCCTCGACACCCGCCAGTACCGCTCCGACCAGGCGTACGGGGACGGCTGGCAGGTCCCGGGGCCCCTGCTTGACGACCCGGCGCGCACCCTGACGGGCGCCGAACAGGAGCGCTGGCTGCTCGACGGCTGGCAGGCCTCCCGGGCCCGCTGGAACGTCCTGCCGCAGCAGGTCGTGTTCAGCGAGCGCCGCGACCGGCCCACCGCCGACTTCACGCTCTCCATGGACGCCTGGGACGGCTACGCGGCCTCCCGGCGGCGGATCCTCGCGGGTGCGCGGGCCGCCGGCGTCGAGAACCTGATGGTGCTCACGGGCGACGTCCACGTCGGCATCGGCCTCGACATCAAGGCCGACTTCCGCGACCCGGCCTCGCGGACGGTCGGCACCGAGATCGTCACCACCTCGATCGCCAGCGGCGGGAACGGCGCCGACCGGCCCTCCAACCACGACCGGATCACCCAGGCCAATCCGCACGTGAAGTTCTACAGCGGCCGGCGCGGCTACGTCACGGTCTCCCTCGGCGAGGAGAGCGCCCGCGCCGACTTCCGTACGGTCCCGTACGTGACCCGGCCCGGCGCGCCCGTCACCACCGCCGCCTCCTTCGTCACGGAGGCGGGCGACCCGGGCCTCAAGCCCGCCTGACGGCGACGGCCGCCCCGCTCGTACGCCCGTGGGATCCCGAACCGGTCCGTGGTCACCACGGACCGGTTCGGCTGAGAACATGGGCGAGGATTCAACGGAATGGAGCAGTCGATGCCGGAGAGCAGTCAGAAAACAACACAAGGGCACATAACCGACAGCCCCGTCGTCACCGCCGCCCGGCGGACGGGGCTGCTCGTCACCCTCGTCCTGGGCGGGCTCACCGCCCTCCCCCCGCTCTCCATGGACATGTACCTCCCGGCGCTCCCGGAGGTCACCGGTGCGCTGCGGGCTCCCGCCGCCACCGTGCAGCTCACCCTCACCGCCTGCCTCGCCGGCATGGCCCTCGGCCAGCTCGTCGTCGGCCCCATGAGCGACAAGTGGGGACGCAGGCGCCCGCTGCTCACCGGCATGGCCGTGTACGTCCTCGCCACCGCCGTCTGCGCCTTCGCGCCCAGCGTCGAACTGCTCATCGGCTTCCGGCTGCTCCAGGGCCTCGCCGGCGCCGCAGGCATCGTCATCGCCCGCGCCGTCGTCCGCGACCTCTACGACGGCGTCGAGATGGCCCGCTTCTTCTCCACCCTGATGCTGATCTCCGGTGCCGCCCCGATCATCGCCCCCCTCATCGGCGGCCAGATCCTCCGCATCACGGACTGGCGGGGCGTCTTCTACGTCCTCGCCGCCATCGGCGTGCTGCTCACCGTCGTCGTCTGGCGCTTCCTGCACGAGACCCTGCCCCCCGAGCGGCGGCACGAGGGCGGGGTCGGGCAGGCCCTGCGCACCATGCGCGGGCTCCTCGCCGACCGGGTCTTCACCGGCTACGTGCTGACCGGCGGCCTCACCTTCGCCGCCCTCTTCGCGTACATCAGCGCCTCCCCGTTCGTCGTCCAGGAGATCTACGGGGCCTCCCCGCAGACCTTCAGCCTGCTCTTCGGCCTCAACTCGATCGGGCTCGTCGCCGTCGGCCAGATCAACGGCAAGCTCCTCGTCGGCCGCGTCAGCCTCGACAAGGTGCTCGGCTGGGGCCTCGCCCTCGTCGTGCTCGCCGGCCTCGCGCTGCTCCTCATGACCTCGGGCGTCTTCGGCGGGACCGGGCTCGCGCCCGTCGCCGCCGGCCTCTTCGTCCTGATGTCCGCGATGAGCCTGGTCCTGCCCAACACCAACGCCCAGGCCCTGATGCGCACCCCGCACGCCGCCGGATCCGCCTCCGCCCTCCTCGGCACCTCCTCCTTCCTCGTCGGCGCCGTCGCCTCCCCGCTCGTCGGCATCGCGGGCGAGCACACCGCCGTCCCCATGGCCGTCGTCCAGCTCGGCAGCGCCGTCCTCGCCCTCGCCTGCTTCCTGGGCCTCTGCCGCCCCTGGCGCAGGACGGAGGAGACCGGCGCGCCCGCCTAGACTGTCTCGGTGAACGCCTCAGCTCCCTCCGCCGACTCCCTGCGCGCCGCCCTCGCCGCGCTCCTCGAAGGGCTGCCGCCCAACCGGGCCGCGCAGGCCGTCGAGCGGCTGATCGCCAACTACCGGGGCACCACCCCGACGGACGCCCCCGTGCTGCGCGACCGCTCCGACGTCGCCGCGTACGCCGCGTACCGCATGCCGGCGACCTTCGAGGCGGTACGGGGCACCCTCGGCGCCCTCCGGGACGCCGCGCCCGACTGGGCGCCGCGCACCCACACCGACGTCGGCGGCGGCACGGGATCGGCGAGCTGGGCCGTCGCCGAGGCCTGGGCGGAGGAGCCGCCCCGCACCACCGTCCTGGACTGGGCGGAACCGGCTCTGGCACTCGGCCGCGAGCTGGCGGCGGGGATCGTGGACGCCGAGTGGCGGCGCGAGCGGATCGGCTCCGCCCTGCGCCTCGCCGACACGGACCTCGTCACCGTCTCGTACGTCCTCAAGGAGCTGACCGAGGCCGACAGGACGGCGCTGGTCACCGAGGCGGCCCGGGCCGCGCAGGCGGTCGTGATCGTCGAGCCCGGCACCCCCGACGGCTACGAGCGGATCATCGCGGCCCGCACGCTGCTGATCGACGCCGGTTTCACCGTCGCCGCGCCCTGCCCGCACAGCGGGGCCTGCCCGATCGTGCCCGGCACGGACTGGTGCCACTTCTCCGCCCGGGTGAGCCGCTCGTCCCTGCACCGGAAGGTGAAGGGGGGGTCGCTGCCGTACGAGGACGAGAAGTACGCGTACGTGGCGGCCGTGCGGTTCCCCGCGACCCCGACGACCGCGCGCGTCGTCCGCAGGCCGCAGATCCGCAAGGGCCAGGTCCTGCTCGAACTCTGCGCGCCCGAAGGCCTCGGCCGCGAGACCGTCACCAAGCGGCACGGGCCCCTGTACAAGCAGGCCCGTGACGTGGAGTGGGGCGACTCCTGGCCGCCGGCCGATTAGGGGCGCAGCTCCTGGGTGCAGCACTTCACGCTGCCGCCGCCCTTGAGGAGTTCGCCCAGGTCCATGCCGACCGGTTCGAAGCCGCGCGCGCGGAGGGGCTCGTAGAGGCCCACCGCCGCCTGCGGGAGCAGGACGTTCCGGCCGTCGCTGACCGCGTTGAGGCCGAGGGCCGCGGCGTCCTCGCCGCTCGCGATCAGGGCGTCCGGGAAGAGCCGGGCGAGGACCGCCCGGCTGCCGGGGGAGAAGGCGTCCGGGTGGTACATGACCTCGTCCCGGGCGTCATCCAGGACGCACAGCGCCGTGTCCAGGTGGTAGTAGCGCGGGTCCACCAGCTCCAGGCCGATCACCGGGCGGCCGAAGAACTCCTGCGCCTCGTCGTGGGAGAGCGGGCTGGAGCGGAAGCCGCGGCCGGCGAGGATCCAGGAGGCGGTGACGGCGAAGTCGCCCTCGCCCTCGTTCACGTGCTCCGGCTCGCGCACGGCGTCGTCCGCCCAACCGTTTCTCCGGAACCAGGACACATGGGCGTCGGCCTCGCGGGCCCGCTCCGGGTGGGCGAACTTCGCGCCGAGGACCCGGCCCTCGACGACCGTCGCGCCGTTCGCCGCGAAGACCATGTCCGGCAGCGCCGGGTCGGGATCCAGGAGCTCCACGGTGTGGCCGAGCGAGCGGTAGCGGTCGCGCAGGTCCTCCCACTGGGCGAGGGCGAGGGCCAGGTCGACCGGCTTCGTAGGGTCCATCCAGGGGTTGATGGAGTAGGTCACCGCGAAGTGCGTGGGTGGGCACATCAGGTAGCGGCGGGGCGAGGACGCGCGCGGAGTGTTGCGCAATGAAGGCTCCTCACGGGAGAGCGGTGGTGACGGGTGGACCCATGGTCCGCTCTCGGCGGCCTCCGCGCTGTGGACCGTTCGGGTGGTTCGGGCCCGTCCGAGCGGCGGGACATGGCGAGACGTCTCGTCTCGTCGGCTGTTAGATTGGGACCATGCCCGAGACCAGGCCCCCCAAGGCCGCCCCCGACGCCTCCCGCCGCAGCGAGCGCTCCCGCCGCGCCATCTTCGACGCCGCGCTCGCCCTCGTCTCCGAGACCGGCTACGCGAAGACCACCATCGAGGGCATCGCCGCCCGCGCCGGCGTCGGCAAGCAGACCATCTACCGCTGGTGGCCCTCCAAGGCGGCCGTCCTCCTCGACGCCTTCCTCGACCTCGCCGCCCGGGCCAACGAGGCACTCGGTGGAGACGCGAACAGTGAGATCCCCGACACCGGAGACCTCGCCGCCGACCTCAGGCTCGTCCTGCGCGCCACCGTCGACGAGCTGACCGACCCCGCCTTCGACGGCCCCACCCGCGCCCTCGCCGCCGAGGGGATCGTCGACCCCGAGCTCGGCGCCCGCTTCACCGAGGCCCTGCTCGAACCCCAGCTCCAGTCCTACGTCCGCCGCATCGAGGCCGCCCAGGCCAAGGGCGACATCGACCCCGGGACGGACCCCCGCGTCGCCGTCGAACTCCTGGTCGGACCCCTCCACCACCGGTGGATCCACCGGACCCTGCCGCTCACCCACGCCTACGCCGACACCCTCGTCGACCTCGCCCTGCGCGGTCTCGCGCCCCGCGACTGAACCCGCGCCCGGTGTCTGTGAGCAACCCCCTTCCGCACTCCGGTCACCCGAGGCCCAGGATGGTGGGACGATGGGCAGAGCCGAACGGGCGAGCACGAGGTGTGAGGGGATAGATGGGCGACGGCATCGGCCGCTACCGCGGCACGGAGAGCAGACTCGCACAGTGGCTGCGCAGGCGCCCCAAACGCACCGCGGCCGACGAGGAGAACGACCGCGAGAAGCTGCTCCTGGCCATCGCCGCCGCCGGGCTGCCCCTGGCCCCCGCCGCGTACCCCGTGGGCTACAGCTGTTCCTGTGAGCGGATCGGCTGTCCCACCCCCGCCCGGCACCCCGTCTCCTTCGCCTGGCAGACCCAGTCGACCACCGACCGCGCGCAGATCGAGCGCTGGGCGCGGAACGCGCCCGAGGCGAACTTCATCACCGCCACCGGCATGGTCCACGACGTCCTCGACGTGCCGCTGGCCGCCGGCCGCGCCGCCCTGGAGCGCCTCCTCGCCGAGGGCGTCGAGGTCGGGCCCGTCGCCGAGTCCGCCGACGTCGACACGGTCGGCGGGCGGATGCTCTTCTTCACCGCCACCCGCGGCACCCCCGAGGACGAGGACGAGTGGTGGCCGTGTGAGCTGGACTGCCACCCGGAGACGATGGACGAGCACCCGGGGCTGCGCTGGCACTGCCGCGGCAGCTACGTCCTCGTGCCGCCGGCCCGGCTCCCCGGCGACGAGGACGCCCACCCGGTCGTCGCCTGGCTCCGGGGTCCCGAGCACCCGCTGCCGGACCCGCTGAACCTCCTGGAGGCCCTCCAGGACGCCTGCGCCCGGCACGCGGCCGAGCGCGAGGCCGACGGGAACGGGGAGCACACGGCCCACGAGATCGCCTGGCCGCTGACGCGCTGACGCCCCCGGGAGGGCGAGTGAGGGCTACGAGCCCTCCGCGCGAGGGCTACGAGCCCTCCGCGCCCACCACGCCCTGGAGCCGGCTCGCGACCGTGACCCCGTCGCGGTCCGTGCCCGCCGGCTTCACCAGGACCGCCTGGCTGGACACCCACTCCCGGGTGACCGTGTTCCTGATCTCCCCGGTCAGCAGCGCCTTGGTGTCGGGGCCGACCTTCGGCCGGTAGCCCTTCGCCGCCGTCTGCCGCTCGAAGTACCGGGTCGCGAAGAAGACGAGCGCGCCGCCGTCCTTCGTCCGCAGACCCAGCGGCGCGAAGTCCCCCTGGTCCGCGACCCGGTCGATGTACTGGGTGGCCATGCCCGGCCGCTTGGCGGCCCTCTGCCGCTCCGCCCGCCACTGCGTGGTGTGCGTGCCCGGCGCGAACGGCCCCGGCCGCCCGTCCTTCAGATACGCGACGTACTCCTTGCCGAGGTCCTCGGGCGCGACCGCGAGCGCGTCGGTGTCCGCGGCGACCGGCACCGCGTACCCCTCCTCCTCGGAGAACTCGGGCACATCGCCCCGGGGCAGGATCGTGAGGTACGCGACCTCCCACAGCCGCTCCGGCCCGTTGCGCACGAAGACCAGGAGCCAGCGCTGGTCGGGGGTGCTCCGGTTGGAGGCCGTGTCCGCGACGAACCAGCGCGGCCAGCCCGCCTTCCGGGGCAGCACGAACCGCGCGTCGCTCAGCACGAGCGGCTTGTGGTCCGGGTTGCCGCCCGGGGTGTTGATGTGCCGTGCGCGCAGGCCCGACTGGTTGACCTCCCCGAGCGGACCGGTGACCCGGTCCGAGTCGAGGGCCGGGTCATAGGCCTTGTCGGCCCGGTTGTACGCGGTCGTGAAGTCGGCGACGGCCTGCGCCGCCTCGGTCTTCGTCGCCGGCGGCAGCAGCGCCAGCTCACCGTGCACGGTGACGCAGCCGCTCGCCGTCAGCGACAGGACGGTCGCCGCCGCCGCGGCGGCAAGGAACCTCGTGGGCCGCGACGACAGCCGCTCAAGCGGTCGTCTCGGCGCTCGCCTCAGCCTTGTCATCGGTCGCCTTCTGCTTCTCCACCCGCACGGACGGACCCGACCCTATCGGGGCCAGGAACAGCGCGAGCGTCGGGATCAGATACAGCGCCCACACCGTGACCTGAAGGACCGTCGGATCCGGCTGGAAGTTGAAGACGCCCTTGAGGAGCGTGCCGTACCAGCTGTCCGGCGGGATCGTCGCCGAGATGTCGAAGGCCTTGTCCGCGAGGCCGCCGAGGAACCGGGCCTCCTGGAGGTCGTGCACGCCGTACGCGAGCACGCCCGCCGCCACCACGACCAGCATGCCGCCGGTCCAGGTGAAGAACTTCGCCAGGTTGATCTTCAGCGCGCCCCGGTAGAACAGCCAGCCGAGGAAGACCGCCGTGAGCAGGCCCAGGATGACGCCGGTCAGCGGCGCGTACGAACCGTCCGAGGAGGCCCGGACCGACGCCCACACGAAGAGCGCCGTCTCCAGGCCCTCGCGGCCCACCGCCAGGAAGGCGGTGGCGACCAGCGCGCCCGTGCCCATCTGCAGGGCCGCGTCCAGCTTGCCGTGCAGCTCCGCCTTGAGGTGCCGGGCCGTGCGCCGCATCCAGAAGACCATCCAGGTCACCAGGCCCACGGCGAGGACCGACAGCGAGCCGCCGAGCGCCTCCTGCGCCTCGAAGGTCAGCTCCTGCGAGCCGAACTCCAGGCCCGCGCCGAAGGCGAGGGCCACACCGACGGCCACGCCGATGCCGATCCAGATCGGCTTCAGCGCGTCACGGCGCCCGGTCTTCACCAGGTACGCGATGAGGATGCAGACGACCAGACTGGCTTCCAGGCCCTCACGCAGGCCGATCAGATAGTTTCCGAACACGTCGGTTCTCCTCCTCGGTTACGCGAACAGCGCCCGGCCCCACCAGTCGTCCTTGTCGCGGACGCCCGGCGGGACGGCGAACAGCGCCGAACCCACGTGCTGTGTGTACTCGTTGAGTGCGTCGTTCTTGGACAGCGAGGTCTGCACCGGGATGAAGCCCGTGCGGACGTCCTTCATGTACGCCAGGAAGAACAGGCCCGCGTCGAGCCGGCCGAGGCCGTCCGTGCCGTCCGTGAAGGAGTAGCCGCGGCGCAGGATCGTCGCCCCGTTGTTGCTGTCCGGGTGCGCGAGGCGGACGTGCGAGTCCGGCTTCATGGCCTTCAGGAACGGCTCGTCGTGCTCCTTGGCCTTGCCGACCGGGGCGCCTTCCTTCTTGTCCCGGCCGAAGATGTCCTCCTGCTCGGAGAGCGGAGTGCGGTCCCAGATCTCCACGTTCATGCGGATGCGGCGGGCGACGAGGTACGAGCCGCCGTCCATCCAGGCCGAGGCGCCTTCGGCGTCCTTGCCGGACACCCACACGTGCTTCGCGAGCCGCTCGGTCTCGGTGCCCGCGATGTTCCGCGTGCCGTCCTTGAAGCCGAACAGGTTGCGCGGGGTCTGGGCGTCCGGGGTCGTCGAGGACGTCTTGCCGAAGCCCAGCTGCGACCAGCGCACCGCGACCTTGCCGAAGCCGATCCGCGCGAGGTTGCGGATGGCGTGCACGGCGACCTGCGGGTCGTCCGCGCAGGCCTGCACGCAGATGTCGCCGCCGCTGCGCGCCGGATCGAGGTTGTCGCCCGGGAACTTGGGCAGATCCACCAGGGCCCCGGGCCGCTTGTCCTTCAGCCCGAAGCGCCCGTCGAAGAGCGAGGGGCCGAAGCCGATCGTGAGGGTGAGCCGGGAGGGCTTGAGGCCGAGGGCCTCGCCCGTGTCGTCCGGCGGGGCCTCCGGCAGGCCGCCGTAGGCGCCCTCGCCGACCTCGGCGCCGGCCGTCATGCGCTCGGCGGCCCGCGTCCACTCCTTGAGGAGCTGGATCAGCTCGTCGCGGTCGGTGGTCTTCACGTCGAAGGACGCGAAGTGCAGCCGGTCCTGCACGGCGGTCGCGATGCCCGACTGGTGCGCGCCGTGGAAGGGCACGGCGCCGCCGGTGTCGGCGACCGGGGCGGTGTGGTCGCCTTCGCGGGTCAGCGCGACGGCGCCGCCGGCCGCGGCGGCACCGAGCGCGAGCCCGGCACCGCCCCAGCCGATGACCTTGCGGCGGGAGGGCGCGGCGGCCTGCTCGGCGGCGCCCTGCTCCGTGGTGGTGGTCTCGTCGGTCATGATGCCTCCCCCTGTTACTTCACGACCGCGGCGGCGAGCTTGGAGAGCGGCTCGGCCAGGGCGTTGACGCCGTCGGACAGTTCCTTGCGCTCGGTCTTGCCGACCTTCTCGTACGAGGTGAAGACGTAGCCGGTCTTGTCCGTGCGGTACTTGTCGAGCAGCGTGTTCAGCGCGGCGAACTGCTTGTCGAGTTCGGCGACGAGCTTCGGGTCGTTCTTCGAGGCGACCGGCTTGAGCAGCTCGAAGGACTTCTGCGCACCCTCGACGTTCGCCTTGAAGTCGACGAGGTCGGTGTGCGAGTAGCGCTCCTCCTCGCCGGTGACCTTGCCGGTGGAGACCTCGTCCAGGAGCTCCTTGGCGCCGTTGGCCATGGAGGTCGGGGTGATCTCGGCCTTGCCGACCCGCTTCACCCAGTCCGCGAGGTCCTTGTCGAGGAGGTCGGCGAGCTGCTTCTCGCGGTCGCCGATCTTCTTGTCCTGCCAGAGCGCCTTCTCCAGGCGGTGCCAGCCGGTCCAGTCCTTCGCCGGGTCCTGGCCGTCCTCCAGGCCGTCCTCGCGGACGTCGACCTTGGGGTCGATGTCGCCGAAGGACTCGGCGACCGGCTCGGTGCGCTCCCAGCCGATGCGGGAGTCGGCGTAGGCCTTCTTCGCGGCCTCGATGTTCCCGGCGCGGACGGCGTCGGTGAAGACCTTCACCTTGGGGAGGGTCTCGTCGGCCTGCGCCTGGACGTACTGGCGGTAGGCGGCGACTGCGGCGTCCATCTCGGGGGAGCGCTTGGCGGCGGCCTTGCCACCGGTGGCCTTGACGGCCTGGCGGATGCCGTCGCCCTTCATGCCGGGCTTGCAGGCGATGAAGTAGTCGCCGGACTTGAACTCGGCGGTGATGGTGGCCTTGGTGCCGGGGCCGATGTTCTCGCGCTCGGTGACGATCCGGTCGTCCGGGAAGAGGACGTACACCTCGGTGATCTTGGAGCCGCGGTTCTCGACGGCCAGCTTCACGTGCCCGGCCGGGAACTCCTTCTTCGAGACCTCGCAGGAGTCGTCCTTGGCGACGACGGTGATCGCGTCGTCGCTCGCCTTGGAGTCGCTTTTCTCGGCGCAGCCCGTGACGGCGGTCAGAGCGGCCGCTGTCGCGGCGGCGGTGACGACGGAGAGGCGGACTGCTCGCATGAGTACTCCAGGAACGCGGGGGACGGACTGAGGCGGACCTAACTTAACCGAGGCTTACCTCAGCAATACCCACCCCTCCAGTGATTCAGCTCTCAGGGCGGGCGCACCGGACACGGCGAGGTCACGGGGGCATCATGGGGGCATCACGGCTTGGTCAAGGGAAGGTCAAGCGGGGTGGATTATCCCGATTCCGATTACGCGTCGGTACGGTCGGTGCGCAGGTGGTTGAATTCCGTCATGAACACGACCGCCACTGACATCGACGTCCTCCGGGTCTTCTGTGCGGGCGACGGCCGGCACGGCAACCGTCTCGGAGTCGTACGGGACGCCCGTACCCACCCCGACGAGTCGTCACGGCAGGCGCTCGCCAAGGAGCTCGGCTTCAGCGAGACGGTGTTCGTGGACGACCCGGAGCGCGGGATCGTCGACATCTACACCCCCGGGCTGCGCCTCCCGTTCGCCGGACACCCGCTCGTCGGCGCCGCCTGGCTGCTCGACCTGGAGGTCGTCCAGCCGCCCGCCGGCGAGGTCTGGGTGCGCGGCGACGGCGAGTTCACCTGGATCGAGGCGCGCGCCGAGTGGGCGCCGCCCCGGACCCTGCGTCAGTACGGCTCCGTCGCCGAGGTGGAGGCCCTCGACGTGCCCGAGCCGGGGGAGTGGATCTACGCCTGGGCCTGGGAGGAGGAGGCCGCCGGGCGGATCAGGGCGCGGGCCTTCCCGGGCCGCGGCGACGGCATCGACGAGGACGAGGCGACCGGCGCGGCGGCGCTGCTCCTCACCGCACAGCTGGGACGGGCCCTCAACATCACGCAGGGCCGGGGCTCGCAGCTGCTCACCGCCCCCGGCCCCGACGGCATCGTGGAACTGGGCGGCCGGGTCCGCCTGGAGGGAACGCTCACGCGCTGAGGGGCTCTCAGGCGCTGAGTGGGTACTCCCCGCCCAGCTCGCGGAAGACCGCGGTGTTGAAGTCGAAGGCGCGCCGGCACTCGTCGACGATCCGCTGCTTCTCCAGGTCGTCGGCGTCCACGCCGTCGAGCAGCTCCCGGTACCCCCGCTTGAACGCCGCCGGGTTGGGGATCTCCTCGAAGACGTAGAAGCGGACCCCGTCGCCCTTGCGGTCGAAGCCCCAGGTCCGCTCCGCCCGGTCGCGGATGATCTGACCGCCCGACAGGTCGCCCAGGTAGCGCGTGTAGTGGTGGGCCACGTAGCCGGCGGGCCAGTCGCGGGCGCACTCGGCGACCCGCCCGGCGTACGCGGCGGTGGCGGGCAGCGGGGAGACGCCCGCGCGCCAGTCGGGGCCGCGCAGATGGGCGAGGTCCTGCTCCAGGGCGGCCGTGCGGAACAGCTCGGGCCGTATGAAGGGCCCGGCGACCGGGTCCTCGCGGAGCGCCTCCGCGCCCTCCTCCAGGGCCCGGTACACGAACCAGAGCTGCTCGGTGTAGCGGGCGTACGCGTCGACGGCCAGGCGCCCGCCCAGGAGGTCGCCCATGAAGGACGAGGTCTCCGCCTCCGTGTGCTGCTCGTGCGAAGCCGTGCGGATCAACGTGGAGAAGGGCGTGTCCAAGGCGTGCCTCCGAGACCGATGGGCGGGAACCAGTGACGATCCTGCCTACTTAGGCTTACCTAAGTCAACCGGTTCCCGACGTCCTGTCGGTAAAAACGCTACCCGTTCGAGCGGTCAGGGCAACGTAAGGATTTCGGCCCCGTTCTCGGTCACCACGAGCGTGTGCTCGAACTGCGCCGTCCGCTTGCGGTCCTTGGTCACCACGGTCCAGCCGTCGTCCCACATGTCGTAGTCGTGGCTGCCGAGCGTCAGCATCGGCTCGATCGTGAAGGTCATGCCGGTCTTGATCTCGGTGGTGTGGTGGGGCGAGTCGTAGTGCGGCACGATCAGGCCGGAGTGGAACGACGAGTTGATGCCGTGCCCGGTGAAGTCCCGCACGACCCCGTAGCCGAAGCGCTTGGCGTACGACTCGATGACCCGCCCGATGATGTTGATCTGGCGGCCCGGCTTGACCGCCTTGATCGCCCGGTTCAGGGACTCCCGGGTGCGCTCCACGAGCAGCCGCGACTCCTCGTCGACGTCGCCGCAGAGGTACGTGGCGTTGTTGTCGCCGTGGACGCCGTTGATGTACGCGGTGACGTCCAGGTTCACGATGTCGCCGTCCCGCAGGACGGTCGAGTCCGGGATCCCGTGGCAGATGACCTCGTTGACCGAGGCGCACAGCGACTTCGGGAAGCCGCGGTAGCCCAGCGTGGACGGGTAGGCGCCGTGGTCGCACATGTACGCGTGCGCGACCCGGTCGAGCTCGTCGGTGGTGACACCAGGGGCGATGTGCTTGGCGGCCTCCTCCATCGCCTGGGCGGCGATGCGGCCGGCGATCCGCATCCGTTCGATGGTGTCGGAATCCTGCACCTCGGGCCCGGTGTACGGGGCCGGTGCGGGCTTCCCGACGTACTCGGGGCGGCGGATGGAACCCGGAACGGAACGATGGGGGGAGAGCTCCCCCGGTACGAGAAGCGACTGGCCAGACATGCCAGCGAGTCTAACGACCGGGTCTGGGGCAGCATGGTCCCGAAGGAAGGAGCCGAGGACGATGCCGCTGTTCAAGAAGAGCGCCACGGGCAAACCGGGCGAGTGGTACTACTGCCTGGAGCACAAGAAGGTCGAGGAGGGCCCCGAGTGCCCTGCGAAGAACCGCTTCGGCCCGTACGCCAGCCGTGAGGAGGCCTCCCACGCCATGGAGACCGCCCGCGAGCGGAACCTGGAATGGGAGACCGACCCCCGCTGGCACGACGCCGCCGGGAAGGACCAGGCGGACGACGAGTAGCGCCGCCCCCGCCGGAAACGACCAGGCGGACGACGAGTAGCGCCCCCGCGGAAGCGGCCGGGACCCGTAGTCGTGTCAGACGGTCCCGGCCGCCTCCGGCCGTGCGCCGTCGACGGCCTCCTGCTGGGCCTTGCGGCGCAGCGAGTCCTCGTCCGTCGCGGAGTCGTACGCGAGCAGCTTCGGCAGCGCCAGACAGAGCAGCCCCACCGAGGCCACGCACACCACGCCACCCGTCCAGACTGCGACCGCGCCCACCGCGCCGACCGCGAACGGCGAACCCTCAGGTCCTTGATCTGCAGCGGCAGGGCGGGCCTACCGCGGGCCGTACGGGCAAGGGCCTACCGGCGGGAAGGCCTACCAGCGGGTCGGCGGCGGGGCCGTCAGCCGGTCCGCGAGCCCCGAGAGCCGGTCCCGGAAACGGCGCCCGCCGCGCGGGGACGGCAGGCTGTTCTCCCCGGCCGCCGCGCTCACCAGGTGCTGCACCGTGTCCAGGTCCACCTCCGCCCCCGCCGCCACCGTGAGCGTCTCGTGCGCGAGCCCCAGGACCTCCTCGTCGCCGCCGTCGAGCGACAGCACGGTCGCCCCCGCCCGGCGGGCGTCGTGCACCCGCTGGAGCACCCCCGCGTCCGGCCGCTCCGGCGCCACCATCAGCAGCGTCGCCCCGCGCGCCGCCGCCTCCAGACGGGCCAGGCCCACCGACAGATGCGCCGGGGCGCCCGGTCGCACCCGGTGCCGGACCAGCGTCGGCGCCAGCTCCGGCAGCCCCGACCAGGCGGACTCGTCGACCAGGTGCGCCGCCAGATGCCACGGCTCGTACCCCTCCGTGCCCACCAGGAGCAGCCCGCCCCGGTGCGGCACGACCGAGGACCGGAGCGCGCCCGCGAACCGGCGGGCCGCCGCCGGCCACTCCGTCCCGGCGAGCACTTCCCGCAGCAACGCGACCCGTACGGCATCCATGGGCCCGCATCCTGCCCCAGCCGGGCCCCGCGCGAGGCCGGGTCGCGGCAGTTCCACCCGTACGAGAGTGGGCCGACGGACCCGACCGGTCGGTAATGTCGGGGCCATGACTACGACTGACAGCAAGCCCGCCCCGAAGGACCCGTGGGACCTCCCCGACGTCTCCGGTCTCGTCGTCGGCGTCCTCGGCGGCACCGGCGACCAGGGCCGCGGCCTCGCCTACCGCCTCGCCAAGGCCGGCCAGAAGGTGATCATCGGCTCCCGCGCCGCCGAGCGCGCGCAGGCCGTCGCCGCGGAGATCGGCCACGGCGTCGAGGGCGCCGACAACGCCGAGACCGCCCGCCGCAGCGACGTCGTCATCGTCGCCGTGCCGTGGGACGGCCACGCCAAGACCCTGGAGTCGCTGCGCGAGGAGCTCCGCGGCAAACTCGTCGTGGACTGCGTCAACCCGCTCGGCTTCGACAAGAAGGGCGCCTACGCCCTCAAGCCCGAGGAGGGCTCCGCCGCCGAGCAGGCCGCCGCGCTCCTCCCGGACTCCCGGGTCGCCGCCGCCTTCCACCACCTCTCCGCGGTCCTCCTCAAGGACACCTCCATCGAGGAGATCGACACCGACGTCATGGTCCTCGGCGAGGAGCGCGCCGACGTCGAGATCGTCCAGGCCCTCGCCGGCCGCATCGCCGGCATGCGCGGCGTCTTCGCCGGCCGGCTCCGGGGCGCCCACCAGGTCGAGTCGCTCGTCGCCAACCTGATCTCCGTCAACCGCCGCTACAAGGCGCACGCGGGCCTGCGGGTCACCGACATCTGAGCCGGTCGTCCGAGCCGGTCCCGTCGCGGACCGGGGCATGGGGGACACTGGACGGGCACGAAACGCCGCATCCGGACAGGAGCCGACCCCCATGCCCCGCCTCGCCCTCTACGCCCTCGTGGTCTGCGCCCTGGCCGCCGCCGCGGCCGTCGTCTCCTTCGTCCAGGGCAGCTTCCTCGGCGTCGTCTGGGTGCTCCTCGCCGGCCTGTCCTCGAACATGGCCTGGTACTACATCCGGCGCGCGAAGGCCGAGAAGGCCGCCGCCGCGGACGCCTAGACCCGGCAGAACTCCGGCGTCTCCTCCCAGAACCGGAACAGCTGCGAGCCGCAGTACCGGCTGAACTCGGGCACCCCGAGCGCGCGCATCAGGGCGTCGATCGCGTCGAAGAAGGCGCTGTTGATCTGCGGGACGAACAGCAGCGCGATCACGATGAAGAAGCCGTACGGCGCGTACGGCTCGATCTGCCGCTTCACCTTGTACGACAGCCAGGGCTCCACGACCCCGTAGCCGTCGAGCCCCGGCACCGGCAGGAAGTTCAGGAGCGCGGCCGTCACCTGGAGGAACGCCAGGAACGCCAGCGCGTACCGGAAGGCGAGCGGCACGCCGTCGAGCGCGTCCAGCCAGAACGGCGCCGTGCACACGATCGCGAACAGCACGTTGGCCAGGGGGCCCGCCGCCGAGATCAGGCTGTGCTTCCAGCGGCCCTTGATCCGCCCCTGCTCGATGAAGACCGCGCCGCCCGGCAGACCGATCCCGCCCATGATCACGAACAGCACCGGCAGGACGACGCTCAGCACGGCGTGCGTGTACGCGAGCGGGTTGAGCGTCAGATAACCCTTCGCGCCCACGGTGATGTCCCCGCCGTGCAGGGCGGTCCTGGCGTGCGCGTACTCGTGCAGACAGAGCGACACGACCCACGCCGAGGTCACGAAGAGGAACACCGCGAGACCGGGCGAGGCGGCGAAGTCCGTCCACACCGCCCAGCCGGTCACGGCCATGACGGCGAGGATCGCCAGGAAGACGGGACTGACCCGCCGTTCATGGCGCCGGGCGGCGGCCGTGGTCATCACGAGGGCTCCCTGGGGTACGTACGGAGGACGACTGTGCGTGAAACGTACCGGGCACCGCCACGAGTTCCTGGGCTGGGGCGACGCCCCGCCCGGTGCGGGGGCACGCGAGAATGGGCCCGTGCGCTACTCCGTCCTCGGTCCCACCCTCGTCCGCACCCCCGACGGCACCGACCTCGCCGTCGGCGGCCCCCGCGTCCGCGCCCTGCTCACCGTCCTCGTCCTGCGGGCCGGCCGGATCGTTCCCGTGGCCGAGCTCGTCGACGAGGTGTGGCACGGCGACGAGCCGCCCGCCGACGCGCCCGCCGCGCTCCAGGCCCTCGTCGCGCGGCTCCGCAGGGCCCTCGGCCGGGACCGCGTGGTCTCCGCCGAGGGCGGTTACCGGCTCGACGCCCGGCCCGAGGACGTGGACGCCCGCCGTTTCGAGCGCCTCGCCGTCGAGGGCATGGCCGCGGCCGACCCCGCACGCGCCGCGGCGCTCCTCGACGAGGCCCTCGGGCTCTGGCGCGGGCCCGCCCTCGCCGACCTGCCGGACCGGGACGCGGAGGCCGCCCGCTGGGAGGCCCGCCGCCTGGACGCCCGCCGGGCCCGGCTCGACGCCGCCCTCGCGCTCGGCGGGGCCGACGCCGCCCTCCCCGAGCTCACCTCCCTCTGCGCCGCCCATCCCCTCGACGAGCCCCTCCAGGCCCTCCGCATCCGCGCCCTGCGGGACACCGGCCGGGCGGCCGAGGCGCTCGCCGCCTACGAGTCGGTCCGCCGCGCCCTCGCCACCCGCCTCGGCACGGACCCGTCCCCCGCCCTGCGCGCCCTCCACGCGGAGCTGCTCGCCCCGGAACCCGAACGTCCTCCCGTGCGGGGCAACCTGCGCGCGCGGCTCACCAGCTTCGTCGGGCGCGAGGAGGAGATCGCCCTCGTCCGGGACGATCTGCGCGGCGCGCGGCTCGTCACCCTGCTCGGCCCCGGCGGGGCCGGGAAGACCCGGCTCTCGCAGGAGGCCGCCGAGCGGACGGCCGGGGACTGGCCGGACGGCGTGTGGGTGGCGGAACTCGCGCCCGTACGCGACCCGGAGGCCGTGCCCGAGGCCGTCCTCGCGGCCGTCGGCGCCCGCGAGACCGTGCTCCGCGGCGCCGGAGCCGAGGAGCTGCGCGGCGGGGGCGACCCGTTCGCCCGGCTCGTCGAGCACTGCGCCGGGCGGCGGATGCTGCTCCTCCTCGACAACTGCGAGCACCTCGTCGGCGCGGCCGCCGAACTCGCCGAGACCCTGCTCGCGCGCTGCCCTGAGCTCCGCGTGCTCGCGACGAGCCGTGAACCGCTCGGCGTCCCCGGGGAGGCGCTGCGGCCCCTCGGCCCGCTGCCGACCGGGATGGCGCTGCGGCTGCTCGGGGAGCGGGGCGCGGCGGTCAGCCCCGGGTTCCGCGTCGAGGACGACCCGGTCGCCGCCGGCGAGGTCGTACGGCGCCTGGACGGCCTCCCGCTGGCCATCGAACTCGCGGCGGCCCGGCTGCGGATGCTGACCCTCCGCCAGATCGCGGACCGCCTCGACGACCGCTTCCGGCTCCTCACCTCGGGCGCCAGGACGGTCCTGCCCCGGCAGCAGACCCTGCGCGCGGTCGTCGACTGGTCCTGGGACCTCCTGGACGTCCCCGAACGCGCCGTCCTCCGCCGCCTCTCGGTCTTCACGGGCGGCTGCGACCTGGAGGCCGCGGAGGCGGTCTGCGCCGACGAGAGGGGCGCCGCCCCCGTCCTCGACCTCCTCGACCTCCTCGGCGCCCTCGTCGACAAGTCGCTCGTCGTCGCCGCCCCCGGCGAGACCGGTATGCGGTACCGGCTCCTGGAGACCGTCGCCGAGTACGCCGGGGAGCGGCTCGACGAGGCCGGGGAGCGGACCGCCGTCGAGCGCCGGCACCTCACGTACTACCGCGAGCTCGCCCGCCGTACCGACCCCGAGCTGCGCGGTTCCGGGCAGACCGTGGCCATCGCGCGGTTCGGCGCCGAGTACGGGAACATCCGTACCGCACTGCGCCGGGCCGTCGACGCCCGCGAGGAGGACGAGGCGCTCGTGCTCGTCCACTCGCTGCTCTGGTACTGGCAGATGCGCGACCTGCGCGCCGACGCCCTGCACTGGGCGGAGTCCGTCGTCGCCCTCGGGCCCGACCCCTTCGGGACGCCCGCCGCCCCCGTCGTACCGATGCACGAGCCGTGCACCGCCGCGCCCCCGCCGCTCTCCGAGGAGCAGCGCTGGGAGGCCCGGCGCGGACTGCGGCTGATCGAGCTGCTCAACATGGACCACGAGACCGGCCGCTGGACCACCCCCGCCGGGGTCGAGCGGCTGCGGCGGATCAACGAGATCTACCCGCCGGGGCTCCCGCAGACCTGCCGGCTGCCCGGCTCCTTCGCGGTCTTCGCCGTCCTCCTCATCGGCGAGCCCGGCCGCATGGACGCGGCCCTGGAGGCGCACGTCTCCGCCTGCCGCCGCTACGGCTACGACTGGGAGCTCGCCAACGCCCTCCAGCTGCGCGCCAACATGCTCGCCAACCGGGCCGACCTGGCCGAGCGGGCGACCGCCGACGCCGACGAGAGCCTGGAGATCTTCGTACGCCTGGAGGACGCCTGGGGCGCCGCCGAGGCGCTGTCCGCGCGCGCCGAGGCCCGCGAGCGGAGGCTCCAGTTCGAGGGCGCCGCACAGGACTACGCCGACGCCATCGCGTACGCGGAGCGGATCGGCGCCCAGTCCCAGATGGGCCTGCTGCGCGCCCGGTACGCCGACATGCTGATCGAGACCGGCCGCGGCGAGGAGGCGGAGCGGATCCTGCGCGAGGTGGTGAAGGGCGAGCACGGCTGGGGCCACGAGCCGATGCTCGCCGCCCGGATCTTCCTGGCGCTGCTGCTCGCCCGGACCGGCCGGACGGCCGAGGCGCGGGTGCATCTGGAGCGGCTGCTCGACGAGTTCAGCTCCGAGACCTTCTCGATCTTCGAGGGCTTCACGCTCGGCAGCCTGGCCTGGGTGTTCAACCTCGAAGAGCGGTACGACGCGGCGTTCGAGCTGTCCCGGCGGGCGTACGAGCGCTCCCTCGGCGGGCTGTCCCTGATGGTCGCCCCGCAGATGCCGTCGATCCATCTGATCACCGCGGCCTGGGCGCTCGCCGGCCTCGGCGGTCCCCCGTCCCGTACCGCCGCCGTCCTGCTCGGCGCGTCCGAGGGGCTGCTGCCGCCCGGTCATCTGTCGCCGCCCAGGGAGCTGGAGAACCTGTGGCGGGCCACGGAACTGACCCGGTCCGCGCTCGCGGAGGGGGAGTTCGAGGCCGCACACGCGGAGGGCGGCCGCCTCTCTCTGGAAGAGGCCGCCGCCCTGCTCGGTCGCGCCGCCGACGCGATCAGTGAGCGCGCCGAGTCATGATCCCCCGGTCGGGACTCAGGTCTTCTTGCGGAACTTGGAGACCGCGAACGGTGCCGCGAGGACGGTGATGAGCACCGACCAGCCGAGGGTCATCCCCACCGAGTGGGCGAGCGCGCCGCCGTTGATCAGGGCGCGGGAGGCGTCGGCGAGGTTCGACAGCGGGTTGTAGTCGGTGAACGTCTGCAGCCAGCCGGGCATGGTGGTCGGCGGGGCGAAGATCGAGGAGCCGAACTGGAGCGGCATCAGGACGAGCATGGCCATCCCCTGGACGGCCTGGGCCGTCTTCATCGTGAGGCCGAGCAGGATGAAGATCCACATCAGAGAGGCGCCGAAGACCAGCGACAGGCCGATGGAGGCGAGCAGGCCGAGCACCGAGGTGTGGATGGTGAGCCCGAGCACGAAGGCCATGCCGAGCAGGATCGCGGTGGCGACCATCATGCGGCCGACCTCGACGACGATCTTCGCGATGAGGACGGAGGACCGGGCGATCGGCATGGTCCGGAACCGGTCCATGACGCCCTTCTTGAAGTCGTCGTTGATGCCGGTGCCGACACCCATCGCGATGTTCATGCCCATCATGGCCATCAGGCCGGGGGCCACGTAGTTCACGTACTCGGCCTGGTTGCCCTTGCCGGCGATGGCGCCGCCGAAGACGTACACGAACAGCAGGATGAAGATGACCGGCATGAGCACGGCGTCGAACATCGACTCCGGGTCCTGCTTGATCTGGAGCGCGTTGCGCCGGGCCAGGGCGCCGATGTGGCGGAGGTTGGCCCGCAGGCCGATCCGGCTGCTCTCCGTGGGAGGCGCCGTGCGCGGCGAGGCCTTCCCGGGGGCGCCGGCGGGGGACTTGGACGGGGTGACGGCGGTCGTGCTCATGCGACGACCTCCTCGTTGATCGCGTCGGACAGGTCGGAGTCGGCGGTCTTCTCGCCCGTGATCGCCAGGAACACCTCGTCCAGGCTGGGCAGATGGGTGCCGATGTGGGCGATGCCGAAACCGCGCGCGCCGAGCAGGCCCACGACGGCCGTCAGCTGCTCGTCGGTGAGGATCGGCACGTACAGCACGCCCTCGTCGGGCACGACGGTCGAGCCGGCGATCCCGTCGAGGCCGGTCTCGCGGAGCGCGGCGGCCATGGCGGGCAGCCGGCCCGCGTCCACGGGGCGGACCTTCAGGGTCCGGCCGCCGACCTTGGCCTTCAGCTCGTCGACGCCGCCCTTGGCGATGACCTTGCCCTTGTCGATGACGGTCAGTTCGCTCGCGAGCTGCTCCGCCTCCTCCATGTACTGGGTGGTGAGCAGGACGGTCGCGCCCTCGGACACCATGCGCTGCACCTCGTCCCACACCTCGTTGCGGGTGCGCGGGTCGAGGCCGGTGGTCGGCTCGTCCAGGTAGAGGACGGCGGGCTGCCCGATCATCGAGGCGGCGAGGTCGAGGCGGCGCCGCATGCCGCCGGAGTAGTTCATGGCCGGACGCTTGGCGGCGTCGGTGAGGGAGAAGCGCTCCAGCATCTCGTCGGCGCGGGCGCGGGCGTCCTTGCGGGAGAGGTCGAGCAGCCGCCCGATCATGTACAGGTTCTCCCAGCCGGACAGCTTCTCGTCGACCGAGGCGTACTGGCCGGTGAGGCCGATGACGCGGCGCAGCTGACGGGGGTGCCTCACCACGTCGTACCCGGCGACGGTGGCGGTCCCGGCGTCCGGGACGAGGAGGGTGGACAGGCAGCGGACGAGGGTGGTCTTCCCGGCGCCGTTCGGCCCGAGGACCCCGAGGACGGTGCCTTCGCGGACGTCGAGGTCGACCCCGTCGAGGGCCTTCGTCGCGCCGAAGTGCTTCACGAGGCCCCGGACCTCGACGGCGTTGGTGTGTGATCGCGTCATGTCCACCATGGAACAGGGCGCCACCGACAAGCCCCCGACAGACGACCGACAGCCCGCCGATGGGGGATGTCGGCGGGCTGTCGGATGGTGCCGCTGCGGCTAGTGGAAGGTGTGCTCCTCGGCGGGGAACGCCCCGCCGCCGACGTCCTCGGCGAAGGCGCGGGCGGCGTCGCCGAGCGTCTCGCGGAGGTTGGCGTACTGCTTGGTGAAGCGCGGCACCTTGCCGCCGGTCAGGCCGGCCATGTCGGTCCACACGAGGACCTGCGCGTCGGGGGGGGGGGGGGGGGGGGGGGGGGGGGGGGGGGGGGGGGGGGGGGGGGGGGGGGGGGGGGGGGGGGGGGGTGGTAGAGGAGT
>NZ_JBVJWR010000001.1:68714-102863 GCF_055602235.1 Streptomyces sp. NPDC037410 | reverse complement strand
CGCGGAGTTGGGCTTGCTGTTGGGTAAAGCGCGGCGCCTTGCCGTTGGTCAGGCCGGTTGTGTCGTTCCGCGGGAGGCGCTGCGCGTTGTTGCCGGCGCCGGCACCGATGCCGATGGTCGGGATGTGCAGCGAGCGGGTGACCTCGGCGGCCAGCTCGGCCGGTACGAGCTCCAGGACGAGCGCGAAGGCGCCCGCGTCCTGCGCCGCCTTGGCGTCGCTGAGCAGCCGGTGGGCGGCCTCGTCGGAGCGGCCCTGCACCCGGTAGCCCATGGTGTTGACGGACTGCGGGGTGAGCCCCAGGTGGGACATGACGGGGATGCCGGCCTGGACGAGCAGCTCGGTCTGCGGCAGCGAGCGCTCGCCGCCCTCCAGCTTGATCGCGCCGACGCCCGCGTCCTTGACGAGCCGGGTGGCGTTGCGCAGGGCCTGGACGGGCCCTTCCTGGTACGAGCCGAACGGGAGGTCGCCGACGACGAGGGCGCGCTTGGTGCCCCGGACGACGGCGGCGGACAGGAAGGTCATCTCGTCCATCGTGACGGGCACGGTGGACTCGTAGCCGAGGTGACAGTTGCCCATCGAGTCGCCGACGAGGATCACCGGGATGCCGGCCTCGTCGAAGACCGACGCGGTCATCGCGTCGTAGGCGGTGAGCATCGGCCACTTCTCGCCGCGGACCTTGGCTGCGGCGATGTCGTGGACGGTGATGCGGCGCGTGCCCTTGCCGCCGTACAGCGTCTTGCCGCTGTCGGCGGGCGGTTTCTGGGCAGCCTGAAGCGTCATGGTGAACGGCTCCTCTTGTCATCTCGAGGCGCCCTGTGGCGTCCCCGGACCATGTCCATGGTGGCACCTCGCCGGGCGGGCGGGGAAGTGGGCCGGAGTGGCGCTGTTCACACGGCGGCAACGTGTTCACACGGCGACAACGTAAAGATTCTCCCCGGTTTTTCGATACGAGACGGTCTCGTATCGAAATTGCCCTAGGGTGGTGCTCATGTCACAGCCGTCCACCGCACCCGCCATGCCCGCCGGGCCCCGAGTCCCCGAGGCCGTCCACCGGCGTCGCTGGGCCGTCCTCGGCGTCCTCATGCTCAGCCTGCTGATCGTCGTCCTCGACAACTCCATCCTGAACGTCGCCGTCAAGACGATCGCCGCGCCCGCGCCCACCGGCATCGGAGCCACCCAGAGCGAGCTGGAGTGGTCCATCAACTCCTACACGCTCGTCTTCGCCGGACTCCTCTTCACCTCAGGACTCCTCGGCGACCGCCTCGGCCGCAAGAAGGTGCTCCTCTTCGGCATCACCGTCTTCGGCATCGGCTCCGCCCTCGCCGCGCTCTCCGGCTCCCCGGGCGAGCTCATCGCCTACCGGGCCGTCATGGGCCTCGGCGCCGCGTTCGTCATGCCGGCCACGCTCGCCGTCCTCATGAACGTCTTCGAGCGCGACGAGCAGCCCAAGGCCATCGGCATCTGGGCCGGCAGCGTCGGACTCGCCATCGCGATCGGCCCCATCACCGGCGGCATCCTCCTCGAACACTTCTGGTGGGGATCGATCTTCCTCGTCAACGTGCCCGTGGTGGTCCTCGCCCTGGCCCTGATGCTGTGGATCGTGCCCGACTCCCGGGACCCGAACCCCGGCCGGATCGACATACCCGGCGTGCTGCTCTCCGTCGTCGGACTCGTCCTCCTCGTGTACGGGATCATCCGCGGCGGCGAGCTGGCGAGCTTCACCGACGTCACCGTCCTCGCGCCCGTCCTCGGCGGCCTCGCGGTCCTCGCCGTCTTCGTCCTCCACGAGCGGCGCAGCGACCACCCGGCCATCGACATGTCGTACTTCAAGAAGCCCGCGTTCTCGGCGGCCGTCGCCGCGATCGCGCTCGTCTTCTTCGCCCTCATGGGCGTGACCTTCTTCTCCGCCTTCTACCTGCAGAGCGTCCGCGGCTACACCGCGCTGGAGTCCGGCCTGCTCATCCTGCCGCTCGCCGTCGCGCAGATGGTCTTCGCGCCCCGGGCCCGGCTCGTCGTCGAGCGCTTCGGCGCGCGGGCGGTCTGCACCGCCGGCATGCTGCTCGTCGCCCTCGGCCTCGCGGCCTTCGCCCTCTTCGACGCCACGACCCCGGTCTGGGCGCTCGAAGTCGTCTTCTTCCTCCAGGGCGCGGGCATGGCGCACATCATGCCGCCCGTGACCGTCTCGATCATGCAGGCGCTGCCCCGTGAGAAGGCGGGCTCCGGCTCCGCCGTCAACAACACCTTCCGGCAGGTCGGCGGCGCGCTGGGCGTCGCCGTCCTCGGCTCGGTGCTGTCCTCCACGTACCGCGGCGAGATCGAGGGCCACCTCGGCGGCGTCCCGGCGGCCCTGCGCGACACGGCGGGCGAGTCCATCGAGGCGACGCTCGCGATCGCGGCGAAGCTCGGCCCGGCGGGCAAGGACCTGGTCGCCCCCGCGTACACGGCCTTCCTCGACGCGATGCACGTCACGGCGATCGCGTCGGCGGTGATCGGCCTGATCGGCGCGGGGGTGGTCGCGGCGTTCCTCCCGGGCCGGGGCCCTGCGGGGGGCGGCGCGGGCGCTGGCGCGGCCGCGGCCCCGGGCCAGGGAGTGGTCCCGGGCCAGGCCCCGGACCAGGCCCCGACCTCAGCCACGGCGGGCTAGCCCCGCCACCCCCCGTGTGGGCAATCGTCCCGCTGGGGCGGGACGGGTGGGCACACGGGACGGCGCCCCCTAGCGGCGCCTCCGCGTTCCGCGCCTGGACCCGCACCACGTTGCGCGCCGCACCGCACGTGCGGGTCAGGGCGCGAGAGCCTCTGGCGCCGGCAGGGCGCGGGTCCGTTGTGCCCACCCTTTCCGCCCCAGCGGAACGATTGCCCACAACGGCGGGACGGGACGCGGGCCCGCGTCGGGGTGGGGATCGGGGGAGAATCGGGGGGCGACAGGCAGTACCCGGACGAGACGGAGCGCACGTGTCCCTGCAAGGCGGCATCCCCGAAGCCCACGACGACGGGCCCGCCCCGCCGGAGGCGGCCCGGCGGGGGCGGCCGCGGTCCGAGGCCGTGGAGCAGGCCATCTTCGACGCGGTCGGCGGGCTCCTGGAGGAGGGCGTCCCGCTCGCCGAGCTGTCCATCGAGCGGATCGCCCGTACCGCCGGCGTCGGCAAGGCCACCATCTACCGCCGCTGGCCCGGCAAGGAGGAGCTCTTCGTCGAGCTGCTCCGCTCCGTGGAGCCCCAGGACCCGGTGCTGACCGGCACCTCGGTCCGGGACGACCTCGTCATGCTCCTGGAGATGCTGCGGCAGCGCGGCCTCGCCAAGCGCTCCTCCGCCCTGCTCCACAGCGTGTTCTCGCAGATGCAGGCCTATCCCAAGCTGTGGGACGCCTACCAGAACACCGTCATCGAACCCCGCCGCCGCATGGGCCTGGACACGGTGCGGCGCGGCATGGAGCTGGGGGAGATCCGCGACGACCTCGACGTCGAGTTCGTCAACGACCTCTTCACCGGCCCCCTGCTCCTCCGTACCGTCATCCGGCCCGGCGCCACCCTGGAGCCGGATCTCGCCGAGCGCGTCGTCGACGCCGTCATGGAGGGCCTGCGCCCCCGGGGCTGAGACCCGGCGCTGAGACCCGGCGCTGAGACCGGCACGAATGTGCGCGTTCTGTCACAGCCTGCCCGCCCGTGCCACCTGCAGGAACCCGCCGCGCACCGGTGTCGTCCCTGGGTGAGTACGACGGACCCGTCATCGCCTAGTGTCGACGTCGGGTCACGGAGCGGGACGCACGGCAGCAAGGCAGTGAGGACAGTGCGATGGCACGGGTGGACATGACGGAGACCGACCACGGCGGCGCGGGGGGCGGGCGCCCCCGGTCCCGGTTCCGGACCGCGCTCGACGGGCTCCGCCACGACCCGGGGATCTGGCGCAGAGGCATCCTCCTCGCGGTGATCGCCGTCGCACTGACGCTGCTCATGGTGTTCCACTCCGACATCCCCAACCGGATCGGCAACCTGGGCAGCCTCACCGAGACCTTCCTGCCCTGGCTCGGCCTCTTCGTGCCGCTGCTCCTGGTGCTCGCCCTGGTGCGCCGGTCCGCCACCGCGCTGATCACCCTGCTGCTGCCGGCCCTGGTGTGGCTCAACCTCTTCGGCGGTCTCGTCGCCGACAAGTCGGCCCCCGGCGGCGACCTGACCGTCGCCACCCACAACGTGAACGCCGAGAACGCCGACCCCGAGGGCACGGCCCGTGCGCTCGCCTCCTCCGGCGCCGACGTGCTCGCCCTGGAGGAGCTGAAGGGCGACATGGTCCCGGTCTACGAGAAGGGCCTCGCCGAGACCTACCCGTACCACTCCGTCCAGGGCACGGTCGGACTCTGGAGCAGGCTGCCGCTGCGCGCCGCGCAGCCCGTCGACATCCGCCTGGGCTGGACCCGCGCCATGCGCGCCTCGATCGTCACCCCGAAGGGCGAGGTGGCGGTGTACGTGGCCCATCTGCCGTCCGTACGGGTCAAGCTGAACGCCGGCTTCACCGCCAACCAGCGCGACGACAGCGCCAACGCGCTCGGCGAGGCCATCTCCAAGGACCGGCACGAGCGGATCGTCCTCCTCGGCGACCTCAACGGCACCATGAACGACCGCGCCCTGAACGCCGTCACCTCGCAGCTGCGCTCCACCCAGGGCGCGGCGGGCGACGGCTTCGGCTTCAGCTGGCCGGCCTCGTTCCCGATGGCCCGCATCGACCAGATCATGGTCAAGGGCGTGGAGCCGATGTCCTCCTGGGCCCTGCCGGAGACGGCGAGCGACCATCTGCCGCTCGCCGCCCGGGTGAAGCTCTGACCTTCCCGGCGGTCAGCCGGCCGGCGTCTCCCGCCAGCGGTTCGTGATCGGCAGCCGCCGGTCCTTGCCGAAGCCCTTCGCCGAGATCTTGGTGCCCGGCGGGTACTGGCGCCGCTTGTACTCCGCCGTGTCCACCATCCGCAGCGTCCGGGTCACGAGCTCCTCGTCGAACCCGGCCGCCACGATGGCGTCCCGGCCCTGGTCCTGGTCCACGTACAGCGCGAGGACCGCGTCGAGGACGTCGTAGTCCGGCAGCGAGTCCGTGTCGACCTGGCCGGGGCGCAGCTCGGCGCTGGGCGGCTTGGTGATCGAGGCCTCCGGGATCGGCGGGGTCTGGCCGCGTTCCTCGGCCGCCCGGTTGCGCCAGCGGGCGAGCCGGAAGACGGTCGACTTGTAGACGTCCTTGATGGGCCCGAACGCGCCGACCGAGTCGCCGTACAGCGTCGAATAGCCCACCGCGAGCTCCGACTTGTTGCCGGGTGCGAGGACGATGTGCCCCTCCTGGTTGGAGAGCGCCATCAGCATCGTGCCGCGCAGCCGCGACTGGAGGTTCTCCTCGGCGAGGCCGGTGAGCCCGAGCGCGCCCATGTACGCGTCGAACATCGGCTCGATCGGCACGGTGCGGAAGTGCAGCCCGGTGCGGCGGGCCAGTTCGGCGGCGTCGCCGCGCGAGTGGTCGGAGGAGTACTTCGAGGGCATCGACACCCCGTACACCTGGTCCGCGCCGAGCGCGTCGCAGGCGATGGCCGCGACGAGCGCCGAGTCGATGCCGCCGGAGAGCCCGACGAGCACCGAGCGGAAACCGTTCTTCGCGACGTACGCCCGTAGGCCGATCACCAGCGCCGAGTAGATCTCCTCGTCGTCGTCGAGCCGGTGCGCGTAACCGCCCGTCAGCTCCGGCTCGTACGCGGGCAGCGGCTCCTCCGACAGCACCACCCGGTCGATCCGCAGCCCGTCGTCCACGATGCCCTCAGGGGCCTTGGATTCCGCAGCGGGCAGCTCCAGATCGAGGATCACGCTGCCCTCCACGAACTGCGGGGCGCGCGCGATCACTTCACCGGCCGCGTCCACGACGATCGAGTCGCCGTCGAAGACCAGCTCGTCCTGACCGCCCGTCATCGCCAGGTACGCGGTGACGCACCCGGCCTCCTGGGCCCGCTTGCGGACCAGTTCGAGCCGGGTGTCGTCCTTGTTCCGCTCGTACGGCGAGGCGTTGACCGAGAGCAGCAGGCCCGCTCCGGCGGTGCGCGTCGCCGGGACCCGGCCGCCGTCCTGCCACAGGTCCTCGCAGATCGCCAGGGCCACGTCGACTCCGTGGACCCGGACGACCGGGAGGGTGTCGCCCTGTACGAAGTAGCGGTACTCGTCGAAGACGCCGTAGTTCGGCAGGTGGTGCTTGGCGAAGCGCAGCACCACCTCGCCGCCGTACAGCACGGCGGCGGCGTTCTCCGGCGAACCGGCGGGCCGGCCGAGCCGCGGCTCGGCCCGGTCGGAGCGGTCGAGGTAGCCGACGACGACCGGCAGTTCCCCGAACCCCTCGTCCGCGAGCCGCCGGGCGAGCGCGTACAGGGCCGTCCGGGACGCCTCGACGAAGGAGGAGCGCAGCGCGAGGTCCTCGACGGGATATCCGGTCAGCGCCATCTCGGGGAACGCGACGAGATGCGCGCCCTGCCCGGCGGCGTGCCGGGTCCAGTGCACGATCGCCTCGGCGTTCCCGGCGATGTCTCCGACGGTCGAGTCGATCTGATTCAGGGCGAGGCGTAGTTGAGGCACCCGCCCAGTGTAATCGTCAGACCGACGCTATGTCCTGGGAAACGGGGCCGAGTACCGCGCTGACGCACGAGGACCCGGCGGCCCACTACCGGGCCGCCGGGCCACAGGGTCGTACGGAAAGGCGGGGAGAGGTCAGGACGCGGCGTAGACGCTCTCGCAGAACGCCTTGAGCTGGTCGTCCGAGAGGTGCTGGGCCAGATCGGCCTCGCTGATCATGCCGACGAGCCGCTTGTTCTCGATGACCGGCAGCCGCCGGATCTGGTGGCTCTGCATCTCCTGCAGGACGGTGCTCACATCGTCGTTCGACTCGACCCAGCGCGGGGTGCCCTTCGCCATCTCGCCGCAGGTGATCTTCGACGGGTCGTGGCCCATGGCCACACAGCCGACGACGATGTCACGGTCCGTGATGATCCCGGTCAGGCGTTCGTTCTTGTCGGCGATGGGCAGTGCGCCCACGTTCAGGTCGCGCATCATCTGCGCGGCACGGTCGAGCGTCTCGTGTGCCGGGATCCACTGGGCCCCGGAATGCATGATGTCCTTCGCCGTGGTCATGGGGTGCGTACCTTTCGTTCGAACGTGTCGTACGAATCCCCGAGCCCACCCATTGTCGGTCGGACGGCCCGGCCCCCGCGACCGCAGCGGGTCACGGGGGCCGGGCCGGTCACGGACGGGGGCGTCAGGCCCCGCGCTTCTTCAGCATGTCCGCCATCAGCGCCATCTCGGACGTCTGCGCGTCGACCATGCCCTGCGCGAGGTTCCGCTCGATGTCCACGGAGCACTTCTGGACACAGCCCTCGGCCATGTGGACCCCGCCCCTGTGGTGCGCGGTCATGAGCCGCAGATACAGGACCTCGGCGTCCCGGCCACTGGCCTTGCGCAGCTCGTCCAGCTGCGCGTTGGTCGCCATGCCCGGCATCAGGGCCCCGTCCAGGGTGTCCGCGTCGGCCGAACCGCCCATGTCCATGCCCATCCAGGCCATCGGCTCGACCCCGGACACGTTCTTCGGCAGCCCCCACAGGTCGAGCCAGCCGAGCATCATGCCCCGCTGGTTGGCCTGGGTGTTGGCGATGTCGTACGCGAGCCGGCGGACCTCCTCGTCCTTCGTCCGGTCCCGGACGAGGAACGACATCTCGACGGCCTGCTGGTGGTGGACGGCCATGTCCCGGGCGAAGCCGGCGTCCGCGGACGAGGAGACCGGGGTGGCCGGGGCCTCGTCGCGGTCGGCGGAGGCGACGGTGACCGCGCCCCCGGCGAACAGCAGCGCCAGGACGACGGCGCCGACCGCCGCCCCCTGCGTACGGTTCAGCCTCACCGGCCCATCCCCGCGCCGCCCTGACCGCTGCCGTCGAGGCCGCCGGTGCAGGCCGCGCCCGGCTCCGGGGTCTGCGGACCGCTCACGTACTTCGTGAAGAAGGCGTCGACCCGCGGGTCGTCCGCGCCGTCCACGGTCACCTGCTTGCCCCAGGCGGACAGCATGATCGCCCCGGTCTGGTCGTCCATGGGGCTCATCAGCGAGTACTTGGTCTTGCCGACCTTGTCGGCGAGCTTCTTCACGTCGGCCTGGGAGGCCTGCTTGTTGTACGTCACCCAGACGGCCCCGTGCTCCAGCGAGTGCACGGCGTTCATGTCGGGGATCTTCTTGTCGTAGACCACACCGTCGCAGTTCATCCAGACCTGGTTGTGGTCACCGCCGACCGGCGGCTTCATGGGGTACGTGACGGTCGTCGTGACGTGGTTGCGGCCGAGCTTCTTCGGGTCCCAGGTCTTCTCGGCCGCGATGGGCGCCTTGGCGGCGGCGTCCTTCGCGTCCTGCTCGTCGGACTTCTTCATCAGCACGAACGAGCCGAAGCCGACGAGGCCCAGCACGACGACGGTGGAGATGCCGATGGTGAGGAAGCGGTTGCGGCGCTCGCGGGCCTGCTCGGCGCGGCGCATCTCCTCTATTCGGGCGCGGCGGTCGGCGGTGGCGGAGCGGGAAGCGGCCATGGTGAGGTCGTCCTTCTTCAGGAGTGGGGTGGAGTTCGGGGGGGACATGCGGGGGCGGGGCCCGCCTCGGGGCGGGGCGCCCGCCGCCGCTATGTCCGGAGAACTTGAAGGACGTGCAGGTCCGGCGCGCGCGGCCGGGCGTCCGAGCGGCGCGCCTGCCCGTCACCCGAGGGCGGCGCCGGACGCGGCGGCCCGCCTTCCGCCTGGAGCGGGGGGTCGAGCGGCGGCGCGCCGAGCACCGCGGGGGAGAGCGAGGGGAAGAGGGAACAGCCGCCCTGGTCGTACGGGCAGGTGTACTCGCCGGTGACACCCGCGGCCCTCGGACCCTCCTGGTGGTGGGCGTCCCGGTGCTCCGGCCCCCGCGCGGTCCCCAGACAGAGGAAGAGTGCGGCGAGGAGCGTCGCCACGGCACTCACCAGTGCCATGGGACGCGCGTGTCGGGACGGGCGTACGAGCCGTGGGGCCCCCATGGGCGCAGATCGTAGTGGGCGAGAGGCCTCCGTGGGCCGAACGGGGTACCACCCGGTACCGAAAGGCGGACACCGGACGGGCGAACAACCACCCCGATCCGGCCGTTCCCCCGTTACCTGAGTCACACCCGAGCAGGCAGTATGGGTGTGCAACGTGCGCGAAACCATGTGGTGGGATGCTCAGGTGCCCCCCGATGTACCGGAGGCGGTGGGAGCAGGCGGCCTGACCAGCAAGGATGGGTGTGGAAATGGACAAGCAGCAGGAATTCGTGCTCCGGACGCTCGAAGAGCGCGACATCCGCTTCGTACGGCTGTGGTTCACCGACGTGCTCGGCTTCCTGAAGTCGGTGGCCGTGGCCCCCGCCGAGCTGGAGCAGGCCTTCGACGAGGGCATCGGCTTCGACGGCTCCGCGATCGAGGGCTTCGCCCGCGTCTACGAGTCCGACATGATCGCCAAGCCGGACCCGGGCACCTTCCAGATCCTGCCGTGGCGCGCCGAGGCCCCCGGCACGGCCCGGATGTTCTGCGACATCCTCATGCCGGACGGCTCGCCGTCCTTCGCCGACCCGCGCTACGTCCTCAAGCGGGCCCTGGCCAAGACCTCCGACCTCGGCTTCACCTTCTACACCCACCCCGAGATCGAGTTCTTCCTCCTGAAGGACAAGCCGCTCGACGGCACCCGGCCCACCCCCGCCGACAACTCGGGCTACTTCGACCACACCCCGCAGAACGTCGGCATGGACTTCCGCCGCCAGGCCATCACCATGCTCGAATCGATGGGCATCTCGGTGGAGTTCTCCCACCACGAGGGCGCGCCCGGCCAGCAGGAGATCGACCTGCGGTACGCGGACGCCCTCTCCACGGCGGACAACATCATGACCTTCCGCCTGGTCATGAAGCAGGTCGCCCTGGAGCAGGGCGTGCAGGCCACGTTCATGCCGAAGCCGTTCTCTGACTACCCCGGCTCGGGCATGCACACCCACCTCTCCCTCTTCGAGGGCGACCGGAACGCGTTCTACGAGTCGGGCGCCGAGTACCAGCTGTCGAAGGTCGGCCGCTCCTTCATCGCGGGCCTCCTGAAGCACGCGGGCGAGATCTCCGCCGTCACCAACCAGTGGGTCAACTCGTACAAGCGCATCTGGGGCGGCTCCTCCCGCACGGCCGGCTCGGGCGGCGAGGCCCCCTCGTACATCTGCTGGGGCCACAACAACCGCTCCGCGCTCATCCGCGTCCCCATGTACAAGCCGGGCAAGACGGGCTCGTCGCGCGTCGAGGTCCGCTCCATCGACTCGGGCGCCAACCCGTACCTGACCTACGCGGTCCTCCTCGCCGCCGGTCTCAAGGGCATCGAGGAGGGCTACGAACTCCCGGCCGGCGCCGACGACGACGTCTGGGCGCTCTCCGACGCGGAGCGCCGCGCGATGGGCATCGAGCCGCTCCCGCAGAACCTGGGAGAGGCGATCGCCCTGATGGAGAAGAGCGAACTGGTCGCGGAGACGCTGGGCGAGCACGTCTTCGACTTCTTCCTGCGCAACAAGAAGCAGGAGTGGGAGGAGTACCGCTCCGAGGTCACGGCCTTCGAGCTGCGGAAGAACCTGCCGGTGCTCTGAGGCCTGTGCGAGCCGGGTCGGAAACCCGGTTGCCGGGGTCACGGTGGGCGGTTCAGACTGCCGCGGTGAAGATCGAATCAGTCGCCACCGCGCGGCTCGTGCTGCATCCGTTGAGCCAGGACGAGGCCAAGCGCATCGTCGCGCGGGAGTCCGGGGACGGCGACCGCTGGGGAGCGGAGTACCCCGAGGACGGCGACGTCCGGGCCGCCACCGGGTTCCTGCGCGGGCTCGCCGAGCGCGGTGACCCGGGGGTGTTCCGGAACTACCAGATACGGCTCGACGGCGTCGCCGTCGGCGGCATCGGCTTCCACGGGCCGCCGGACGAGCTCGGGGTCGCCACCATCGGCTACGGCCTCGTGCCCTCCGTACGCGGAAAGGGCTACGCCTCCGAGGCGCTGCGGGCGATCCTCGAAGTGGCCCGGACGGCCGGCGTCGCCGGGGTCAAGGGGGACGCCGACCTGGACAACCCGGCCTCCCACCGGGTGATGGAGGCCGCCGGGATGCCGTGCGTCGCCGAGGACGAGCAGCTCCGCCACTTCTACCGGGCTTTCTAGGGGTGTCCTGCGGTCAGGCCGGGCTCGCGGCCTGACCGACACGACGCGCCCCCTGGCGCCCGTACGGCTCCGCCCGCGCTAGCGTCGGGCCTCATGCCTCAGACCCCGCCCCGCGTCTGGTACGCCGCCTACGGCTCCAACACGCACGCCGAGCGCCTGCGGTACTACCTCGACGGCGGGTGCCCGCCCGGCGGGGCGCGGGAGCTCCCCGGGTGCCGGGACCGGCGCCCGCCGGAGCGGTCCGTGCCGGTCGTGCTGCCCGGCCGGGTGTACTTCGCGACCGAATCACCCGTGTGGGGCGGCGGCTGCGCCTTCTACGATCCGGCGGCGGACGGCACCGTCTGGGGCGTCGCCCACCTCCTGACGGCCGGGCAGTTCTCGGACATCGCCGCCCAGGAGATGTACCGCGAGCCCGGCGCCGACCTCGATCTGGCCGAGGCCCTCGACACCGGGCTCTGCGCCCTCGGGACCGGACGGTACGAGACCCTCGTGTGCCCGGGACTCCTCGACGGGATCCCGGCGGTGACGTTCACCGCGCCCTGGCCGATGCCGGACGACGGCGGGCTCACGGCACCCTCCGCCGCCTACCTCCGGCACCTGGTGGCCGGGCTCGCCGACACCGGGGCGTGGCCGCACGCCGACATCGCCGCCTACCTCGCGTCCCGCCCCGGAGCCGCCGGGCACTGGACGGCTGAGGCCGTGGCAGGCCTCAGCGCTCCGACAGCTCCGACGGGGCCTCCTGCACGACCCAGCCGTTGCCGTCCGGGTCCTGGAAGGTCATGAACGAGTTCCCACCGCCGGCGGGGCGGTGCCCACAACGGCGACGAGCAGGTTCACAACGGGGCGGGCGTCAGCGGCCCGCCGGGGTCCAGTGCAGGCGGCCGTCCAGGCCGATCGCCGCCACCCCGTCCGTGCCGGCGTCCGGGGCGCCCGAGAAGAGGAACCTCTCCAGCGTCCACACCGGACGCGCCCCGGACCGGCCGTGCGGGGCCGTCGCCAGGAAGCCCGTGCGGGAGCGGACCGCGAGGAGGCCGTCGCCGCCGCTCACCGGGCCGTAGCCCGCGACGCCGGTGCCGGGCAGCTCCGTGACCGGCGACACCGGGCCCGTACCGGAGAAGTCGGCGCTGCGCAGGTCGCCGGAGGCGGGCTTGCGGAACCAGAGCCGTACGCCCTCGCCGTCCGGCGCCGCGCTCGCGCTCAGCGCGAGGGTCGTCGGCGGCAGCCCGGTCGCCGCCGGCCCCGTCAGCGGCTCGCCCGGGCTCTGCGCGGCCCAGGCGAGGACGGTCTTCGGGGTGCTGGCGAACACGTACCCGCGGCCCTCCGCGTCCGTCGCCGCCACCGGGTCGCCGTACACGTCCGTGCCGCCCAGGGACCGCCACGGCCCCCAGTCGCCGTCCGGCTGCTGCTCACGGGCCGTCAGCCGGTGGCGGCTGTCGCGCAGGACCACCGTGGCCAGGCCGTCGGGGGCCACGGTCACGGCGGGCGCGCTGATGTCCGAGGTGCCCGAGGCGTCGTCCCGCTCGGGCGTGCCGAGCGGGACCCAGGGGCCGAAGCCGCCGCCCGGCTCGTCCTGGACGGTGGTGACCACCTCGCGCCGGTAGGCGGCCGCGGAGCCGCCGAGCGTCGTACGGGTCCCGAAGACGGCTATCCGGCCGTCCGGCAGGGTCACCGAGGTGACCCCGCTGTCGAGCCCGCCGCCGGGCAGCAGCTCCGGGCCCCGCCAGGCCACGGCGTCCGCCGGCTTCCGCCAGGCCGCGAGGCGCCCGTCGAGGACGGTGAAGGCGTGCAGCCCGCCGTCCTGGTCGCGCTGCACCCACGAGGTGGAGGTGCCCCGGGCGTACCGCACGGTCTGCGTCCAGCCCCGCCCGCCGGGCCGCGCGGCCACCTTCAGGTCGCCGCAGCCCGCGTCGGTGCCGCAGTCGTGGACCCCGTCCAGCCAGGCGTACGTCTTCACGGTCCGCAGCTTCGCGTCCGCCGTCTCGGGGTCGAGGGTGTGCGGCAGGACGCTCGTCGGGTAGCCGAGGTAGTTCTGCACGCCGACGTGCGGGTGCCCGGGCAGCTCGGCGTACCGGGCCAGCGCGCTCTGCACGAACCGCGCCCCGTACAGGTGGTCCTGGTGGTCGCGGAGCCTCCCGGTCTTCGGGTACGTGCCGGGGCTCGGGTCCTGCATCCGGACGAAGGTCGGCCGGAAGCGCTCCAGGATCCCGGTCAGCGTGGCGACGACCTGCTCCTTCGTGTACGTGAAGTCGTTCGGGACCGGCGTGCCGGCGGCGCGCTGCGAGGCGAGCGCGGCGATCCGGCCGTTCCACAGGCCGTGCAGGCTGTACGGGCGGTCGCCGTTGACGGAGCCCGCCTCGCGCAGTTGCAGCCACACCAGCCTGATCTGCGGCCGGGCGCGCAGGGTGTCCAGCTCGGCCCAGCCGCCGCTCTTCGTGCGTATCGCGGACCGGTCCCAGGGGCTGGTCCTGCTGCCCGTCGCCATCTCGGCGTACGCGGCCCTTATGCCGTTCTGCCGGGCCTCGGCGTAGCCCGCCTTGTCGGGCGCGGCGGCCTTGGCGTCGCGCGGGCGCGCGTTGACCCCGTCGGACTCGCCGGCGGTCAGGTAGACGCCGGTGAGGGGGCTGCCGGAGTGGAGGGACTGGGACACGTCCGGGTTCATGAAGAACAGGTCGTCGTCCGGGTGGGCGACGATCTGCACCACGGACACCGGCGGACGGAAGCCCCTGACGGGCCGTCCGGGCTTCCCTGACGTCCCGTGCGCGTCGGCCTTCGCCCGCGCGTCGGCCGGCAGGGCCTTCGCGCGCGCGTGCTCCCCGGCCCCCGTGTCCTCGGCGCGCGCCGAGGTTCCGTGCGACGTCCCCGTCAGCGAGAGGATCCCGACGAACGCGCCGCCCACCAGGGCGGCCGTCACCACCGTCGCGGCGGCCTTGCGGCGGGACGGGAGGGCGGGGCGGGGGCGGAGCCGGCGCATGGACATGTGTCGGTGGCGTGCTTTCACGAGAGGTCGGAAGGGCGGGACCGTCCCGCGGAAGGCAAGACGAACTTTCAAGGAATACGGTTCATTCAGTCGGAAAAGCGAATGATGTGCGGGACGTCACGTGTGATCCACGGCCGGGCGTGCGGGACGTCACGTGTGATCCACCGCCGGGCGTGCGGGACGTCACGCGTGATCCACCGCGAACCACCGGCCTGGACACCCGCGCCTCCCGCGCCGGATAGGCTCGATGTCCGGGGTTCGTCCCCGGGTTCGGACCTGCTCGGAGGGAGCGGCGGAATGACGGTGCCGGGACGCAGGAGCAGCACGTTCTCACGGCTGCTGCGGCACGGATTCACCGATCCCTCGGGGGCCCAGCGCCTCCTCGACCTGCCCGAACTGTCCGCGCTGCGCGACGACCCCGTCCTCCTCGACGCCCTCGGCGCCACCGCCGACCCCGACCTCGCCCTGCGCGGCCTGGTCCGGCTCGTCGAGGCGCAGGCCGACACGGAGCGGCAGACCCTCACCACCACGCTGCTCTCCGCGAAGCCGTTCCGGGACCGGCTCCTCGGCGTCCTCGGCGCCTCCGAGGCGCTCGCCGACCACCTCGCCCGGCACCCCCGCGACTGGGAGTCCCTCGTCACGTACGAGGCGGCCGACCTGCACCCGGGCGTCGCCGAGTTCGAGCAGGGGCTCGCCGAGGCCACCGACCCGGTCTCGCTGCGGGTCGCCTACCGCCGCTGCCTCCTCGCCATAGCGGCCCGTGACGTGTGCGGCACCACCGACGTCGCCCAGACCGCCGCCGAGCTCGCCGACCTGGCGACGGCGACCCTGCGCGCCGCGCTCGCCATCGCCCGTTCGGCCGAACCCGCCGACGCCGCCATGTGCCGGCTCTCGGTCATCGCGATGGGCAAGTGCGGCGGCCACGAACTGAACTACGTCTCCGACGTGGACGTCATCTTCGTCGGCGAGCCCACCGAGGGCGCCGACGAGGGCAAGGCGATCCAGGCCGCGACCCGGCTCGCCTCCCACCTGATGCGGATCTGCTCCGAGACCACCGTCGAGGGCACCATCTGGCCGGTCGACGCCAATCTGCGCCCCGAAGGCCGCAACGGCCCCCTGGTCCGCACCCTCTCCTCCCACCTCGCCTACTACCAGCGGTGGGCCAAGACCTGGGAGTTCCAGGCGCTGCTCAAGGCACGCGCGGTCGCCGGCGACCCCGAGCTCGGCGCCCAGTACATCGACGCCGTCTCCCCGCTCGTCTGGCAGGCCGCCGAGCGCGAGAACTTCGTCCCCGACGTGCAGAAGATGCGCCGCCGCGTCGTCGACAACATCCCCGTCGCCCAGGTCGAGCGCGAGCTCAAGCTCGGCCCCGGCGGCCTCAGGGACGTCGAGTTCGCCGTCCAGCTCCTCCAGCTCGTGCACGGCCGCAGCGACGCCACCCTGCACAGCGGCACCACCCTCGACGCGCTCGCCGCCCTCGCCGCCGGCGGCTACGTCGGCCGCGCCGACGCCTCCCAGCTCGACGAGGCGTACCGCTTCCTGCGCGCCATGGAGCACCGCATCCAGCTCTACCGGCTGCGCCGCACCCACCTCGTCCCCGAGGACGAGTCCGACCTGCGCCGCCTCGGCCGCTCCCTCGGACTGCGCACCGACCCGGTCGTCGAGCTCAACAAGGAGTGGAAGCGGCACGCCGCCGTCGTCCGCCGGCTGCACGAGAAGCTCTTCTACCGGCCGCTGCTCGACGCCTTCGCCCAGCTCGCCCCCGGCGAGATCCGGCTCAGCCCCAAGGCCGCGGGACAGCGCCTCGAAGCGCTCGGGTACGCGGACCCCGCCGCCGCCCTGCGCCACCTGGAGGCGCTGGCCTCCGGGGTGAGCCGGAAGGCCGCCATCCAGCGGACCCTGCTCCCCGTGCTGCTCGGCTGGTTCGCCGACTCGGCCGACCCGGACGCCGGACTCCTCGGCTTCCGCAAGGTCTCCGACGCCCTCGGCAAGACCCCCTGGTACCTGCGGCTGCTCCGCGACGAGGGCGCCGCCGCCGAGAACCTCGCCCGCGTCCTGTCCGCCGGGCGCCTCGCCCCCGACCTGCTGCTCCGCGCCCCCGAGGCCGTCGCGATCCTCGGCGACCCGGAAGGCCTGAAGCCGCGCGGCCGGGACCACCTGGAGCAGGAGGTCCTGGCGGCGGTGGGCCGCGCGGACGAGGCCGAGCACGCGGTCGCGGCCGCCCGCGGGGTGCGCCGCAGGGAGCTGTTCCGTACCGCCGCCGCCGACCTCATCGGCTCGTACGGCACCGAGGACAACCCCCGCGAGCAGGACCCGGGCGCGCTCGTCGACCGGGTGGGGGAGGCCGTCACCGACCTCAACGCGGCGACGATCGCCGGCGCCCTGCGGGCCGCCGTGCGCGCCGAATGGGGCGAGGAGCTGCCGACCCGGTTCGCGGTCATCGGCATGGGCCGCTTCGGCGGCCACGAGCTGGGGTACGGCTCCGACGCCGACGTCCTGTTCGTGCACGAGCCCCGCGAGGGCGTCGACGAGCAGGAGGCGGGCCGGGCCGCGAACCGGGTGGTCGCCGAGATGCGCCGGCTGCTCCAGGTGCCCACGGCCGACCCGCCGCTGCTCATCGACGCGGACCTGCGCCCGGAGGGCAAGAGCGGCCCCCTGGTGCGCACCCTGAAGTCGTACGGGGCCTACTACCGCCGCTGGTCGCTCGTCTGGGAGAGCCAGGCGCTGCTGCGCGCCGCGCCCATGGCCGGCGACCGGGAGCTGGCCGACCGGTTCATCGAGCTCGTCGACCCGCTGCGGTACCCGGCCGAGGGGCTCGGCGAGGACGCGGTCCGCGAGATCCGCCGCCTCAAGGCCCGGATGGAGTCCGAGCGGCTGCCGCGCGGCGCCGACCCGACCCTCCACGCCAAGCTCGGGCGCGGCGGCCTCAGCGACGTCGAGTGGACGGTCCAGCTGCTCCAGATGCGGCACGGCTGGGTCGAACCGGGCCTGCGGACGACCCGTACCCGCGAGGCCCTGGCGGCCGCCCACGCGGCGGGCCTGATCCCGACGGAGGAGGCGCAGACCCTCGACGAGGCCTGGGTCCTCGCCACCCGGGTGCGCAACGCGGTCATGCTGGTCCGCGGCCGCCCCGGCGACACCTTCCCCTCGGACCCGCGCGAGCTCGCCGCGGTGGGCCGGTACCTGGGGTACGAGTCGGGGCACGTCGGCGAGATGGTCGACGACTACCGCCGCATCACCCGCCGTGCCAGGGCGGTCGTCGAGGAGCTGTTCTACGGGGCGTAGTCGTCCCCGAGGAGCTGTTTCCCCGAGGAGCTGTTCTACGGGGCCCAGCCGTTCCGGCCGTGGACGCGGAGCAGCAGTTCCTGGAGGACCCGCCGCTCCTCCGCGTCCAGCGGGGCGAGCACCTCGTCCTGGACGGCCCGCGCCTCGGCGTCGAGCTCCGTGAGGAGCGTCCGCCCGGCGGGGGTGAGGGTGACGAGGACCCTCCGCCGGTCCTCGGGGTCCCGGTCCCGCTCGACGTGGCCGCCGGCGGCGAGCTGCTCCACCACCTTCGCCATGTCGCTCGGGTCCACGCCGAGCCGGGCGACGAGGTCGCGCTGCGCGTGCGGGCCGAAGTCGGCGAGGGCGGCGAGGACCGCCATGTCCCACAGGCGCAGACCGCGCTCGGACAGACGCCGCGCGAGGCTCTCCCGGGCGGTCTTGCCCACCCGGGAGAGCAGATAGGTGCTGAGGCCCAGGAGGGAGGGCGGGGTGGCGTGCGCGGAAACCATGGCCAGAATTCTAGGTCTCTTCCTATAGTGGGTGGCGACCCACTATCTGCCCCTGGTTCGCCCGAGGAGCCCGCCGTGCACGTCCCGTACCCCCGACTGCTCGTCACCCGCTTCGCCGACTGCTTCCGGTTCTACGCGGAAGTCCTGCCCGCGCTGACCGGCGCGGAGCTCGACAAGGGCGGCTCGGACGGGCCGTACGCCGGCTGGGAGGCGGACGGCCGGGCCGTCCTGGTGCTCTTCGACCGCGCCGCGATGGCCTCCGTCCTCGGCACCGGGGACCTGCCGGCCCGGCCGGAGCCCGCCCAGGACGGCGCGATGCTCGTCCTGCGGGTGGACGACGTCGACAAGGCCCTCGCCCGCTGCCTGGGCGCCGGCGGCACCCCCGTGCTCGGCGCGACGGACCGCCCGGAGTGGGGGCCCGGACTGCGGGCCGCGCATCTGCGCGACCCCGAGGGGCGGCTGATCGAGCTGCAGTCCTACAGCTGATCCGGTCCGGTCACTTGCCGGAGCCGACCTGCTCCGCCTCGTCCCGCTCGCGGTCCGCCACCGCGACCGGGGCCGGACCGCCCCGCTCGACGACGCCCACCGGCTCCACCAGCTTCGGCAGCCGGTGCGGGCGGGAGCCGTACCAGAAGTAGGACACGGCGAAGCCGAAGGACAGGCAGAGCATGCCGCCGACGGCGTCCAGCCAGAAGTGGTTGGCGGTGGAGACGATGACGACGAGCGTCGCCGCCGGGTAGAGCAGGCCGAGGATCTTCGCCCAGGGCGCCCGGGCGAGCAGGAAGATGGTCAGTCCGCACCAGAGCGACCAGCCGATGTGCATCGACGGCATCGCGGCGTACTGGTTCGACACGTGCTTGAGGTTGCCCGAGGCCATCGAGCCCCAGGTGTGGTGGACGAGCACCGTGTCGACGAAGCTCTGGCCGTTCATCAGCCGGGGCGGCGCGAGCGGGAACAGGTAGTAACCGACCAGTGCCACACCGGTGGTCGCGAACAGGACCGTACGGAACGCCGCGTAACGGCCCGGATGCCATCGGTAAAGCCACACGAGCACACCGATGGTCACGATGAAGTGCAGCGTCGCGTAGTAGTAGTTCATCGAGACGATCAGCCATGTCACCGAGTTCACGGCATGGTTGACGGCGTGCTCGAAGGCGAGGCCGAGGGAATCCTCGGTCCTCCAGATCCAGTCGGCGTTCCTGAGCGCCTGGGCCTTCTGCTCCGGCACCGCGTTGCGGGTGAGGGAGTACAGCCAGTAGCTCACCGCGATGAGCGCGACCTCGAACCAGAGCGTGGGGCGCCGGGGCGTGCGACCGCGCAGTCGTGCGAACCGTCCCTCGTCAGCCGCGATGGGTGACGAGGACGGGGTCGTCCGGCTGTCCAAGCTCTTCACGGTCGTTTCACCCATAGCGAGAGAGTCTGCCAGATCCCGTCCCCCCGACCGATCATCCCTCGGTCGGGTTCCGGGTGCACCCGCTCCACCTCAGGAAGGAGTGCGCGCGGACGACGGAGCCGATGCCGTCGAGCCGCGAACCACCAGCTCAGGCATGAAGACGAACTCGGAGTGCGGGGCCGGAGTGCCCCCCACCTCCTCCAGGAGCGCGCGCACCGCGGCCTGGCCCATCGCCTGCACCGGCTGGCGGATGGTGGTCAGCGGCGGATCGGTGAACGCTATGAGCGGAGAGTCGTCGAAACCGACGACCGAGACGTCCCGGGGGACGTCGAGCCCCTGCTGGCGGGCCGCCCGGATCGCGCCGAGCGCCATCATGTCGCTCGCGCAGACGACCGCCGTGCAGCCGCGGGAGATCAGCGCCCCGGCCGCGGCCTGGCCGCCCTCCAGGGTGTAGAGGGAGTGCTGGATCAGCTCCTCGGACTCCTCGGAGGAGAGGCCGAACCGCTCCTGCATGCCCTGCTGGAAGCCCTCGATCTTGCGCAGCACCGGCACGAACCGCTTCGGCCCGACGGCGAGGCCGATCCGGGTGTGCCCGAGCGCGGCCAGGTGCGTCACGGCCAGCTTCATCGCCGCCCGGTCGTCGGGGGAGACGAACGGCGCCTGCACCTTGGGGGAGAAGCCGTTGAGGAGGACGTACGGGACGCCCTTGCCGCGCAGCTGGTCGTAGCGCGTCATGTCGGCGGTGGTGTCGGCGTGCAGCCCGGACACGAAGATGATGCCGGCGACGCCGCGCTCCACCAGCATGTCGGTGAGCTCGTCCTCGGTGGACCCGCCGGGGGTCTGGGTGGCGAGGACCGGCGTGTACCCCTGCCGGGTCAGGGCCTGCCCGATGACCTGGGCGAGGGCGGGGAAGATCGGGTTGTCCAGCTCGGGGGTGATGAGGCCGACGAGCCCCGCGCTGCGCTGGCGCAGACGCACGGGCCGCTCGTAGCCGAGCACGTCGAGCGCGGCAAGGACGGACTCGCGGGTGGCGGCGGCCACGCCCGGCTTGCCGTTGAGCACGCGGCTGACTGTGGCCTCACTGACCCCCGCCTGGGCTGCGATGTCGGAGAGCCGCGCGGTCATGAGAGTGGACTGTACCGGTCACGGGGCGTATTGCCCACCGATACCCCGAGGTCCGCCCGATGCCGTCCCGCTGCAAGGTCTTGCAGTCCTTGCGGGCTCCTTGCGGGGGCATTCATGATCGAAAAGGGACCGACTGCCCCTGTCAAGCGGCCTCCCGGCAACCTTAGGGACACGTGAATGTAACGATCGCCGTTCCTTGCAGAAAGTTCTCGCAAGCTCTTTCGGCGCGTTTTCAACCCTGTTACGTTCCTGCCAACCCGGAGCGCCGCGAGGGAGCGGTCGCATGAGGAAGGTTCAAGGCCCTCGTCTCCCCGGGATCATCGAAGGAGTTCACATGCGGCGTGGCATAGCGGCCACCGCGCTGGTCGCGGCCCTGGGCGTGACCCTGGCGGCGTGCGGCGGAAGCGACAGCGGTTCCAACGGCGGCTCGAAGGGCTCGGGCGAGCTCTCCGGCACCGTGACCTGGTGGGACACCTCCACGGTCGGCTCCGAGGACAAGGTCTTCAAGCAGGCCGCCGAGGACTTCACCAAGAAGCACCCCAAGGTCACCGTCAAGTACGTGAACGTGCCGTTCGGCGAGGCGCAGAACAAGTTCAAGAACGCCGCGCAGTCCGGCTCCGGCGCCCCCGACGTCATCCGCTCCGAGGTCGCCTGGACCCCCGACTTCGCCAGCCTCGGCTACCTCGCCCCGCTCGACGGCACCCCCGCGCTCAAGGACTCCGACGACTTCCTGAAGCAGGCCACCGCCTCGACGAAGTACAACGGCAAGACCTACGCGGTCCCGCAGGTCATCGACTCCATGGGCATCTTCTACAACAAGAAGATCTTCAAGGAGGCCGGCGTCCAGGTCCCCAAGACCATCGCCGAGCTCAAGTCCGTCTCCGCCAAGATCAAGCAGAAGACCGGCAAGACCGGCCTCTACCTGCGCGGCGACGACCCGTACTGGTTCCTCTCCTTCCTGTACGGCGAGGGCGGCGACATGGTCGACGCCGAGAAGAAGACCGTCACGATCGACGACGCCAAGGGCGTCAAGGCGCTCGCGACCGTCAAGGACCTGGTCGACTCGAAGGCGGCGATCACCGACGCCACCAACGGCTGGGACAACATGCAGGCGGCCTTCAAGGACGGCAAGGTCGCCATGATGATCAACGGCCCGTGGGCGGTCACCGACACCTACGCGGGCAAGGAGTTCGCCGACAAGGCGAACCTGGGCATCGCCCCGGTCCCGGCCGGCTCGGGCGGCCAGGGCGCCCCGCAGGGCGGCCACAACCTCGCGGTCTACGCCGGCTCCAAGAACCTGGACGCCTCGTACGCCTTCGCCGAGTACATGACCTCGGTCGAGACCCAGACGCGGATCTCCAAGGAGCTCAGCCTGCTCCCGACCCGCCAGTCCGTCTACATCAAGCCGGACATCGCGACCAACGAGATGATCAGCTTCTTCAAGCCGGTCGTCGACAAGGCCGTCGAGCGCCCCTGGATCCCGGAGGGCGGCAGCCTCTTCGAGCCGATCAAGGTCGAGTACACCAAGGTCCTCACCGGCCAGACCACCCCGGACGCCGGCGCCAAGGCGATCGGTGCCTCGTACCGCAAGCTCCTGAAGGACTGGAAGTAAGAAAGAAGGCAGGCCGGCTCATGGCTGTGGACAGTCCCAGCCAGTCGGTGGCGAAGGCCGCGGGCGACAGTGTCGCCCGCGGCCGGAGCCGCGGAACTGGTACATCGCGCCGCGCGGCGAAGCGCTCCCTCTCCACCCACTGGTACGCCTGGGCCATGGTCACCCCCGTGGTGATCGTGATCGGCGTGATCATCGGCTATCCGCTGGTCCGCGGCATCTACCTGTCGTTCACCGACGCGACCGAGAGGAACGTCGCACGGTCGATCGGCGTCAACGAGATCCCGGCCACCTACGAGTTCATCGGCCTGGACAACTACAAGGACGCGATCACCGGGAGCCAGTTCCTCGGAACCCTCGGCTGGACGATCGTCTGGACCGTGTCCTGCGTGGCCCTGACGTTCGCCCTGGGCCTCGGCCTCGCCAACATCCTGAACCGCAAGATCGCCGGCCGCTCCGTCTACCGGCTGCTGCTGATCCTGCCCTGGGCCGTCCCCGGCTTCGTCTCCGTCTTCGCCTGGCGCTTCCTCTACGACGAGCGCCGCGGCATCCTCAACCAGATCCTCGCGGGCGGCGGCATCGACGCCGTCCCGTGGCTCAACGACCCCATGTGGGCCAAGATCTCGGTCATCGCGACCAACGTCTGGCTCGGCGTCCCCTTCATGATGGTCGCCCTCCTGGGCGGGCTGCAGTCCATACCCGGCGAGCTGTACGAGGCCGCCGAGATGGACGGCGCGGGCCCCTGGCAGCGCTTCCGGCACATCACCCTGCCGGGGCTGCGGTCCGTCAGCACCACCGTGATCCTGCTGAGCACCATCTGGACCTTCAACATGTTCCCGGTGATCTTCCTGCTCACCCGGGGCGGTCCCGGCGAGGCCACCCAGATCCTCGTCACCCAGGCCTACAAGTTCTCCTTCGAGGTCAGCCCGCGCGACTTCGCCCAGTCGTCCACGTGGGGCGTGCTCATCCTGGTCCTCCTGATGGTCTTCGCCGCGTTCTACCAGCGCGTCCTCCGCAAGCAGGGAGAAGTCTGGTGACCACCACGACCCCCACCCCCCAGGCCGTGAACACCCCGATCCGCGGCCGCCGTTCGCCGCTCGCCTCGGTCGGCCTGCACGTCACGCTGATCGTGGCCTCCGTGATCGCCGTCTTCCCGGTCCTCTGGGTGCTGCTGACCTCGCTGAAGCCGGCGGCGTACGCGACCAGCACGGACTTCTTCAAGGAGACGACGCTCGAGAACTACACGAACCTGCTGAACGACACCCCGTTCCTCACCTGGTTCGGCAACTCGCTGCTCGTCGCCGGCCTCACCACCGTCGTCGGCGTGTTCATCTCCGCCACCACGGGCTACGCCGTCAGCCGCTTCCGGTTCCCCGGCAAGCGCGGCCTGATGTGGACCCTGCTCGTCACCCAGATGTTCCCGGTCGCCGTCCTGATCGTGCCGATCTACAACATCATGGCGTCGATGGGCCTGCTCAACCAGCCGGCCGGCCTGGTCATCACGTACCTGACCATCGCCGTCCCGTTCTGCGCGTGGATGATGAAGGGCTTCTTCGACACCATCCCGCGCGAGATCGACGAGTCCGGCTACGTCGACGGCCTCACCCCGTTCGGCACCTTCTGGCGGCTCATCCTGCCGCTCGCCAAGCCGGGCATCGCCGTCACCGCCTTCTACTCCTTCATCACCGCCTGGGGCGAGGTCGCCTACGCCTCCGCCTTCATGGTCGGCGACGAGAACCTCACGCTCGCCGGCGGACTGCAGAAGTTCGTCAACCAGTACGGCGCCCAGTGGGGTCCGATGGCCGCGGCCTCCGTGCTCATCGCCGTCCCCGCCGCCCTCGTGTTCCTGTTCGCCCAGCGCCACCTCGTCACCGGCATGTCCGCCGGCGCCGTCAAGGGCTGAGCGCCCCGCCATGTCCTGACGACATGTCCTTACGACCCAAGGAAGACATGACCCAGCACCTCGCCACCCCCGCCGCCGCCCCGACCACCGGCACGCACACGGGCTGGTGGAGAGACGCGGTGATCTACCAGGTCTACCCGCGCTCCTTCGCCGACGGCAACGGTGACGGCATGGGGGACCTGGAGGGCGTCCGCAGCCGGCTGCCGTACCTCAAGAGGCTCGGCGTCGACGCCGTCTGGCTCTCCCCGTTCTACGCCTCGCCGCAGGCCGACGCCGGCTACGACGTCGCCGACTACCGGGCCATCGACCCCATGTTCGGCACGCTCCTCGACGCCGACGCCCTGATCCGCGAGGCCCACGAACTGGGCCTGCGCATCATCGTCGACCTCGTCCCCAACCACTCCTCCGACCAGCACGAGTGGTTCCAGCGCGCCCTGCGCGAGGGCCCCGGGTCGGTGCTCCGCGAGCGCTACCACTTCCGCCCCGGCCAGGGCCAGAACGGCGAACTCCCGCCCAACGACTGGGAGTCCATCTTCGGCGGCCCCGCCTGGACCCGTACGGAGAACCCGGACGGCACCCCCGGCGACTGGTACCTCCACCTCTTCGCCCCCGAGCAGCCCGACTTCAACTGGGAACACCCCGCCGTCCGCGACGAGTTCCGCTCCATCCTGCGCTTCTGGCTCGACATGGGCGTCGACGGCTTCCGCGTCGACGTCGCCCACGGCCTCGTCAAGGCCGCCGGACTGCCCGACATCGGCTCCCACGACCAGCTCAAGCTGCTCGGCAACGACGTCATGCCCTTCTTCGACCAGGACGGCGTCCACGAGATCTACCGCTCCTGGCGGCAGATCCTCGCCGAGTACGACGGCGAGCGCATCCTCGTCGCCGAGGCCTGGACCCCCACCGTCGACCGCACCGCGAACTACGTGCGCCCCGACGAGATGCACCAGGCCTTCAACTTCCAGTACCTCGGCACCCACTGGGACGCCGCCGAGCTCCGTACCGTCATCGACGCCTCGCTCGACGCGATGCGCCCGGTCGGCGCCCCCACCACCTGGGTCCTCTCCAACCACGACGTCACCCGGCACGCCACCCGCTTCGCCAACCCGGCGGGCCTCGGCACCCAGCTCCGCGAGGCCGGCGACCGCGAGCTCGGCCTGCGCCGCGCCCGCGCCGCGACCCTCCTCATGCTGGCCCTGCCCGGCTCCGCGTACGTCTACCAGGGCGAGGAGCTCGGCCTCCCGGACGTCACCGACCTGCCCGACGAGGTCCGCCAGGACCCGTCGTTCTGGCGGGCCAGCGGCCAGGACGGCTTCCGCGACGGCTGCCGCGTGCCGATCCCGTGGACCGTCGAGGGCTCCTCGTACGGCTTCGGCGACGGCGGCTCCTGGCTGCCGCAGCCCGCGACCTGGAGCGCCCTGAGCGTCGAGGCGCAGACCGGCGACCCCGGCTCCACCCTGGAGCTCTACCGCAGCGCCCTCGCCGTCCGGCGCGAGCGCCCCGAACTCGGTGCGGGCGACGCCGTCGAGTGGCTGGAGGCACCCGAGGGTGTGCTCTCCTTCCGCCGCGACGGCTTCGTCTGCACCGCCAACACCACCGGCCGGGCCATCACCGTCCCGCTGCCCGGCCGGTATCTGCTCGCCAGCGAGGAGGTGGACAGCTCCGCCGTGGAGGGGACGGTGGAGCTGCCCGCCGACACCACCGTCTGGTGGGCGGCGTGACGATCCCCCTGCCGCGGGGTGCCGGGAACGGCGCCCCGCGGCTCGCGGACATCGCGGCCCAGTCCGGGGTCAGCGAGGCCACCGTCAGCCGTGTCCTCAACGGCAAGGCGGGGGTGGCCGGCGCGACCCGGCACAAGGTGCTCGCGGCGCTCGACGTGCTCGGCTACGAGCGTCCCGTACGGCTCAAACGCCGCAGCGCGGGCCTCGTCGGGCTCGTCGTGCCCGAGCTGACCAACCCGATCTTCCCGGCCTTCGCCCAGGTCGTCGAACAGGTCCTCGCCGGGCACGGCTACACCCCGGTGCTCTGCACCCAGATGCCCGGCGGCGCCACCGAGGACGAACTCGTCGACCAGCTCGTGGAGCGCGGGGTCGCCGGCATCGTCTTCCTCTCCGGGCTGCACGCGGACGCCACCGCCGACCCCGCGCGCTACGCCCGGCTGACCGAGCGCGGCGTCCCGTACGTCCTCATCAACGGCTACAACGAGCACATCGACGCCAACTTCGTCTCCCCGGACGACCGGGCCGCGGCCCGGATGGCCGTCCGGCACCTGGTCGAGCTCGGCCACGAGCGGATCGGCCTCGCCATCGGCCCCACCCGGTACGTGCCCTCGCGCCGCAAGGCCGAGGGCTTCACCGCCGAGCTGTACGAACTCCTCGGCATCGAGCGGGACGAGGCCGAACGGTTCATCAGGCCCACCCTGTTCGGCGTCGAGGGCGGTCACGCGGCCGCCGACATCCTGCTCCGCGAGGGCTGCACGGGCATCGTCTGCGGCTCCGACCTGATGGCGCTCGGTGTCATCCGCGCGGTGCGCGCCCGCGGCCTCGACGTGCCCGGCGACGTCTCCGTCGTCGGCTTCGACGACTCGCCGCTGATCGCCTTCACCAGCCCGCCGCTGTCCACCGTGCGCCAGCCCGTTCAGGCCATGGCGACGGCGGCCGTCGGCGCGCTCCTGGAGGAGATCGAGGGGAACCCGGTGCAGCGCACGGAGTTCGTCTTCCAGCCCGAACTCGTCGTGCGCGGTTCCACGGCGCAGCCGCCCGGCCGGCTTCCGCAAGTCCTTTCGTAACAAGTTGCGTTCGGGCGCCCGGAGGGTTGACCGGGCGCCGGGGCGCTCGTACGGTCACGGCTGAAAACAGTTGCTGAAGTTTTCGGCAACTTCTTGCGACAGTGAAGTCAGCAGGAGGAAGACATGGCGAGAAAGACCGTGGCCGCTGCACTCGCCCTCGTGGCGGGAGCCGCTGTGGCCGTCACGGGCAACGTCCCGGCGCAGGCCGCCCCGCCCGGCGAGAAGGACGTCACCGCGGTGATGTTCGAGTGGAACTTCGCCTCGGTCGCCCGCGAGTGCACCGAGCGCCTCGGCCCCGCCGGATACGGATACGTCCAGGTGTCCCCGCCCCAGGAGCACCTCCAGGGCAGCCAGTGGTGGACCTCGTACCAGCCGGTCAGCTACAAGATCGCCGGACGTCTCGGCGACCGCACCGCCTTCAAGAACATGATCGACACCTGTCACGCGGCGGGCGTGAAGGTCGTCGCCGACTCCGTCGTCAACCACATGGCGAACGGATCGGGCACGGGAACGGGCGGGACCCCGTTCTCCAAGTACGACTACCCCGGCCTCTACTCGGGCGCGGACATGGACGACTGCCGCGCCGCGATCTCCAACTACCAGGACCGGGCGAACGTCCAGAACTGCGAGCTGGTCCAGCTCCCGGACCTCGACACGGGCGAGGACTACGTCCGCGGGAAGATAGCGGGCTACCTCAACGACCTGCTCTCCCTCGGCGTCGACGGCTTCCGGATCGACGCCGCCAAGCACATGCCGGCCGCCGACCTCGCGAACATCAAGTCCCGCCTGACGAATCCTTCCGTCTACTGGAAGCAGGAGGCGATCTACGGCGCGGGCGAGGCCGTCCAGCCGAGCGAGTACCTCGGCAACGGCGACGTCCAGGAGTTCCGCTACGCCCGCGACCTCAAGCGGGTCCTGCAGAACGAGAAGCTCGCCTACCTCAAGAACTTCGGCGAGGCCTGGGGCTACATGCCCTCCGGCCAGTCCGGCGTCTTCGTCGACAACCACGACACCGAGCGCGGCGGCGACACCCTCAACTACAAGGACGGCGCGAACTACACCCTCGCCTCGGTCTTCATGCTCGCCTGGCCCTACGGCTCCCCGGACGTCCACTCCGGCTACGAGTGGACCGACAAGGACGCGGGCCCGCCGAACAACGGCCAGGTGAACGCCTGCTACAGCGACGGCTGGAAGTGCCAGCACGCCTGGCGCGAGATCTCCTCCATGGTGGCCTTCCGCAACACCGCCCGCGGGCAGGCCGTCACTGACTGGTGGGACAACGGCGGCAACGCGATCGCGTTCGGCCGCGGTGCCAAGGCGTACGTGGCGATCAACCACGAGTCCTCGGCCCTGACCCGCACCTTCCAGACCTCCCTCGCCGCCGGCACCTACTGCGACGTGCAGTCGAACACCGCCGTGACAGTCGACTCCGCCGGCCGGTTCACGGCCACCCTCGCCGCGAACACGGCCCTCGCCCTGCACACCGGGGCGATGACCTGCGGGACCCAGCCGGCCACCTCCGGCGCCTCCTTCAACGTGACCGCCACCACGGTCACCGGCCAGAACATCTACGTCACCGGCAACCGCGCCGAACTCGGCAACTGGGCCCCCGCCGCCGCCCTCAAGCTCGACCCGGCCGCGTACCCCGTCTGGAAGCTGACGGTGTCCCTGCCCGCCGGCACGGCCTTCGAGTACAAGTACATCCGCAAGGACGCGGCCGGAAACGTGACCTGGGAGTCCGGCGTCAACCGCACGGCAACGGTCCCGTCGTCGGGCCAGCTCGTCCTCAACGACACCTTCCGTAACTGAGCCTCCCCCACGCAAGGGCCGCCCCGCCGGGGCGGCCCTCTCTTCCCGTACCTCCAGGGAGCACCCCCGTGATACGCAAGAGAACGGCGGTCGCGCTGGCCGCCGCGCTGTGCGCCGCCCTCGTGCCCGCCGTCCCCGCGACGGCCACCGCCGCCGCCCAGGCCCCCGCCCCGCCCTCCGACCAGGCCCTCGCCGCCCAGCCCGCCCGGCAGGACCTCACCCGCGAGCAGTTCTACTTCGTCCTGCCCGACCGCTTCGCCGACGGCGACGCCTCCAACGACCGGGGCGGCCTCACCGGCAGCCGTACCGCGACCGGTTTCGACCCCACCGACAAGGGCTTCTACCAGGGCGGCGACCTCAAGGGCCTCACCGAGCGGCTCGACTACATCAAGGGCCTCGGCACCACCGCCATCTGGATGGCGCCGATCTTCAAGAACCGGCCCGTGCAGGGCACCGGCAAGGACGCCAGCGCCGGGTATCACGGGTACTGGATCACCGACTTCACCCAGGTCGACCCGCACTTCGGGACCAACGAGGACCTGAAGAGGCTGATCGCCGCCGCCCACGCCAAGGGCATGAAGGTCTTCTTCGACGTCATCACCAACCACACCGCCGACACCGTCGACTACGCCGAGAAGAAGTACGGCTACCGCCCCAAGGGCGCCTACCCGTACCTCGACGCCTCTGGCCGCCCCTTCGACGACCGGACGAAGATCGGCAAGGTGGACGCGGACTCGTTCCCGTACACGCCGACCACGACCGGCGGCAAGGTCCCGTCCTGGCTCAACGACCCCACGATGTACCACAACCGGGGCGACTCCACCTGGGTCGGCGAGTCCGCCGAGTACGGCGACTTCGTCGGCCTCGACGACCTGTGGACCGAGCGCCCCGAGGTCGTCGAGGGCATGAAGCGGATCTACGAGAAGTGGGTCCGCGACTTCGACATCGACGGCTTCCGCATCGACACCGTCAAGCACGTCGACCTGGACTTCTGGACCCAGTGGGCCACCGCCCTCGACGCGTACGCGAAGAAGCGGGGCCGCGAGGACTTCTTCATGTTCGGCGAGGTGTACTCCGCCGACACCGCCGTCACCTCCCCGTACGTCACCCGGGGCCGGCTCGACGCCACCCTCGACTTCCCCTTCCAGGACGCCGCCCGCGCCTTCGCCTCCCAGGGCGCCGGCGCCGACCGCCTCGCCAAGGTCTTCGCCGAGGACTACCGGTACACCACCGACAAGGCCAACGCCTACGAGCAGGTGACCTTCCTCGGCAACCACGACATGGGCCGCATCGGCACCTTCCTGAAGCAGGACAACCCGAACGCCTCCGACGAGGAGCTCGTCCGCCGCGACCGCCTCGCCAACGAGCTGATGTTCCTCTCCCGGGGCAACCCGGTGATCTACTACGGCGACGAGCAGGGCTTCACCGGAGCCGGCGGCGACAAGGACGCCCGCCAGACCCTCTTCGCCTCGAAGACCGCCGACTACCTCGACGACGACCAACTCGGCACCGACCGCACCCACGCCACCGACGCGTACGACACCACGCACCCCCTCTACCGCTCGATCGCCGCCCTGTCGAAGCTCACCCGGGAGAACCCGGCCCTCCGCGACGGCGTCCAGCAGGAGCGGTACGCCGAGGGCTCCGTCTACGCCTTCACCCGCACCGACCCGAAGACCCGGACCGAGTACCTGGTCGCCGTCAACGGCGCCACCGAGCCGAAGACCGTCACCGTCCCCGTCGACTCCGCCGGCTTCCGCACCCTGTACGGGGGTCAGGGCGCCGTCACCGCGAACGACGGCAAGGTCACCGTCACCGTCCCCGCCCTCTCCTCCCTCGTCCTCAAGGCGGCCGCCCCGCTGCCCGCCCCCGCGACGAAGCCCACCGTCTCCCTGAAGGCCCCGGCCGCCGGCTCCACCGGCACCGTCGAGCTCACCGCCGACGTCACCGGCGGCGGCCTGAACCGGGTCGTGTTCGCCGCCCAGGCCGGCGACGGCCGCTGGCAGACCCTCGGCACCGCCGACCACGCCCCCTACAAGGTCACCCAGCACATCACCGCCCCCGCCGGCACCGCCCTGCGCTACAAGGCCGTCGTCGTCGACAGCGCCGGCCGCACCGCGAGCGCCCTCGCCGCCACCACGGCCGGCGCGCCCCCGGCCCCCGAGAAGCCGGTCGCCGTCGAGCGGGCGTACGCCGTCGTCCACTACAAGCGCCAGGACGGGAACTACGACGGCTGGAAGCTGAGGACCGACGGCCAGGAAGCCGCCTTCACCGGACGGGACGCCTTCGGCGCCTTCGCCTGGGTCAAGGTCCCCGAGGGCGCCTCCACCGTCCCGTACACCGTCGAGAAGGACGGCACCGCCGACGGCCCGCAGCGCGGCATCACCCTCGGCCGCACCGGCGAGGTCTGGATCACGCAGGGCGCCGAAGGACAGTCCGACACCGACCCGGCCCCGGCCGCCCAGGACAGGACGAAGGCCGTCATCCACTACCGGCGGGCCGACGGGAACTACGACGGCTGGGGCCTCCACACCTGGACCGGCGCCGCCCAGCCCACCGACTGGTCCAAGCCCCTCATGCCCGTCCGCGTCGACGCGTACGGCGCGGTCTACGAGGTCCCGCTGACCGACGGCGCGAGCTCCCTCTCGTACATCCTCCACAAGGGCGACGAGAAGGACCTGCCCACCGACCAGTCCCTCGACCTCGGCACCTACGGCCACGAGGTCTGGCTCCTCTCCGGACAGCCCAAGTACCTCCTGCCGACCACCGGCGGCGCCCCGAACCTCGACCTCGGCAAGGCCGAGGCCCAGTGGATCGACCGGAACACCGTCGTCTGGAAGGTGAAGACCACCGACGCCACCAGCCAGCAGCTGGTGTACGCGAAGGACGGCGGGATCACCGTCACCGACGGCGCCCTGAGCGACGAGGGCCGCTGGCTCCGGCTCACGCCCTCGTCCATGACCGACGCCCAGAAGGCGAAGTTCCCGCACCTCAAGGACTACCCGGCCTTCACCGTCGACCCGCGCGACGCCGACCGGGTCAGGGACTCCCTGCGCGGCCAGCTCATCGCCACCCAGCGCGCCGCCAACGGCGCCCTGCTCGCCGCCACCGGCGTCCAGACCGCCGGCATCCTCGACGACCTGTACGCCGCGAAGGCCACCACGGCCGCGCTCGGCCCCGTCTTCCGCGCCGGCCGCCCCACCCTCTCCCTGTGGGCGCCCACCGCGCAGACCGTCGCCCTCGAACTCGACGGCAGGACCGTGCCCATGCGGCGCGACCCCGCCTCCGGCGTCTGGTCCGTCACCGGCCCGGCGACCTGGACGGGCAAGCCGTACCGGTACGTCGTGAAGGTCTGGGCCCCGAGTGTGCAGAAGGTCGTCGAGAACCGGGTCACCGACCCCTACTCCACCGCCCTCACCACCGACTCCGCCCGCAGCCTCGTCGTCGACCTCACCGACCCGAAGCTCGCCCCCGCCGGCTGGAAGACCCTGAAGAAGCCCGCCGCCGTACCGCTGCGCGACGCCCAGATCCAGGAACTCCACATCCGGGACTTCTCGATCGCCGACCCCACCGCGAAGGCCGGCCACCAGGGCACCTACCTCGCCTTCACCGACAAGGACAGCAAGGGATCGGAGCACCTGAAGGCGCTCGCCGCCTCCGGCACCTCCTACGTCCACCTCCTCCCCGCCTTCGACCTCGGCACCGTCCCCGAGAAGAAGTCCGACCAGACCACGCCCGCCTGCGACCTGAAGGTCTACGCCCCCGACTCCGAGGAGCAGCAGGCCTGCGTCACCGCCGCCGCGGCCGAGGACGCCTACAACTGGGGCTACGACCCCCTGCACTACACCGTCCCCGAGGGCTCCTACGCCACCGACCCGAACGGCACCCGCCGCACGGTCGAGTTCCGGCAGATGGTCCAGGCCCTCAACGGCGACGGACTGCGCACCGTCATGGACGTCGTCTACAACCACACCGTCGCCGCCGGACAGAACGACAAGTCGATCCTCGACCGGATCGTCCCCGGCTACTACCAGCGCCTCCAGGCCGACGGCTCCGTCGCCACCTCCACCTGCTGCGCCAACACCGCGCCCGAGAACGCCATGATGGGCAAGCTCGTCGTCGACTCGGTCGTCACCTGGGCCAGGCAGTACAAGGTCGACGGCTTCCGCTTCGACCTCATGGGCCACCACCCCAAGGCCAACATCCTCGCCGTACGGGCGGCACTCGACGCGCTGACCGTCGAGAAGGACGGCGTCGACGGCAAGGCGATCGTCCTCTACGGCGAGGGCTGGAACTTCGGCGAGATCGCGGACGACGCCCGCTTCGTCCAGGCCACCCAGAAGAACATGGCCGGCACCGGCATCGCGACCTTCTCCGACCGGGCCCGCGACGCCGTCCGCGGCGGCGGCCCCTTCGACGGGGACCCCGGCATCCAGGGCTTCGCCTCCGGCCTCTACACCGACCCGAACGGCTCGGCCGCCAACGGGACCCCGGCCGAGCAGAAGGCCCGCCTCCTGCACTACCAGGACCTCATCAAGGTCGGCCTGACCGGCAACCTCGCCGACTACCGCTTCACCGACACCTCGGGCCGTACGGTCAAGGGCAGCCAGGTCGACTACAACGGCGCCCCCGCCGGATACGCGGCGGCCCCCGGCGACGCCCTCGCCTACGCCGACGCCCACGACAACGAGTCCCTGTACGACGCGCTCGCCTTCAAGCTGCCCGCCGGCACCTCCCCGGCCGACCGCGCCCGCATGCAGGTCCTCGCCATGGCGACGGCCACCCTCTCTCAGGGCCCGTCCCTCTCCCAGGCCGGCTCGGACCTGCTGCGCTCCAAGTCCCTGGACCGCAACTCCTTCGACAGCGGCGACTGGTACAACGCCATCCACTGGGACTGCCGCGACGGCAACGGCTTCGGCCGCGGCCTGCCCCCGGCCGCCGACAACCAGGCCAAGTGGTCCTACGGCAAGCCGCTGCTCGTGAACCCGTCCCTCACGGTCGGCTGCGCCCAGATCGACGGCGCCTCCGCCGCCTACCGGGACCTCCAGAAGATCCGTACCACCGAGCCGGTCTTCTCCCTGGCCACGGCGGACCGGGTGCAGGAGGCCCTGTCCTTCCCGCTCTCCGGCCCCGACGAGACCCCGGGCGTCCTCACCATGCGCCTCGGTGACCTCGTCGTCGTCCTCAACGCGACCCCGGACGGCACCGCGCAGAAGATCGCCGACCTCGCCGGAAAGGGCTACCGCCTGCACCCGGTCCAGGCGGGCGGCTCGGACGCGGTGGTGAAGTCGGCCGCGTACGAGCAGTCCACGGGCACCTTCACGGTCCCGGCACGGACGGTGGCGGTGTTCAAGGCCGGGTGAGCGGCCGCTCCATCAGCGTGACCCCGTACCGGGTCCCGTCGGCGGCGAGCCGAGGGCGGACCCGCCCCTGCGGGCAGTCGTTCTGCTGGGGCGGGGGGCCCCCCCCTTTTTGTCCCCCCACCCCCCCCTCGGTCGGGGGGAGTCTTTTCCCGTCGGCGAACTTCACTCCGTCCGACGTAGTCAGGTACCACACGCCCCCCC
>NZ_JBVJWR010000001.1:54905-68704 GCF_055602235.1 Streptomyces sp. NPDC037410 | reverse complement strand
GGTTGTTCTTGTTCTTTTTCTCCTCCGTCCTGCCTATCCCCCCCCGTCTCTGCTGCGGCGCCTTCCCCGCGGTCCCGCCCCCCCCCCCCACACCGCCGGGGCGGAGGGCACCGCCCCGCCGGGCGCGGGCCCGCACCGGGTTGGGCACCGCCCCGCCGGGCGCGGGGCCCGTCGAGTCACCCCGCCAGAAGGTCGAGATCGCGTTCGTCCGCCTGCCGGAAGGTCACTTGTGTCGTCATGGCGAACACCGTAAAGCTGTGGCCAGACATTGTTTTCCCCGGGAGTGACCCTCATGCCGCAGATCACCGTCGACTACTCCGCGCCCCTCGACCGGCGCGGCTTCGCGCTGGCCCTGCATCCGCTCGTCGTGGAGACGGTCGACGCGAGGCTCGACGCCTGCAAGACCCGGTTCCGGGAGGTCGAGGAGTTCGTCGCCGGTGGCGGAGCGGACGACGACGTCCTCGTGCACGTCGAGATCGGCCTGCTCGCCGGCCGCACCGACGAGGTCAAGGCACGGCTCGCGGACGCCGTCCTGGAGCTGCTGCCCGCGTACCTCAAGGCCGCCGAGGGAGTCACGCTCTCCGTCGAGGTCCGCGACCTCGACGGCTCCTACCGCAAGCGCTGATCGGGCGCAGCGGTCATACCGGGCACTTCGGGTACGAGCGCCGCGAGCCTGGCCACGAGGTCCCCGAAGGGGCCGTCGGCCGGCTCGTCGGCGAGGATCCGGACGAGGATCTCCGCCATCTCCGTGTCGTACGCGGCGCTCACCGCGGCCAGCGCGGCGAAGTCGTGCACCAGCTGGAGCTCCAGCTCCGCGCGCGGGACCCGGCGGCCGTCCAGCCACAGGAGCGCCGTCGACTCGGCGAGCGACACCCAGGAGCGGACGACCAGTTCGAGCCGGGCGGAGGGCTTCTCGACCTCCAGATGGGCCAGGATCTGTTCGTACGCGGCCTGCCGGACCTCGTCGATCATCGCGTTCGTCGTCGACGAGCCGACCGCGGGCCCGCCGCGCATCAGCGCCGCGAAGCCGGGCCCGTGCTCGTCCACGAAGTCGAAGAACCGGCCCATCACCCGCAGCAGCCGCGGCCCGAGCGGTCCCCGGGGCGGCTCCACGAAGCGGGCCGCGAGCTCGTCCGCCGCGCGGCGCAGCGCCGCCTCGTAGAGGCTCTGCTTGCCGGGGAAGTAGTGGTAGACCAGCGGCCGGGAGATGCCCGCGGCGGCGGCGATCTCGTCGATGGACACGTCGTCGGGAGAGCGGTGGCTGAAGAGTTCGAGGGCCACCCCGATCAGCTGCTGCTTGCGCTCCTCGACGCCCATCCTGCGGCGTACCCCGGTCGTCATACGAACAGCCTAACGGTGTCCGTTACGCTCCTGCCTCATGAGCGCTTCCGACCAGGACACCCCGACCGCCGAGGCCCCGGAGGCCGACCAGCCGAGGACGGCCGCAGAGGCCGGCGAAAAGCCGGAGTCCCCCGAAGTCCCCGAAGTCCCCGTGGAGCCCGAGGAGTCGGGGGAGCCGGGGGACGGGGAGGCGGACCCGGAGGAGTCGGGGGAGCTGGAGGAGGACCCGGAGGTTCCCGCCTCCGGGCTGACCCCGAAGCAGGCGCGGCGGCTGCGCGTCGCCGCCGCGTCCGTGCTCCTGGCGGTCCTGGCCGTGGTGCTCGTCATCCGGCTCGCGAGCCGTACGTCCGTCCTGGTCGTCGGCGTGTACGGACTCGCGATGATCCTCTGCGGGATCGTGATCGAACTCTCCCGCAACGGCCGCACCCGCCTCGGCACCTGGCTCCTGGCGGGCGGCCTCCTCACGGCACTGGCCCTGGACTGGCTGGTCCTGCCGTGACTCTCGTCAGAGGTCGAGGACGAGCCGCTTCCCCGCGCAGCGCGAGACGCAGATCAGCATCGAACCGTCCCGCTCCTCGTCGGTGAGCAGCTCGTCCCGGTGGTCGATCTCGCCTTCCAGGACCCGCTGTCGGCAGGTCCCGCAGAAGCCCTGTCGGCAGGAGTACATGATGCCGGGCACCTCCTCGCGGACCGCCGACAGGAGCGACTGGTCGGCCGCCACCGTCAACGTCCGCCCGGTGCGGCGCAGTTCGACCTCGAACGCGGTGCCGCCGGTCGTCGCGGCGGCGGTGAAGCGCTCCAGACGCGGCGCCCGGCCCTCCGGCATCGCCGCGCCCGCGGCGTCCATCAGCCCGTCGGGCCCGCAGCAGTACACGGCCGTCCCGTCGGGCAGGTCCGTGAGGAACTCCAGGTCGGGGAAGCCGGATTCGTCCTCGGCGGCGACGGTCACGCGGTGGCCGGCGCCCAGCGCCTCGATCTCCTTCAGGTACGGCATGGTGGCCCGGCTCCGCCCGCAGTAGACGAGCCGCCAGTCCGCCCCGGCCGCCTCGGCGGCGCGCAGCATCGGCAGGACCGGGGTGATGCCGATGCCGCCGGCGACGAAGACGTACGCGGGGGAGTCGACCAGCGGGAAGCGGTTGCGCGGCCCCCGGATCTCGATCTCCACGCCCTCGCGGAGCTGCTCGTGCACCTCGCGCGAACCGCCCCGGCCGCCCTGCGGTTCCCCGATGAGGCGCGTGGCCACCGTGTACGCCGACAGGTCGGCCGGATCGCCGCAGAGCGAGTACTGCCGGACGAGTCCGGAGGGCAGGACCAGGTCGATGTGGGCGCCCGGCTGCCAGGCGGGCAGCCCGTCGCCCTCCAGGCGCAGTTCGACGACGCCCTCGGCGGGCGTGGTGCGCCCGGCGACCCGCACCTTGCGCGGGACGGTGCTGCCCCGCCCGTACCCGGATACGGGGGTGTCGAGGGCGGGCATCGGCCACAGGGGGGCGGTGCTCATGCGGCTGCGGACGGCGCGGCGGACGAGCAGCGCGGCCCCGGCGACGAGGGCGACGGTGGTGAACCGGGGCATCAGCGGCCTCCGTTCGCGCCGGGGGAGGAGGCCAGGTAGGCCATGGCCTGCGCGGTGTTCCCCTCCTGGGAGGGGTGGTAGGCGCGGCTGAGGTAGCGGGGGATGGAGCGCAGCATGGCCGGGGTGGAGGGCAGCACGCCCTGCCGGCCCTTGCGGACGAAGTCCGCGAAGGAGGCCTTCGGGTCGAGCAGGCTGGGGTCGTTCTCCATGAAGAAGCGGACGCCCCGCTGCCAGAGGAACATGAGCGCGGCGAAGGCGAGCGCCCAGGTGCGGGCGCGGCGCCGGTAGCTGCCGTCGAGGTGCATGAAGAGCTCGAAGGCGACGGCGCGGTGCTCGACCTCCTCGGCGCCGTGCCAGCGCAGCAGGTCCAGCATGGTCGGGTCGGCGCCGACGCGGTCGAGCGCGTCGGCGTTGAGGACCCAGTCGCCGAGGAAGGCGGTGTAGTGCTCGATGGCGGCGATGAGCGCGACCCGCTCCATGAGCCACCAGCGGCGCGGCCGGCCGGGCGGCAGGGTCCGGTCGCCGAGGAGCTTCTCGAAGAACCAGTCGACGTGCGCGGTGTACGGGGTGGGATCGAGGCCCAGCTTCCGCAGGTGGGGGAGGACGTCGTCGTGGGCCTGGGAGTGGATGGCCTCCTGGCCGATGAAGCCGATGACGTCCTCGCGCAGCCGGTCGTCGGTGATGTACGGCAGCGCCTGCTCGTAGACGTGCACGAACCAGCGCTCGCCGGCCGGGAGCAGCAGGTGCAGCACGTTGATGGTGTGGGTGGTGAAGGGGTCGCCCGGTACCCAGTGGAGCGGTGTCTCTTCCCAGTCGAAGGAGACCTTGCGGGCCTTGAGCTCGACGTGCTCCGACGCCACCGGTGCAGGCTGCGTATTAGACATGATGTCAATGTACTGAGGGGTAAGCCGCCGGCAACAGGTGCGTGCGGGGTCTTTTTCGCACCTGTTACCTGCGGTCACCGTCATGTGGCTGCTGGGCCCGTCACCGCAGGGCGGTCCTCCGGGTGCCGTCCCGCAGGGTGCCGGTCAGGTCCGCCCGGTCGCCCGGCTTCGCCTTCACCGCCAGGAGGGGGCCCGCCGACCGGCTCCGCACGCCGCCCGAGGTCTCCAGGGACGTGAAGTCCGGGCTGCCCGCGGCCAGGACGTACCAGCCGCCGCCCGGCGCCTGCCACAGCACGCCCGCGAGGACCCGGGGATCCCGCACCCCGCAGGCCGGCGAGCCCTCGGAGCGGGCCGCGAGCGCCGCCGGGACCTCGGGCGACGGGACCAGGAACTGGGCGAGGACCCGGCTGCCCGTGCCCCGCCAGGTCTCCGCGCGCGTGCACACCCAGGTGCCGTGCCCGGCGCCCTCGGGCAGCGGCTGCCGCGCGAACCGCCAGGCGCTCACGGACCGCACCCCGTGCCCCCGCACGGCCGCCAGCTGGCACGCGGTACGCGCCCAGGCGTCCCGCGCCTCCGTGCCGGTCGCGTCCACGGGCGCGGTGGGCGGCCCCCACAGCATCCGGGCGGGCGCCAGCTCGCCCAGGTCGGCGAGGAGCCGCAGCCCAGAACCGTCCCGCACCTGAAGGGCGTTCCACTTCGCGCAGCCGGCGGCGGCCCGTGCGGGACTCGGCACGGGATCCGTCACCCCGTCGGCGTCCCGCAGCAGCGGCCGGGGCGGCTTCACGGGCGCGAGGAGGTCCCGTACGGCCGTCTCCCGTACCCAGGGAGCCGTCAGATAGCGGACGTTGCCGGACGCGCGGGAGACGACCAGGGCGGCGGCGCCGACGGTGTCGGCGGCGTCCGTCCGCGCGAAGTCGAGCGCGGCGCCCGCCGTCCCCTCGGCCGGCTCCGCGTACCGCACGGCCCGCAGCCCGTCGTGGAAGAGCACCACCCGCATCGCATCGACCCGCCCCGCGAACAGCAGCTGCGGCGGCCCCATCGGCGGCCCGACGGGCGTCCCCGGCGTCGCGGAGGACCGCACGTCGCCGCCGGGCCGGGCCCAGACGGCGAGCGCCCGCCGCAACAGCGCGGTGTCGCCGGTCAGCCCGCCGCGCGCGGGCCACACGGAGAAGTCCTGCCGCGTGGCCCCCGGCCAGACGTCGGGACCCACCCGCTTGACCGCACCCGGGTCGAGGGCGGCCTCGGCGGCGGGATTACGGGCGTACGAGGGCGCAGCAGCACCGTTTCTGCCCCAGCCGTCCCCGGGCAGCCCGAGCAACGCCCCGCACACCACGAGCGCCACGACGGCGACGAACGCGGCCCGCACGTGCTGCCGCCGCCGCACCAGATCGGTGGGCCGCGCCTGCAACGCACACGGATCGAACTCGTCGGACTCGAGCAGGGCGGCACCGCTGAGACGACGGGGGTGGGCGGGGTGCGGCCCTGCGGCCGCAGGGCCGGCGCCGTCGGGGGCTGCGCCCTGTCCTGAGGCGCCGCCGGAGTGTGCGGCGGACCTGTCGGAGCGGGCCGCGGATCCGGCCCGGCCGGAGGCGTCGGCTCCGCCCGGGCCGTCAGACGTGCCGCGCACGCCCGTACGCCCGGCACCCGTACCGTCGGCCCTGCTAGGGCCGGACTGTTCGCCGACCCTCTCGGCACGGCCGGCCCCGGCTCCTCCCGGGCCCCCGGCCCTCCCGGGGCCGCCCTGCTCGCCGACCCTGGCCGCGTCGTCCTCCAGCGGAAGCGCCCCGGGGGCGCCCGGGTGCTCCAGGCTCTCCGCGTTCCCCGCGTTCCCCGCGCCCTCCGCGCTCTCCGTCGCGTCCAGCGCGTCCGCCTCCGCCAGGGCCGCCGCCGGGTCCTCGACGCCCGCCGCCGCCAGGACGCGCAGCACCTCCGGGTCGCCCTGGCGCTCCAGGCCGCGGAGCACGTACGCCGCCCGGCCGGGACCCGAGAGCCGGGTCAGTCGCTGGTCCAGGGCGAGTTCGTCGGCGCCGCCCACCCGGGGGAAGAGCCGTAGCCCCCACACGTGCGGCAGCAGCGGCGGGAACTGGGCCCGGCGCGGCAGCGCGAGGCGCCGGAGCGGCAGCCCGGCGATCAGCGCCTGCCGCAGCACCTCGCCCCGTACGTACGCGTACCCCGGATCCACCGCGTCCTCGTCCCGACGCGGGCCGGGCACCGCCGGGCCCGGGACCCGGCGGCGCGGCAGCGACCGCTGGACGAGGGCGTGCGCGGTCAGCACCCGGCGGTTGCGGCCGAGCGCCGGCGGCAGGACGAGATAGGCGATGCGGACGAGCCGGGGATACCGCTCGACGAGCGCGGCCTCGGCCTGCTCGACGTCGACGGGGCCCACGGGCGAGGGGACGAGATCCTGGGTGCTCACGTTCAGCAGAACGAGCGATTCTTCCGATGGTCACCCCGGGCCCGTACGGGTGCAGCTCAGGCCGACGTGACCGTCAGGCGCTCGCGGATCCGCTCCGTCACCTCGTCCGGGACGCCGAGCCCCTCCCGTACGTACTTCTCCATCGACCCGTGCCGGACCGCCACTTCGTCGAGCGCCGCGTCGAGGTACTCCGGCAGGACGCCGATGAGCTCGAGCGCGAGCTCGGGGTCGCCGCCCTGGGCCGTGAACCCCTCGATCATGGGCGCGAACGCCAGCCGTACCGCCGGGTTGACCGCCAGGTACTCGGCCCGCACGGTCTCCTCGTCCGCGCCGAGCAGGGAGAGGACGACCGTCGCCGCCCAGCCGGTACGGTCCTTGCCGGCCGAGCAGTGGAAGAGCAGCGGCCCGGCGCCCGGGGTGCCGAGCTCGGCGAGCAGGGCGCGGTACGAGGCGCGGGCGGAGTCGCCGGAGACGAAGGTCCGGTACGTCCGGGCGAAGGCCGCCCGGACCCGGCCCCCGCCGAGGTGCTCCTCGGCGAGCGCCGGGTCGGTGAGCAGGGCCTTCAGACGGGCGGCGGGCGGCAGTCCGCTGCCGGCCAGGTAGTCGGCGAGGACGTCGGCGACGAGCAGCCGGGCGCCGGGCGGCAGCCGGTCCGGCCGGTCGCCGCGCTCCGTCTCCGTCCGGAAGTCGACGACGGTACGGATGCCGAGGCCGGCGACGGCGGGCTCGGCCGCGTCGAGCCGGTCGAGCTGCGCGGAACGGAGCACGAGCCCACGCCGGACGGAACGCCCGTCACCGAGCGGCAGCCCGCCGAGATCACGGAGGTTGGCGACGGAGGTGGCGGGGATGGCGGTCATGACGTCGACGGTAGTGGATCGCCCGGATCTGGGCAGATCCACACGAAACGCCACGTTGCGGGCTGCGCGTCTGCGCCGCCCGTTACGAGCCCGCGTCCCGCCGGGGCGGTGCCCACACGGGCGTGGGCGCGAGGTCACCCCTTCGCCAGTGCGGCCAGCACCTCCGCCTCCCGTTCCGGCGTGAGCCCCGCCCGCCGGTCCGCCCGCTGCGGCGCGACGCCCCCGAGGGACTCCAGCCACGCCCAGGTGTCGGCGACCGTCGACGTCACCGGCCGGCAGTGCAGCCCCGCCGTGAGGGCGCGGGAGACGTCGCCGGTGTGCATCGCGTCGTACAGCTCGCCCGGCGGCAGCCACACCGGCAGCTCCGTCCAGGGCTCGGCCCCGGCCGCGAGGAGCGCCTCGGGCTCCGTCCAGCGCAGTTCGGCGTCCGCCCCCGTCGCCCGTACGCACGCGTCGAGCAGCCCGCCCATGGTGGTGTGCCCGGACGGCGAGACGAGGTTGTACGGCCCCGAAAGACCGGCCGCCACCGCGTCCAGCGTCCACGCGGCGAGGTCGCGGACGTCGATGTACTGGATGGGCATCGAGCGCGGCCCGGGCGCGAGGACGGGGCCGCCGCGCGCGATCCGGCCCAGCCACCAGGGGAGCCGGCCCACGTTCTCGTACGGCCCGAGGATGAGGCCCGCGCGGACGAGCAGCGTCCGGTCGGGCCCGAAGGCGGCGGTCGCGGCGAGCTCGCCGCCCCGCTTGGACTCCGCGTAGGGCACCTCCCCGTCGTCCGGGGAGCCCTCCACCAGCGGCCCGTCCTCCGCGAGCCCGGCGGCGGGCGGCCAGGCGTACACGGAGCGGCTCGACACGTACGCGTACCGCCCCACCCGGTCCGCGAGCAGCCGGGCCGCGTCCCGGACGGCCGAGGGCGCGGCCGACCAGGTGTCCACGACGGCGTCCCAGGAACCGGTGGCGAGGGCGGCGAGACCGTCGGGGGCCGTACGGTCCCCGATCAGCGACGCCGCTCCCGGCGGGGCCTCGTGGCGGCCCCGGTGGAAGACCGTCACCTCCCAGCCCCGTTCGAGCGCGTCCTCGACGATCGCGCGGCCGACGAACTCCGTACCTCCGAGCATCAGCAGTCTCATGATCCGAGCCTGCCCGGCGGGGCCGGTCGGGGCCAGCGAGTTCCGCTCCCAGTGGATTCCGCCACGGGAGGAACCCCGGCGGAGGGCGCCGGCGTCCAGGGGCGGGGCGAGGTCCCGAACGGCCTGATCAGGGGATGTACTTGTAGCCGACCCGTCGCACGGTCTGGATCGTGTGGCGGTGCTCGGCGCCCAGCTTGCGGCGCAGTCGCGCGACATGCACGTCGACCGTCCGGCCGTCGCCCACGTGCCCGTACCCCCACACCGTCGTGACCAACTGGTCCCGCGTGTGCACCCGGTGAGGGTGGGCCACCAGGTGGGCGAGCAGCTCGAATTCGAGGTACGTCAGGTCGAGTGCCTGCCCGTCGACGCGGGCGATCCGCTGGACGCCGTCGATGGCCACCGGCCCCTGCTCCTCCGCCGCGGCGGCGGCCGGGGCGGGCAGGTGCGGCTGCTGGTCGGCCGGGACGAGGACGAGGTACCCGACCATCGGCGGCCGGCCCGGCAGCGTCGGCAGCGCGTGCTGCGGCGCGGGCAGCAGGGTGGCGCCGGGCGGCAGGAGGTCCGCCACCTGGGAGAGGTCGACGATCTCGTTCGGATCGACGGCACGGAGCCGGTGCCGGCCGGGACGGACGGCCGTGAGGGAAGCGCCGTGGGCGTGGGCGCTCTGGGGGTGGGCGATCTGACTGTGGGCCATGGCGGGTCAGCTCTTTCGCGCGGAGGAACGGACGGAAGCGTCTCGTACGTCGTGCGCGTGGGCCGAAGGCCGGGATCGGACCGTACCGATCGGGGCGTTAGAGGGCCGACGCGTTCCTCACGCGTCGACAGCACCGGTCGAAGTCGTGGTGCTGCCGGGAAGGCCAGAACGGCTCGAGGTCGTGGCGACCCGTCGCGGTGTCGTTCTTCATGCTGGCCATATCCCTATTGAACCAGAAGGGAATGCCGTCGACGACCCTTCGTCGGGTCATATCCCGTGTCATCCGTCCCACATGACGAGAGGGGCGCCCACCGTACGAAACGGCGGGCGCCCCTGTCGGGGTGTGCGGGGGATCAGACCTGGCCGGCCTTCTCCAGGGCCTCGCAGCAGGTGTCCACGATGAGGCGGGTCACCACGTACGGGTCGACGTTCGCGTTCGGGCGGCGGTCCTCGATGTAGCCCTTCTGGTCCTGCTCGACCTGCCACGGGATGCGGACCGAGGCGCCGCGGTCCGAGACGCCGTAGGAGTACTCGTCCCACGGGGCGGTCTCGTGCAGGCCCGTCAGGCGCTCGTCGATGCCGGCGCCGTAGTTCTTGACGTGGTCGAGCGGCTTCGAGCCCTCGCCGAGGGACTCGCACGCGGTGATGATCGCGTCGTAGCCCTCGCGCATCGCCTTGGTGGAGAAGTTGGTGTGCGCGCCCGCGCCGTTCCAGTCGCCCTTCACCGGCTTCGGGTCGAGCGTCGCGGAGACGTTGAAGTCCTCGGCCGTGCGGTAGAGCAGCCAGCGGGCGATCCACAGCTGGTCCGAGACCTCGAGCGGGGCCAGCGGGCCGACCTGGAACTCCCACTGGCCGGGCATGACCTCGGCGTTGATGCCGGAGATGCCGAGACCGGCCTTGAGGCAGTTCTCCAGGTGCGCCTCGACGACCGGGCGGCCGAAGATCTCGTCCGCGCCGACACCGCAGTAGTAGCCGCCCTGAGCGGCCGGGAAGCCGTTGACCGGGAAGCCGAGCGGGCGGGTGCCGTCGAAGAAGGTGTACTCCTGCTCGATGCCGAAGATCGACTCCTGGGCGCCGTACTTCGCGGCGACCTCGGCCAGCGCGGCGCGCGTGTTGGAGTCGTGCGGCGTCATGTCCGTGTTGAGGACCTCGCACAGCACCAGGATGTCGTTGCCGCCGCGGATCGGGTCCGGGCAGGTGAAGACCGGCTTGAGGACGCGGTCCGAGGCGTGACCCTTGGCCTGGTTCGTGCTGGAGCCGTCGAAGCCCCAGATCGGCAGCGCGTCGAGCGCGAGGCCCTCACCCGCGATGATCTTCGTCTTGGAGCGAAGCTTCGCGGTCGGCTCGGTGCCGTCGATCCAGATGTACTCAGCCTTGAAGGTCACGGGTCTCATCCTTTGGCGTGCTGCTGCGGGGATCCGCTGCGGCTCGCGGCACTGCGAGAAGCTGCGGTCACCGCGCCGACTGCGCGGTGTGTGTTCGACGGCAGCTTCGCAACACGGGATTTCCCGTCGGTTGCCCGAATGTGAACGCGGTGTTACTCGGCTTTCCTGATCCTCACGGAGCCGCCGTGCGATCGATCCAGGTCACCGCCCCCTGGGACGCGGCGCGTCGTATACGGGGTCCGCTGTCAGTACCGACCGGCAGACTGGGGGCATGGCGAAGCAGCTGGGGGCGAAGCCCCGTATCGGACTTCTCGGCACCGGCCCCTGGGCCGCCCGCACGCACGCGCCCGCGCTCGCCGGGCATCCGGGCGTCGAGTTCAGCGGGGTGTGGGGCAGACGCCCCGAGGCGGCGGCCGGGCTCGCCGCCGCGTCCGGCACGCGGGCGTACGAGGACGTGGACGCCCTCTTCGCCGCCAGCGACGCCGTCGCCCTCGCCCTCCCACCGGACGTCCAGGCCCCGCTCGCGGTGCGGGCGGCGGCGGCCGGCTGCCACGTGCTGCTGGACAAGCCGGTCGCGACGACGGTGGCCCTCGCCCGTGAGGTGACCGAGGCGGTGGAGGCGGCCGGGGTCGCCTCCGTGGTCTTCTGCACCCTGCGGTTCGCGGAGCCGACGGCCCGCTGGATCGACGAGCAGGCGGCGGCGGGCGGCTGGTTCCTGGGCGAGGCGCACTGGCTGGGCTCGCTCTACGGCCCCGGCTCCGCCAGTGCGTACGCCGCCTCGCCCTGGCGGCGGGAGAAGGGCGGCCTCTGGGACGTCGGCCCGCACGTCCTCTCCGTCTACCTGCCGGTCCTCGGCGACGTCACCGCGATCACCGCCGTGCCGGGCCCGGACGACACCCACCACCTGGTGCTGCGGCACGGCTCGGGGGCGAGCAGCACGGCCACGCTCACCCTGAGCGCGCCCGCGGAGGCGGCGGAGGCGGCCCTCACCCTGCACGGCACCCGGGGCCGGGCCGAGATGCCCCGCTGGGACGGCGCGGTGGGGGCGTTCGGCGCGGCCGTGGACGCCCTCGTCACGGCGGCCCGCACCGGCACGCCCCACCCCTGCGACGCCCGCTTCGGCCTGCGGCTCACGGAGATCCTGACGGAGGCGGAGCGGAGCGCGGCCCGCGGCTGACGACGCCACCGGCCCTCGCGCCCCCGGACGTCCCGGCGCCGTCCATGAGGTCCCGTACGCCCGTCAGGAACCGCCGTACCCCCCGGGTCTCGTCCTCCGTGAAGTCGCCGAGCAGCGCCACCGTCCCGTCGACGAGGGGGCCGAAGTGCGCGCGGCCCAGCTCCTTCGCCCGGTCCTCGACGGTGAGCAGCACGCGCCGCCGGTCCCGGGCGTCGCGCGAGCGGGCCACGTGGCCGAGCCGTTCGAGCCGGTCGACGACGGCGGTCGTGCCGGCCGAGTTGAGGCCGAGGCGCTCACCGAGCCACCCGGCCGTCGCGTCCGTACCGGCGCGCTCGGCGTCGAGGAGGCAGATGAGGGCTCGTACGTCCGTGGGGTGCATGCCGTTGCGCGTGGCGAACTCGGCCTGCCGCAGGCCGTATTCGACCGTGACCTCGCGCAGCAGATGAAAGATGCGCATCTCCGGTGACTCGGCCACCGCGACCTCCTATTATCTCGCTGGGCGAGAGTATCGCCGAACGTGATTGTCGCCGAACGAGAGGACTCGCGCCATGCCCCGTGCTCTGTCACGCGCCCGGGAGACGGACTTCGACGCCGCCTACGACGCGGTCCTCGCCCGGTGGCCCCGGTCCACCACCACCTCGGAACTCCGCACCCCGCACGGCACCACCCACGTCCTCCACCACGGCCCCGAGGACGGCCCGCCCGTCCTCCTGCTGCCCGGCGGCGGGGCCACCGCCGCCTCCTGGGGCGCGACGGCCGCCTCGCTCGGCGCGACGCACCGGCTCCACGCCGTCGATCTCGCCGGCGGCCCCGGGCGCAGCCGGTCCGACGGTCTCCCCATCCGTACCGCCGCCGACCTCGGGGCCTGGCTCGACGCCGTGCTCGACGGCCTCGGACTCGCCTCCGCGGCCTTCCTCGGCCACTCGTACGGGGCGTGGATCGCGCTCCGGTACGCCCTCGCGGCCCCCGACCGCACCGACCGCCTGGTCCTCCTCGACCCGACCGGCTGCTTCGCCGGCTTCCGGCCGGCGTACCTCCTGCACGCCCTGCCCATGCTGCTGCGCCCGAGCGCCGCACGGGCCGAGGCCTTCCTGACCTGGGAGACCGACGGCGCGGAACACGACCCGGCGCTGCGGCGCCTCGACGCCCTCGCGGCGGAACAGCCCCGGCAGCGCCCGGTCACGGGCCCGCGCCCGACGGCCGCCGAACTGGCCGCACTGCGGCCCCCGGCGCTGCTGTTCTTCGCCGGGGAGAGCCGCGTCCACGACGCGCGACGGGTGGCCGCCCGGGCGCGGGCGACCGTCCACGGCGCCGTGACGGAGAACCTGCCGGCCGCGACCCACCACACGCTCCCGGAGGGCCTGCATCCCGCCGCGCTGTCCCGGATCGCGGCCTTCCTGCACGGCGCGGTGGGCTGACGTCAGCGGGACAGCGCGTCCCGCACGGCCTCCTCGCTGCGGCCGACGACGGCGGTGCCGTCCTCGGCCGTGATGATGGGCCGCTGGATCAGCTTGGGATGCGCGGAGAGCGCCTCGATCCACCGCTCGCGACTCGCCTCGTCCCGGGGCCACTCCTTCACCCCGAGCTCCTTGGCGATGTGCTCGCCGGTCCGCGTGATGTCCCACGGTTCGAGCCCGAGCCGCTTCAGCACCTCCCGGATCTCCTCCGGCGTCGGCACCTCCTCCAGGTAGCGGCGCACGGTGTAGTCGGCGCCCTCCGCGTCGAGAAGGGTGAGGGCGCTGCGGCACTTGGAACAGGCGGGATTGATCCAGATCTCCATGCCCCACACGGTACCCGTACGGTACCCCCCAGGGCCCCCGCCACCACCCCCCAAACCCCATCTGGCCAGGGGCGATTGTCAGTGGGGGTCTCTAAAATAGGGGGTGAAGGTGAGGGTCCCGGGGAGGGCCCGCACCCCACCGTTCGCCAGGAGGTAGCCCATGGCTCTCGCCGTGATCCGGACGCCGTCCCTCGAACCCTGGAAGCCGCTCCAGAAGAAGCCGCTCCCCGCGGGCCGCCCCCGCGAGTGGTACGTGTCGCACAACCGCCGCCTGAAGGCCATGCGCCTCGCGATCGCCCTTCTCGACGCCGGCGTCTACGTCCCGTCGAAGGCCACGAACGCGACGATACGCACCACGGCCGAGAGCATCGGAATCCACCCGCCCTCCGACACCACCTGCCGGATGGTCCGGGCCCTGATCCGCTACGGCCGCTGACGCGAGAGGGGCGCCGCCCCGGCCGCTGACGCGACGGGGGCGGGGGGGGGGGGGGGGGGGGGGGGGGGGGGGGGAGGGGGCGCCCCGCCCCCCGGGGCCTTGCCCCGCCCCACACACCCAAGAAGCCGT
>NZ_JBVJWR010000001.1:0-54895 GCF_055602235.1 Streptomyces sp. NPDC037410 | reverse complement strand
CCCGCCCCTCCCACGACCGGGGGCCGCCCCCCCCCCCCCCCCCCCCCCCCGGCCCCCCCCCCCCCCCCCCCCCCCCCCCCCCCCCCCCACCCCCGTACGATCTCGCGGTCGATCCCGCCCGCTACCAGGCCACCGGCAGCCGTTCCGGAAGCCGCTTCATGAAGTTGGTGCGCCACACCAGCTGCTCGACCGGCACCGCGAGCCGCAGCCCCGGCAGCCGGTCGAGGAGCGTCTCCAGGGCGATCTCGGCGTGCCGCTTGCCGAGCGCCGTCGCCGGGCAGTAGTGCGAGCCGCCGCCGAAGGAGAGGTGGTCGCCGGCGTTCTCCCGGTCCGGCCGGAAGGCCAGCGGGTCGGGGAAGCGCTCGGGATCGTGGTTCGCCGCCTCCACGAGCACGAGGACCAGTTCACCGGCCCGTACGTCGACGTCGCCGAGCCGTACGTCCTCCAAGGCGACCCGGGGCAGCCCGTCGCCGATCGACAGGTTCACCCGCAGCAGCTCGTCCATCGCCCCGGCGACCGCGCCCGCGCCGCCGGCGGTCAGCGCCTCCCGCACGTCCGGCCGGGTCAGCACCGACACGAGCGCCATCGTCAGGAACCCGGCGGTGGAGATCACCCCGGCCCCGAACAGCGTCACGCCCACGGTCGCCAGCATCTCGTCCGTCAGGTGCGCGTAGTCGGGGTCCTCGCGCAGCTCCGCGAGCTCCGCCATCAGCCCGCCGGTCGCCCGATCGTCGAGCCGCTCCGTCATGTACGCGATGTCCCGGTCCCAGTTCAGCCGGGCCGCCTCGATCTCTCGCGGCGCGTTCATGAAGGCGACGTCCAGACTGCGCAGCAGCCGCGGCCCGTCCTCCTCCGGGATGCCCAGCATCCGGCAGTGCAGCCCCGACGAGTACGGATCGGCGTAGGCGCCCCGCAGCTCCCCGGGCGCCCCCTCGGCGACCAGCGCGTCCACCAGGGACCCGGCCCGCGCCCGCAGCCACTCCTCCAGGCCGGGCGCCTTCGGGTTGATCGCCTTCATGACGGCCTTGCGCAGCCCGGCGCCGGTGATGTTGCCCATGTTGTTCACGACGTGCGGCGGGATCGTCAGCGCGTACTGCCGCGGCGCCCCGGGCGCGGAGGTGTCCTTCAGGCTGAACCTCTGGTCCTCCAGGACGAATCTGCACAGCTCGTACGAGGAGACCAGCCAGGCCTCCGCCCCGGCGATCGTGCGGACCTTCCGGACCGGCTCGGCGCGCAGTCCGGCGATCTCGGCGGGCAGCCGGGTCCCGTCCCAGTCGAAGGGGAACGCGGGCAGTGCGCTTGCGGTGGCGGTGCTCATGCGGAGACTCCTTCGACGGGCGTGAGGATGCCGTGGCCCTGGTTGCGCGAGGCCCGCAGCCCGGACCCCCGCCCGTACAGCAGATCGGCCAACGGCAGTGCCTGGTGGTAGCAGTTGAGCGAGGACGGCACCCCGAGGATCGCGGGCGTGTCCAGGAACAGCGGTACCTCGGCGCAGATGTACGCCCGGCACACCTCCCGCTGCCGCTCGTCGACGACCTGCCCCGGCGCCAGCTTCCCGGCCAGGAAGATCCCGGTCAGCGCGTCGCAGGTCTCCCGCACCACCGGGTCCGCCGCCACCGCGTCGAGCACCGTGCGGTGCAGCTCCCGGTAGGCCGGCACGTCCCCGAACTCCGACATCCCGCGGGCCCGGACCCGTACCCCCGTGGGATCGGCCTCCGTCACGGCCGCCCCGACCTTGGCCCGCACCCCCCGCAGGTTCTTCACGGCCTTCCGTCGCGCCTCGTCGGCCCCGTACCCCAGCGCCCCGTACATGTCGTCGACATGCAGATCGGTGTAGACGAGGTCGACCTGTTCGAAGTGGTCCAAGCCCCAGCGCGTCAGCTCGCGCAGCCGCTGGGCGGTGAAATAACTGTTCCCCGGGGAGACGCCGATGACCACGTGCGCGCCCTCGTCGGCGATGACGCGGCAGTGATCGGTGTACGGCTGGAGTCGGAGCGTCTCGGCAGGGGCGAAAGCCGCCTGAGTCACGTAGGCAGTCCTCATCGCGCCAGCTAGTCCCAGCGGAGCCCAGTGCTCCGGGTGTGGCGGCAGCGACGACGACACGCTATCGACCCGTCGCGGAGCGTGAACCCCCTACCCGTAGGTACGGGTGATAGTTCGTCAGCTGTTCATATTTTCGTGATCTTGGCCGAAAGCAACGAGACCCGCTTCGCGGTGTCCGCCACGTGGAGTCCGTGCACCGGCGCGCGGGGCGTCCCGCGGCAGCGTCGTGAGGCGCTCTCGCGATGAGCGGCTCCGGCGAACGGCGAACGGCGAAGGCCGCCGCCCTCGGAGTTCCGGGGGCGGCGGCCTTCGTCGCGTGCGATCCGCGCTTTAGAGGTCGAAGTAGAGCTCGAACTCGTGCGGGTGCGGGCGCAGCTGGATCGGGGCGATCTCGTTGGTGCGCTTGTAGTCGATCCAGGTCTCGATGAGGTCCGAGGTGAAGACGCCGCCGGCCTGGAGGTACTCGTTGTCGTCCTCGAGGGCGTTGAGGACGGCCTCCAGGTTGGTCGGGACCTGCTGGACGTTCGCGTGCTCCTCGGGAGCGAGCTCGTACAGGTCCTTGTCGATCGGCTCCGCGGGCTCGATCTTGTTCTTGATGCCGTCGAGGCCCGCGAGGAGCAGCGCCGAGAAGGCGAGGTACGGGTTCGAGGACGGGTCCGGCGCGCGGAACTCGACGCGCTTGGCCTTCGGGTTCGAGCCCGTGATCGGGATGCGCATGGCGGCGGAGCGGTTGCGCTGCGAGTACACCATGTTGACCGGGGCCTCGAAGCCCGGGACCAGGCGGTGGTACGAGTTCACCGTCGGGTTGGTGAAGGCGAGCAGCGACGGGGCGTGCTTGAGGATGCCGCCGATGTAGTAGCGGGCGGTGTCCGAGAGGCCCGCGTAGCCCGTCTCGTCGTAGAACAGCGGGTCGCCGTTCGCCCACAGCGACTGGTGGACGTGCATGCCCGAGCCGTTGTCGCCGAAGATCGGCTTCGGCATGAAGGTCGCGGTCTTGCCGTTGCGCCAGGCGACGTTCTTCACGATGTACTTGAAGAGCATCAGGTCGTCGGCCGCGGCGAGCAGCGTGTTGAACTTGTAGTTGATCTCGGCCTGTCCGGCGGTGCCGACCTCGTGGTGCTGGCGCTCGACCTGCAGGCCGACGTTCTCCAGCTCCAGGGAGATCTCCGAGCGCAGGTCGGCGAAGTGGTCGACCGGCGGGGCCGGGAAGTAGCCGCCCTTGTAGCGCACCTTGTAGCCGCGGTTGTTCTCCTCCGCACCGGTGTTCCAGGCGCCGGCCTCGGAGTCGATGTGGTAGAAGCCCTGGTTCGCGGAGGTCTCGAAGCGGACCGAGTCGAAGACGTAGAACTCGGCCTCGGGGCCGAAGTAGGCGGTGTCGGCGATGCCGGTGGAGGCGAGGTACGCCTCGGCCTTCTTCGCGATGTTCCGCGGGTCACGGCTGTACTGCTCGCCCGTGATCGGGTCGTGGATGAAGAAGTTGATGTTCAGCGTCTTGTCGCGGCGGAAGGGGTCCACGCGGGCCGTCGACAGGTCGGCGCGGAGCGCCATGTCGGACTCGTGGATGGCCTGGAAACCGCGGATCGACGAGCCGTCGAAGGCGAGCTCCTCGGACGGGTCGAAGGCCGTCGCCGGGATCGTGAAGTGCTGCATCACGCCCGGGAGGTCACAGAACCGGACGTCGACCATCTTGACGTCGTTGTCCTTGATGAACTTGTTGACCTCGTCGGCGTTCTGGAACCCGTTGTTCTGGGACATCCAACTCCTCCTACTCCCGGCCCGGGGAGGGGCGGGCTTGCAGCTCGGTCATGCGGCCAGTGCGGTGGCACACGCTGGACCCGACCATAGGCAGACGGGATTTCTCAAGCATGACCCAATTGTTTCGTCGAAGTTAACCGGCCCGGGTGCTGTTCCGCCTCTCCGACGCCCTACGCGCACCCGGGCCGAAGTGATCAAAAACGGGCACAGTACCGTGGTCGGGTGGACAACAGGCAAGCACTCGGATCTTGGCTCTCCGGCCCCCGCGCGGCGGCCGAGGACGCAGGCGTCGACTTCGGCTACCGCGGCGAGCAGCTCGGGCTGCCCGAGACCGGCCCCGGCTCGATCGCCCGCCCCGGGCGGCGCCTCGGCGCCCTCGCCGTCGACTGGGCCCTCTGCGCGTTGATCGCATACGGCCTGATCACCCACCGCTATGACCAGACCAACGCGAACTGGGCCGTGGTGATCCTCTTCGTGCTGAGCGTGCTGACCGTCGGCACCCTCGGTTCGACCCCCGGCAAGCGGCTCTTCGGCCTGCGCGTGGCCTCGGTGGGGGGCGGCCGGCTCGGCGCCTTCCGTGTCGTGCTCCGCTCCCTGCTCGTCTGCCTCGCCCTCCCGGCCCTCATCTGGGACCGCGACGGCCGGGGCCTCCACGACCGCCTCGCCGGCGCCGTCCAGGTCCGCATCTGAGAATCGCATACGAGAAAGGCCCCGGACCGTGCGGTCCGGGGCCTTTCTCGTCAGGTCGGGTGTCAGCGCGTCTTTCCGCCGCGCGGCATCCGCATGCCCTTCGGCATCGGACCCTTCGGCAGCGGCATGTTGCTCATCAGGTCGCCCATCGCCCGCAGCCGGTCGTTGGCCGCGGTCACCTGCGGGCCGGTGAGCACGCGGGGCATCTTGAGCATGGTCGTACGGATCTTCTTCAGCGGCACCTGGCCCTCGCCGTCGCCGACGATGATGTCGTGCACCGGCACGTCCACCACGACGCGGCTCATCCGCTTCTTCTCGGCCGCCAGCAGGGTCTTCACCCGGTTCGGGTTGCCCTCGGCCACCAGGACGATGCCCGCCCGGCCGACCGCGCGGTGCACGACGTCCTGGCTGCGGTTCATCGCGACCGCGGGGGTCGTCGTCCAGCCGCGCCCGACGTTCTGCAGCACCGCCGCGGCCGCGCCCGGCTGGCCCTCCATCTGCCCGAAGGCCGCGCGCTCGGCACGCCGCCCGAAGACGATGGCCGCCGCCAGGAGTCCCAGGACCAGGCCCAGGATGCCCAGGTAGACCGGATGACCGATGAGGAAGCCGATCGCGAGGAGGACACCGAGTACGCCGATGCCCACGCCCGCGACGACGAGACCGACCTTCGGGTCGGCCTTCCGGGTCATCTGGTACGTGAGGGCGATCTGCTTCAGTCGCCCGGGGTTCGCAGCGTCAGCGCTGCCCGTGTTTGCCTTCCTCGCCATGTCCAGAAGTTTACGTGGCCCGGGAAGCCCGGCCCGACGCGACCTCCATCACGTGCTGGGCCTCCACCCGGTCCTTGGCGCGGCGGCGGTCCTCCAGGACGGAGTTCCAGGCGTTGCGCCGCGCTGTGCGCTGGCCGGCGCCCAGGAGCAGGGCCTCCACGGCCCTCAGGGCGTCGGTGACGGACGGGATCGCGCTGACGCGGACGTGCGTCGATGCGGCCGGCATGCGGGGTCCTCCCTCGATTGCGGGTGAGACGAGGTGGGGGGTGTGAGCGAGTGATGGCGGTGAGTGAAACCAGGCTCACAGATCGGTGTTACCAGTGCGTGACCCGGTGGTCAAACACTGATGAAACGTTGATGCGGCCATGTGGAGGACCGTGCGCACGCCGAAGCGGCCCGTACGCCCCCGCTGAGCTGCGGAGGCGTACGGGCCGCGCCGGATCCGGCCTCTACTGGCCGGTAACTGCTTGTGCTCGGATTCACACGGTCCTGAGCGTCCTGAGCGTCCTGAACGCCCTGGGCGTCCTGGAGCGGACTCAGACCGCCTGCGTCGCGTTGTCGACCGCGCCGCGCTTCTCGATCGCCTGCTGGTACAGCCGGCCCGCGCGGTACGAGGAGCGGACCAGCGGGCCCGACATCACACCGGAGAAACCGATCTCGTCGGCCTCCTCCTTCAGCTCCACGAACTCCTGCGGCTTCACCCAGCGCTCCACGGGGTGGTGCCGGACCGACGGGCGCAGGTACTGCGTGATCGTGATGAGTTCGCAGCCCGCCTCGTGCAGCTGCCGCAGGGCCTCGCTGATCTCCTCGCGGGTCTCGCCCATGCCGAGGATCAGGTTGGACTTCGTGACCAGACCGTAGTCACGGGCCTGGGTGATGACGTCCAGGGAGCGCTCGTAACGGAAGCCCGGACGGATCCGCTTGAAGATCCGCGGGACGGTCTCGACGTTGTGCGCGAAGACCTCGGGGCGGGAGTCGAAGACCTCCTTGAGGAGCTCCGGCACCGCGTTGAAGTCGGGGGCGAGCAGCTCGACCTTGGTCCGGCCCTCGGCGCGGTCCGCCGTCTGCTGGTGGATCTGGCGCACGGTCTCGGCGTACAGCCAGGCGCCGCCGTCCTCCAGGTCGTCGCGCGCGACGCCCGTGATGGTGGCGTAGTTCAGGTCCATCGTGACGACCGACTCGCCGACGCGGCGGGGCTCGTCACGGTCCAGCGCCTCGGGCTTGCCCGTGTCGATCTGGCAGAAGTCGCAGCGCCGGGTGCACTGGTCACCGCCGATGAGGAAGGTCGCCTCGCGGTCCTCCCAGCACTCGAAGATGTTGGGACAGCCCGCCTCCTGGCAGACCGTGTGCAGGCCCTCGCTCTTCACGAGGCCCTGCATCTTCGTGTACTCGGGACCCATCTTCGCGCGGGTCTTGATCCACTCGGGCTTGCGCTCGATGGGGGTCTGGGCGTTCCGGACCTCCAGGCGCAGCATCTTGCGTCCGTCGGGGGCGACTGCGGACACATCGGCTCCTGTAGCTTCGATTCTTCGGCGCACACCAGGGTACGCCCGTTGCTTCCATGCCTTGCCTACGTCTGGCCAACCTGTGGCCAGGGCTCGGCATTCCTCAGGCCGAGGCCGGTACCGTCCGGCCCGCGTCTTCGCGCTCGACCTCCCGCGGCTTGGGGTCGGCGTTCTCCAGCACGTCCCGCAGGTGCTTCTCGACGACGGGGAGCGCCTCCTCGATCGTGATGTCCCGGCCGAGCTCGTTGGCCAGGGAGGCCACGCCCGCGTCGCGGATGCCGCACGGGATGATCCGGTCGAACCAGGTGTTGTCCGGGTTCACGTTGAACGAGAAGCCGTGCATGGTGACGCCCTTGGCGACCCGGATGCCGATCGCGGCGAGCTTCCGGTCCTCGCGGCGCTGGCCGGCGTTGGACGGGGCGTACTCGGGGCCGTTCAGGCGCGGGTCGAACTCCTCGTCCGTGAGCCGCGGGTCGAAGTCCAGGGAGAGCCCGCCGATCGACGGCCGCTGCTCGACCGGGTCGCCGAGGACCCAGACGCCGCTGCGCCCCTCGATCCGCGTCGTCTCCAGACCGAAGTCGGCGGCCGTGCGGATCAGGGCCTCCTCCAGGCGGCGCACGTGCGCGACGACGTCCACCGGGCGGGGCAGCTTCATGATCGGGTAGCCGACCAGCTGGCCGGGGCCGTGCCAGGTGATCTTGCCGCCGCGGTCCACGTCCACCACCGGAGTCCCGTCCAGCGGCCGCTCGCTCTCCTGCGTGCGCCGGCCGGCCGTGTAGACCGGCGGATGCTCAAGGAGCAGACAGGTGTCGTCGATCTCGTCGGCGAACCGCGCGGCGTGCACCTCACGCTGCCTGTCCCAGGCCACCTGGTAGTCGACGGCTTCCGCGCCGAACCCAAGGCGGACGAATCGCAGCTCACTCACGGCCATGCCTCCTCCTGGGTGCCTCCGACGGGGACCGGGGATCATCCCGGGCCGGCTCGGCACCATGCGTCATTCGCGCCCATGCCACTGTACGGCGGCGCGGGGGACGCCACTCCGGCAGGTGGACGGGGGCGCCTACGTCAGCGATGCCGTCAATCCTCACACGATCGGATGAATGTGGGGCGAAGGTGGCGGTACGGGCCGTGGGGACCGCTAAATTCACGCCGTTCCATGAGGGTCCGACAGGGCTGCCGCCCGGACCCGGAAGGCAGGAGACCGCACAGCTGATGACGGAACGACCACCGCAGCGCATCCCGAACCGCCAGCTCGCCGCGCTCATCGCCGAAGCCGGCTTCTCCAACGCGGGGCTCGCCAGACGGGTCGACCAGCTCGGTCTGGAACACGGCCTCGACCTGCGGTACGACAAGACCTCCGTGACCCGCTGGCTCCGCGGACAGCAGCCGCGCGGCACCACCCCCGCCCTCATCGCCGAGGTCTTCACCCGCCGCCTCGGCCGCCGCCTCTCCGCCCAGGACCTCGGCCTCGACGCCTGCGCGCCCGTCTACGCGGGCCTGGAGTTCGCCGCCACCCCCGAGGAGGCCGTCGACATCGTCAGCGGCCTGTGGCGCAAGGACTCCGGCAGCCACGCCGAACTCCGCAAGATCGCCTTCACCCCGGCCGGACTCGTCGTCCCCAGCCGCGACTGGCTCATCGGCCGCGCCGACGACCGGGTCGGCCGCGGCGAACCCGCCCCCTCCGCGCCCCGCGCCGCCGCGGGTCCCGTCGGGGCACTCCCGCAGGACCCCCGGGTCCCGCCCCAGAGCCGCTTCTCCGTGCCCCGCCAGCGCGGTACGGACAGGGGCCCCGGCCAGCGGGTCTCCAGCGGCGACATCGCAGCCCTCCGCTCCGTCGGCGAACTCTTCCGCACCCTCGACCACGCCTACGGCGGCGGCCACGCCCGCCAGGCCCTCGTCCGCTACCTGGAACACGAGGCCGAGCCCATGCTGCGCGGCACGTACGGGGAGTCCACCGGCCGCCGCCTCTTCGCCGCCGCCGCCGACCTCACCCGGCTCGCCGGCTGGACCTCGTACGACATCGCCGCCCACGGGCTCGCCCAGCGGTACTTCGTCCAGGCACTGCGCCTCGCCCAGGCCGCCGGGGACCGGGCCTACGGCTCGTACGTGCTCCTCACCATGAGCTGCCAGGCCGTCTACCTCGGCCACGGCCGGGAAGCCGTGCAGCTCGCCCGGGTCGCCCAGCAGGGCGTCGGCCCCGCCGCGCCGCCCGTCGTCCAGGCGATGCTGCACGCCGTCGAGGCGCGGGGCCACGCGGTCCTCGGCGAGGCACGGGCCTGCAGCGCCTCCCTCGTCCGCGCGGAACGGGCCCTGGAGGCGGCCCGGCCCGGCGACGAGGTCCCGTACTGGGCCCGCCACTTCGACGAGGCGCAGCTCGCCGACGAGCTCGGGCACTGCCACCGGGACCTCCAGCAGTACCGCCCCGCCGCGCAGCACGCCGAGCGCGCCCTCCAGCTCCGGGCCCCCGGCTTCGCCCGCAGCCGCCTCTTCTGCCGGGTCGTCCTGGCCACGTCCCGCCTGGCCCTGGGGGAACTGGACCAGGCGTGCGCGCTGGGCGCGGAGGCGGCGCAGCAGGCCTCGGAGATGCGGTCGGCGCGGGCGGTGGAGTACGTCCGCGACTTCGAGCGCCGCCTGGAGCCGTACCGCGACGCGGCAGCGGCCCGCACGTACCGCGACCGGGTCGCGGCCCTGGGCTGACGCGCCCGCCCCCGCCGGGCGCGGGCCCACAACGGCGGCGGTCAGGCGGCGCTGTCCGTGGCCGGGGTCGGGTGGGGGATCCTCAGGTCCGTCAGGAGGGCCGTCGTCGCTCGGCGGGCCGACGAGAGGGCTCCCTGGGGCGTGCTCACGTCCCGGTGGTCGCCGCACACGTACAGCCCCGCCAGGAGCCGGACCGAGCGGTGGGCGTCGTGCGGGGGCGGCATGGAGGGCACCGCGTCGGGGGTGTGGCGGAGGGCGAGGAGTTCCCAGTCGTCCGTCGACGTGCCGTAGAGCGTGGCGAGGTGTTTGCGGACCCGCCGCTCCGTGTCGTCCGGGGGCGTGCCGAGGACCGTGGAGGTGATGAGGGCCCGCCCGGCCGGGGCCCGGGACGGGTCGACGGCGCTCATGACCGCCGTGTGGGCGACCGGCCCGCCGGGGTCGGACTCCAGGAGGAGGGTGGGGTCGGCGTACGGCGCCACGGGGGCCGTGTGGTGCAGGACCGTGACCGGGTGGAAGGCGGGGACCCGCAGGCCGGGCAGCAGGGACGCCGCCATGCGCGCCCCCGTGGCCAGGAGCACGGAACGACAGCCGATGACGCCGTGCTCGGCCGTCGCGACCCGGGAGACCGACACGTCCGTGACCCGGACGCCCGTGCGGACCGTGCCCGGCGGCAGCGCGGCGGCGAGCCGTTCGGGGAGCGCCGCGGAGCCGCCCTCGGGGACGGCCGGCCGCCCCCGGGCGAACGCCCGGAGCGCCAGGTCCGCCTGCCGGCTGGACATGCCGAGGTCCGGGTCGGCGAGGAGCGCGGCGAGCAGCGGCCGCAGCACCCCCTGGACCGTACGGGCGGGGAGCCGCGCGGTCAGGGCCTCCCGGGCGGTCCGCTCGGGCCGGGCGAGCAGCCGCGCGGTCGGGGTCGCGGCGAGCCGGACGAGGGAGGCGCCGAGCCGCGCCTGGTCGAGCGAGGCGGCCGGATTGCGGGGGGCGCTCGCGAGGGCGCGCGCCACACTGAACGCTCCCCCCACGCCACGGTGGACCCCGCCGCCCCGGTGGCCGGGGGTGCGGCGCGGGTGCGGGACGCCCCACCGCGCGTACCGCCCGTCGCTGTGCACGAGCACCCCGGGGGCGAACGGGCGCAGCGGAAGACCGGCGAGCCCCGGCGTGGCCCGGAGCTCCTCGGGCGAGAGGGTGAGCAGCGGGCCCGTACGGTCGAGCCGGAAGCCGTCGACGAGGTCGGTGGCCAGCCGGCCGCCGACCCGCGGTTCCGCTTCCAGGACGGCGACGGCGAGCCCGGCGCCGGTCAGCTGGTGCGCGGCCGCGAGCCCCGCGATCCCGGCTCCTACGATGACGACGTCGACGGTCTCCACGACGTCCCTGTGCTGTGCGGTACTTGCGGTACTGAGCACGTGCCCCTCCCCAGGTCGGCGCGCCGGTGGGAGGCCTTATGCCCCCAACGGGCCCCCGGAATGCCCAAGTTCGCGTTCGTATCGAACAGTGGGCCTCGACAGTGGGCGTCGAGCCTAGGCAGCGCCGTGCGGGAAGTCGGCCCGCGCGCGAAGGGGTGCACGCAGCACGGGGGAGCGCAGGGGCCCGCGTTACCGCAGCGCCGCGCGGATCGAGTCGTCGATCGTCGGGAAGGCGAAGTCGAATCCGGTCTCCAACAGGCGCCCCGGCAGGACCCGCTGACTGCCCAGCACATCCGCCGCGAAGTCGCCGAGGACGACCTTCAGGGCTGGTGCCGGCACGGTGAAGAGCGTCGGGCGGCGCAGGACCCGGCCCATCGCCGCCGTCACCTCGCGGTTGGTGACGGGGTCGGGGGCCGTCAGGTTCACCGGGCCCGAGAGGGCCGGGGTGTCGACGAGGTGGCGCAGGGCGGCCACCTCGTCGTGGAGGGAGATGTACGACCAGTACTGGCGGCCGTCGCCCATCCGTCCGCCGAGTCCCGCGCGGAAGACGGGGAAGAGCCGCCCCCACGCGCCGCCCTCGCGGGCCACGACGAGGCCGGTGCGGGCGTAGGTGACGCGGATGCCGGCCTCCTCGGCGGGGGCGGCCGCGGCCTCCCACTCCACGCAGACCGAGGGCAGGAAGCCCGTACCGGCGGGGGCGCTCTCGTCTACCGCGCGGGTGCCGGTGTCCCCGTACCAGCCGAGTGCCGTGCCGCAGACCAGTGCCTCCGGCGGGGCGGCGAGGGAGGCGAGGGCCTGGGCGATGGCCGTCGTGCCGAGGACCCGGCTGTCCCGGATCTCCTTCTTGTACGCCTCGTTCCAGCGGCGCTCGCCGACGCCGGCGCCCGCCAGGTGGACGACGGCGTCGACGCCGACGAGCCCGGCGGCGTCCACGTACAGCCGCTTGGGGTCCCATTCGACCTCGTCGGCGGTCCGGGCCGGGCGGCGGACGAGGCGGAGGACGTCGTGGCCGTCGGCGCGCAGGGAGCGGACCAGGGCCGCGCCGATGAGTCCGGAGGCGCCGGTGACGGCGACGCGCTTGCGAGGGGCGGAACGCTGCATGGTCACCATCCTGCCCTCCCCGGCGGGCGCGTGGCACAGTGGCCTTCATGATCGAGTCAGAGACGCAGATACGCATACGGACCGCCGTGCCGGACGACGACGCCGCGCTCTCGGAGCTCGACCGGGCCACCTGGTCGACCCTCCACGCCGTGATGCCCGCCCCGGAGCCGGGCGCGCCCTTCTTCGGCGAGCGGAACGGGCCGGAGCAGTTCCTCGTGGCGGAGGACGGCGGGGCGATCGTCGGCTACGTCCGGGCGGTGCAGCCGACCCCGCTCCTCGTCAACGCCCACGTCCGTCAGATCCAGGGCCTCGCCGTCGCCGCCTCCGCCCGGGGCAGGGGCGTCGCCCGGGCGCTGCTGCGGGCCGTGATGGACCGGTCCCGGGAGGAGGGCGCCGTCCGGATCACCCTGCGGGTCCTCGGGCACAACGCGCCGGCCCGCGCGCTCTACGCCTCCGAGGGCTTCCGGGTCGAGGGCGTGCTGCCGGGGGAGATGTTCCTCGACGGGGCCTATGTGGACGACGTGTTGATGGGCCGGTCGCTGGTCTGACGCCGACGGCCGGTCACCGCTCCGAGGCGAGCAGCCTCATCCCGCCCATCAGTTCGCGCAGGCAGCGGACCGCGAGGGCGGCCGGCGCGCCGGCCCCGTGCTCCGGCGCGTCCGTCTCCGCCCAGCTCTCCAGGGCGATCCGGATCGCGTCGGTGGCCGCCGCCGCCGCGAGGCGCACCTCCAGCGGGTCGGCGTCCGGTCCGGCGAGTCCGGCGACGACGTCGCGGAGGCGTTCCTCGGACTCCTGGTTGACCCGGTACCAGACGGCCCGGAGGGCGGGGTCCTCGGCGGCGGCCCGCAGGAGTCCGCGCGTCCAGCGCAGGCCCTCGGCGTCGGCCGCGCTCGCGGGGGTGAGGGACGCGGCGATCGAGCGCTCCAGGGCCTCGGGCACGCCGGCGCCCGGTTCGGTCGCGGCGAGGAGGGCCCGCCAGCGGTCGGCGCCGCCGGAGAGGAGCGGGGCGACGGCGTCCTGCTTGGACCGGAAGTAGCGGTAGAAGGTGCGCAGGGCGACGCCGGACCGCTGGGCGATCTCCTCGGCCGTGGTGCCGTCGGGGCCGCGCTCGGTGAAGAGCTCGGCGGCGGCGCGGGCGATGTCGAGCTGGGTGGCGGCCTTGCGGCGCTCCGTCAGCGAGGGGAGCGAGGGGGTGGGGGGCGTGGCGCCCACGGGCTTGGTGCTCACCCACGAAGCGTACGCCTGCGCCTGTCGAGCATGTCGAAGGTGCATGTCATGCAACTGTGGCAAAACGTGCCACTCAGGCGTACGGTGGCAGTACCCCCGGAAAGCTTGACATCGAGAGGTTGTCGACATGAACCAGCTGACTCGTTACGAAGGACGCCGCGCCCTCATCACCGGCGGCGGCTCCGGCATCGGCCAGGCCACCGTCCTGCGCATGCTCGCCGAGGGCGGCCGCGTCGTCGCCGCCGACATCAGCGAGGCCGGCCTCAAGGACACCGTCGCCAAGGCCGGCGACGCCGCCGACCGCCTCACCACCCTCGTCGTGAACATCGGCGACGAGACCTCCGTACGCGAGGGCGTCGCCGCCGCCGTCGAGGCCCTCGGCGGCCTGGACGTCCTGGTCAACGCCGCCGGCATCCTCCGCTCCTCGCACACCCACGAGACCACCCTCGACTCCTTCGAGCAGGTCGTCCGGATCAACCTCACCGGCACCTTCCTGATGATCCGCGAGGCGATCCCGGCGCTCCTGGAGGGCGACGACTCCGCCGTCGTGAACTTCTCCTCCACCTCCGCGATGTTCGCCCACCCCTACATGGCGGCCTACGCGGCCAGCAAGGGCGGCATCCAGTCCATGACCCACGCGCTCGCCGCCGAGTACGCCAAGCAGGGCATCCGCTTCACCGCCGTCCAGCCCGGCTCCATCTCCTCCGGCATGACCGACGGCTCCGGCGCCTCCCGGCAGTCCCAGGGCCCCGGCCTGCCCGAGGACACCGACTGGTCCCTCTTCGCCAAGCTCGCCCCCGCCCTCGGCCAGGGCTTCGCCGGCCCCGAGACCGTCGCCGGCGTCGTCGCGATGCTCGCCTCCGAGGACGGGAAGTTCATCACCGGCACCGAGGTCCGCATCGACGGCGGGACCCACTTCTGATGTCCGCCCGCGAGGTCTTCGGCGGCCGTACGGCCGTCATCACCGGCGCCTCCTCCGGGATCGGCGCCGGTCTCGCCCGGCACGCCGCCGGGCTCGGCATGAAGCTGGTCCTCGCCGACATCGCAGCCGAGCGCCTCGCCGAGTTCGCCGGCGAGCTGTCCGCCACCGGAGCCGAGGTCACCGCCGTCGTCACCGACGTCGCCGACCCCGCCTCGGTCGAGGCCCTCGCCGACACCGCGTACACCCGCCACGGCGCCGTCGACCTGCTGGTCAACAACGCCGGGATCATGGCCATGGGCTACTCCTGGGAGATCCCGGCCGAACGCTGGGACGCCATGCTCCGGATCAACATCGGCGGATACGTCAACGGCATCCGGGCCTTCGTCCCGCGCATGCTGGAACGCGGCGAGAAGGCCTGGGTCGTCAACGTCTCCTCGATCGGCGGCATGCTGCCGAGCCCGCTGATGGCGCCGTACAGCGTCACCAAGTTCGGCACGCTCGCCCTCACCGAGTCGCTGCACTACGAGATGCAGATGAAGGGCGCCCCGATCCAGGTGTCCGTCGTGACCCCCGGCTCGGTCAAGAGCGAGATCTTCAAGGCCGCCAGGCCCGGGGAGACCGCCCCGCCGGAGATCGTCGCCGTCAACGACCAGCTGCAGGCGATGGCCGACGAGCACGGGCTCACGCCCGAGGAGCACGCCGAGCGGGTCTTCGAGATGATCGCCGAGGGGAAGTACTGGGCGATCCCGCAGCCCGAGCAGCTCTTCCCGGCTCTCAAGGCGAGGACCGACATGATCCTCGGCCAGGAGAACCCCCGGCTCCAGCTGGGGTGATACGCACGGGTTCCGGGGGCCCCGCCCCCGGGACCTACACCGTCCCGAAGCGCTCCCACAGCCGGGGGAAGCGGGCCGCGAGCACGTCGTCGTCCGCCAGGTCGAAGGGGGTGCCGAGCGGCTCCCCGCCCGGCATCGGAATGCCCAGGTCGGGCGTCTCGCCGCCGGTCAGCCGCTCGTACGCCTCGTCCGCCGCGAAGCCGATCTCCTCGCCGTCCCCGTCGATCTCCACGTCGAAGTCGCCGATCAGCTCCGCCAGCGCGTCCGGATCGTGCACGCCCCCCTCGTACACCTCCCGGCCCTGGCCGATCAGCCAGCAGCGGAACGAGTCGAAGATCTCCTCGCCCGCCCCGTCGAAGAGCACCGCCGCCGCGCCCCACAGGTCCCAGAGGTACGCGCGGTTGAAACGGGCCTCGAAATGGCGCGCGTAGTCCAGCACCGAGTCGGGGTCGAGCCGGGTCAGCCGCTCCACGAGCAGGTCGGCCTGCTCCTCGGGGTCGCCCTCGGCTTCCTCGCGGGTGGCGTCGATGAGCTCCCAGAACTCGGTCTCGTCCATCACGGGACCAGCATCGTGGCTCGCGGAGTCCGACGCACCCGGAAAGCCCGAAATGAAACCGGACAGAAGATGTCCGGATTCCCTGACAGGCTGACGCCCATGACGACTGAAACCACCCCTCTGCGCGGACGGATCTGCCTGGTCGCCGGGGCCACCCGGGGCGCCGGGCGGGCCATCGCCGTCCAGCTCGGCACCGCCGGAGCCACCGTGTACGTCACCGGCCGCACCACCCGCGAGAAGGTCAGCGAGGTCGGCCGCGCCACGGAGACCATCGAGGAGACCGCCGAACTGGTGACGGCCGCCGGCGGCGAGGGCATCGCCGTCCCCACCGACCACCTCGACCCCGACCAGGTCCGTGCCCTCGTCGAGCGGATCGACCGCGAGCGGGGCCGGCTCGACGTCCTCGTCAACGACGTGTGGGGCGGCGAGCACCTCGTCGGACCCTCCTTCGGCAAGAAGACCTGGGAGCTCGACCTCGCCGGCGGCCTCAGGATGCTCGAACTCGGCGTGCGGACCCACGCCATCACCTCGCACCTCGCCGTCCCGCTCCTGATCCGCAACCCAGGCGGGCTCGTCGTCGAGGTCACCGACGGCACCGCCGCGTACAACAGCACCCACTTCCGCGAGAACCTCTACTACGACCTCGCCAAGAACGCCCCGATCCGGATGGCCTTCGGCCTCGCCCAGGAGCTGGAGGAGTACGGCGGAACGGCCGTCGTCGTCACTCCCGGCTGGCTCAGGTCCGAGCAGATGCTCGCCGGCTTCGGCGTCACCGAGGAGAACTGGCGCGACGCCACGGAGAAGATCCCCGACTTCGGAGTCTCCGAGTCGCCGGTGTACGTCGGCCGGGCCGTCGCCGCCCTCGCCGCCGACCCCGACCGGCACCGCTGGACCGGACGGTCCCTCTCCAGCGCGCAGCTCGCCGCCACATACGGCTTCACCGACGCGGACGGCTCCCGCCCGGACGCCTGGGGCTTCATCGTCGCGAGCGAGAACGGGGAGCAGGACCCGGCGGACTACCGGTAGAGCTCCGCCGACCCGGCCCCCCGCGTCTTCCGGTAGAGCTCCGCCAGGCCCCGGGCCGCCTCCGCGAACCGTTCCCGGAGCGCGGCCGGGGCCAGCACCTCCACCTCCGGGCCGAGCCCGAGCAGCTGGCCGAAGGCGACCTCCTCGCTCTCCACCCGCAGGACGACCCGCACCAGGCCGCCCTCGGCGGTCCCCGCCGCGAGCGCCTCCTCGGCGGCCGCCCGGTCCGTCACGTACGGCAGACGACGGGCGCCCGCCTCCGAGAGCCGTACGACCACCTCCGTACGCAGCAGGGAGCGGGCGAACTCCGCCGACCGCTCCTCCCAGAAGACCGGCAGATCGAAGACCGGGTCCCGGTCGAAGCGCTCCTCGCCCACGGCCACCGAGGTGAACCGGTCCACCCGGTACGTACGGAAGGACGAGCCGGCGCGTGCGCACACGTACCAGACGCCCGCCTTCAGGACGAGGCCGTACGGCTCCAGCTCCCGCTCCACCTCCTCGCCGTCCCCGCGCCGGTACCGGGCCGACACCCGGCGGTCGTCCCACACCGCCTCCGCCACCGGCGCGAGCGGCTCCGGCGTCTCCGGCTCCTGGAACCAGCCCGGCGCGTCCAGGAGGAAGCGCCGGGCCGCCGACTCGTGCGCGTCCCGCAGCGAGGGCAGCAGCGCCGCCGACACCTTGAGGCGCGCCGCCGACGCCGCGTCCTCCAGGCCCATGTCCCGCAGCGCGCCCGGCAGTCCGGACAGGAACAGCGCCTCCGCCTCACCGCGCCCGAGCCCGGTCAGCCGGGTGCGGTAGCCGCCGACCAGGCGGTACCCGCCGGCCCGCCCCCGGTCCGCGTACACCGGCACGCCCGCCTCCGACAGGGCCAGCGCGTCCCGGGTGACGGTCCGCTCCGACACCTCGAGCTCGGCGGCGAGCTGAGCGGCCGTCATGGAGGGCCGGTTCTGGAGGAGCAGGACCATCTTGATCAGGCGGGCGGCACGCATGCGTCCATCATCGTGCGCTCAGCCGCGCAGGGTGGCGGCGGCCTTGTACGTCCGCAGCACGGGCGCCGTCTCGATCCGGGTGATGGCGTCGAGGGCGACCCGCCGGGTCAGGTAGTGGTGCAGGGCCTCGGCGTCCCGGCACAGGGCGTGCGCCACCAGGTTGGTGGGGCCGGTGGTGGCGGCCACGAGGGCGAGCTCGTCATGGCCGGCCAGGGCGGTGGCGACCTCGTCGAGGCGGCTCGGCGCGACCTGCATCCACAGCAGCGCGGAGACGGTGACGCCGAGCACGGCCGGCTCGATGTCGACGTCGAAGAACAGCGCGCCGCGCGCCCGCAGCGCGGTCAGCCGGCGGGCGACGGTGGCGGGCGTGGAACCGGTCGCGGCGGCCAGGTCCGCGTAGCCGGCCCGGGCGTCCGCGCGCAGCGCGCCGAGCAGCCGGCGGTCGGCGTCGGTGAGTTCGTGCGGACCGGTGTCCGCCGCCGGGACGGCCCCGGCGCGCAGCCGGCCCTCCTGCTCGGCGGAGAGGACGCCGAGCCGGCCGCGCCAGGGGGTGGGCCCGCCGAGATAGGTGTGCAGCAGATAGTGCGCGGAGACGGCGGTGACGCCGGCGGTGCGCGGGATGTCGCGCAGCAGCAGGGAGTGGGCGTCCGGGCCGCCGGGCGCGGCGTGGACGATCGCGACGATCTCGGTGCCGCCGGAGGTCAGCCGCACCCACGAGGTGTCGGCCCGGCGCGCGAGCGCGGCCGCCAGGTCGTGGGCGGTACGGGTGGCGGCCGTCAGCCGCAGGAACCACTGGTCCGTACGCGCGCTCCGCGGATCCGGCAGCGCGACCACCCGCAGCCCGGCCTCGGCGTGCAGCCGGCGGTAGCGGCGCGTGACGGTCTGGGTGGACGACCCGAGCACCTCGGCGATGAGCGTGAACGGGGCGCGGGCGTCGACGTGGAGGGCATGGATGAGACCGCGGTCGAGCTCGTCGGGGATGAGCATGTCCCGCACGGTAGCGGGTCGGGATGGAAGGAATCGCTGATCTGTCCGCGGAACATGGAACCGCGGCGGGTGGCGGGCTCACGGTGTGTCCATGCCACGACAGCCCATGCCCGACCCGACCGCACCCCGGCCGACGTCCGAGCGGACCGTGCCCCGGTCGGCGCCCGAGCGGACCGTGCCCCGGCCGACGCCCGCCGGCACTGCCCCGGACCCGACCTCCGCCTCTGCCCCCGCCCCCGCGCGGCCCCCCGCCCCGTACGCCGCCCGATGGACCGCCCTCGTCGCCCTGCTCCTGGCCGAGGCCATGAACCTGCTCGACGCCACGATCGTCCAGGTCGCCGGGCCCGTCATCCACGCCGACCTGGGCGGGGCCGCCGCCGCGATCCCCTGGTACAGCGCCGCCTACACCCTCGCCTTCGCCCTCGGGCTGCTCGCCGCCGCCCGGATCGGCGACATCGCGGGCCGCCGCCGCGTCTTCCGGATCGGCGTGACCGCCTTCGCCCTCGCCTCGCTGGCCTGCGCGCTCGCCCCGGGCACCGGTGTCCTCATCGGGATGCGGGCGGCGCAGGGCCTGGCCGCCGCGCTGATCATCCCGCAGACCCTCGGGCTCATACGGGCCATGTTCGACGGCGACGAACTCCCCAGGGCCCTGGGGACCATCGGGCCGGTGATGGGTCTGTCCGCCGTCCTCGGGCCGGTCCTGGGCGGTGTCCTCACGCACGCCGACGTCCTCGGCACCTCGTGGCGCGCGGTGTTCCTGGTCAACCTGCCGCTCGCCACCGCCGTCCTGGCCCTCGCCCCGAGGCTGCGCGAGGACCGGGCCCCCGTACGACCGCGTCTCGACCGCCTCGGCACCGCCCTGGCCATGACCGGCACCGCGCTGCTCGTCGTCCCGCTCGCGGCCGGCACGGGGGCGCCCGGTGCCGGAGCCTGGGCCGTCGCCGGGCTCGGCGCGCTCGTCCTGGCCGGGTTCGTCGCCCACCAGCGCCGTACGGCGGCCGCAGGCCGCACCCCGCTCGTCGAGCCCTCGCTGCTGCGGGGGCGGGCCTTCCCCGCCGCGCTCGCCACCTCCACGCTGTTCTTCGCCGTCATGAACGGCGTCATGATCACCGTGGTGCTGCAGCTGGAACTGGGCCTGGGGCGCGGGCCGCTGGCCGCCGGTCTCACCCTGCTGCCCTGGTCCGCGGGCCTCGCCGCCGGCTCCCTCGCCGCCGGCGGCCGGCTCGTCCCCCGGTACGGCGGGGCCCGCGTCCTGGTCGCCGGGCTCGTCACCCTCGCGGCCGCCCTGGCCGCCGCCGCGCTCGCTTACCGGGCCGCCCCGGCCGGCCAGTACCCCGTCGGCCTGCCGTTCGCGCTCGCCCTCGGCGGCGTCGGCGTGGGCCTCTTCACCGCGCCCTTCTTCACCCTGGCCCTCCGCCCGGTCTCCGACCAGGAGGCGGGCTCGGCCGCCGGCCTGCTCAACGCCGTCCAGCAGCTCGGCGGCACCCTCGGCGTCGCCGTCGTCGGCGGCGTCTACCTGACCGGCGCGGACGCCCTCCCGGCCCTGGGCACGGCGGCCGTCCTGCTCGCGGCGACCGCACCCGCGGCCTGGGCGATGCTGGCCCGGCCCCGTACCGCGAACCGAGGAGCCGGAAGCTGAGACGACCGAGGGGCCGCCCCCGTATGTGCGTACGGAAGCGACCCCTCGGACGGATGGGAGGCCCTTACAGGCCGTAGCGCTCGCGCGCCTCCTTCACGGCCGAGGCCGGGACCTCGCCGCGGCGGGCCAGCTGGGCCAGGGCCGCGACGACGATCGACTGGGCGTCGACGCCGAAGTGGCGGCGGGCCGCGTCGCGCGTGTCCGAGAGGCCGAAGCCGTCGGCGCCCAGCGAGGACCAGTCCTGCTCGACCCACTGCGCGATCTGGTCCGGGACCTGGCGCATGTAGTCGGAGACCGCGAGGACCGGGGACTCGATGCCCTCCAAGGCCTTGCGGATGTACGGCACCTGCTCCTCGCCGCGCAGGAGGGCCGCGTCGGCCTCCAGCGCGTCGCGGCGCAGCTCCGTCCAGGAGGTCGCGGACCACACGTCGGCGCCCACGCCCCACTCGGCGGCGAGCAGCCGCTGCGCCTCCAGGGCCCAGTGGATGGCCGTGCCGGAGGAGAGCAGCTGGATGCGCGAGGCGTTCGCGGGCAGGTCGAGACCGGCCGACTCCGCCGTATTGAAGCGGTAGAGGCCCTTGACGATGCCCTCGTCGATGCCGGACGGCTTGGCCGGCTGCGGCATGGGCTCGTTGTAGACGGTGAGGTAGTAGAAGACGTTCTGGTCCTCGCCCTCGGCGGCCTCGCCGTACATCCGGCGCAGTCCCTCCTTGACGATGACCGCGACCTCGTAGGCGAACGCCGGGTCGTACGTCAGGGCGGCCGGGTTGGTGGCCGCGATGACGGGGGAGTGGCCGTCGGCGTGCTGGAGGCCCTCACCGGTCAGGGTGGTGCGGCCGGCGGTGGCGCCGACGAGGAAGCCGCGGCCGAGCTGGTCGCCGAGCTGCCACATCTGGTCGGCGGTCCGCTGCCAGCCGAACATCGAGTAGAAGATGTAGAACGGGATCATCGCCTCACCGTGCGTGGAGTACGCGGTGGACGCGGCGATGAAGTCGGCCATCGAGCCGGCCTCGGTGATGCCCTCGTTCAGGATCTGGCCGTTGACGGCCTCCTTGTAGTACATCAGCTGGTCGCGGTCGACCGGCTCGTACGTCTGGCCCTTCGGCGAGTAGATGCCGAGCGACGGGAACAGCGACTCCATACCGAAGGTACGGGCCTCGTCCGGGACGATCGGGACCCAGCGCTTGCCGGTCTCCTTGTCGCGGATCAGGTCCTTCATCAGCCGCACGAACGCCATCGTCGTGGCCATCGACTGCGCGCCGGAGCCCTTGTCGAACGCCGCGAACGCCTTGTCGGCCGGGGCCGGCAGCGGGGCGAGCGGGTGGGTGCGGCGGGCCGGGGCCGGGCCGCCGAGGGCCGCGCGGCGCTCCTGGAGGTAGCGGACCTCGGGGGAGTCGGCGCCGGGGTGGCCGTACGGCACCTGTCCGTCGACGAACTGGGCGTCCGAGATGGGCAGCTCAAGAAGGTCACGCATGTTCTTGAACTCGTCCGTCGTCAGCTTCTTCATCTGGTGGTTCGCGTTCTTCGACGCGAAGCCCTCACCCAGGGTGAAGCCCTTGACGGTCTGCGCGAGGATGACCGTCGGCGCGCCCTTGAACTCCAGGGCGGCCTTGTACGCGGCGTACACCTTGCGCGGCTCGTGGCCACCGCGGGAGAGGTGGAAGCACTCGAGGATCTTGTCGTCGGACAGCAGCTGCGCCATCGCGACGAGCGCCGGGTCCTTGCCGAAGAAGTCCTGGCGGATGTAGGCGGCGTCGCGGGTCTGGTACGTCTGGACCTGCGCGTCCGGCACCTCGCGGAGGCGGCGGACGAGGGCGCCGGTGGTGTCGAGCGCGAACAGCTCGTCCCAGGCGTTGCCCCACAGCGACTTCACGACGTTCCAGCCGGCGCCGCGGAACTGGGCCTCCAGCTCCTGCACGATCTTGAAGTTGGCGCGGACCGGGCCGTCGAGGCGCTGCAGGTTGCAGTTGATGACGAAGGTCAGGTTGTCCAGACCCTCGCGGGCCGCCAGGGCGAGGGCCGCGGTCGACTCGGGCTCGTCCATCTCGCCGTCACCGAGGAACGCCCACACGTGCGAGGCGGAGACGTCCTTGATGGAGCGGTTGGTCAGGTAGCGGTTGAAGCGCGCCTGGTAGATCGCGGAGAGCGGGCCCAGACCCATGGAGACGGTGGGGAACTCCCACAGCCAGGGGAGGCGGCGCGGGTGCGGGTAGGAGGGCAGGCCGTTGCCGCCGGACTCCTGCCGGAAGTTGTCGAGGTGGGCCTCGTTCAGGCGCCCGTCGAGGAAGGCGCGGGCGTAGATGCCGGGGGAGGCGTGGCCCTGGATGTAGAGCTGGTCGCCGGAACCGTCGGCTTCCTTGCCCTTGAAGAAGTGGTTGAAGCCGGTCTCGTAGAGCCAGGCCGCGGAGGCGAAGGTGGCGATGTGGCCGCCGACGCCGTGCTTGGAGCCGCGGGTGACCATCGCGGCCGCGTTCCAGCGGTTCCACGCGGTGATCTTCCGCTCCATCTCCTCGTCGCCGCCGAACTCGGTGACCGAGGGCTCGGCGGAGGTGGGGATGGTGTTGACGTAGTCCGTCTCCAGGAGCTTCGGCAGGGCGAGGCCCGCGCCCTCGGCGTGCTGGAGGGTACGGCGCATCAGGTAGGCGGCCCGGTGGGGGCCGGCGGCCTTGGTGACGGCGTCCAGGGAGGCCGCCCACTCGGCGGTCTCCTCGGTGTCACGGTCCGGGAGCTGGTCGAGCTCGCTCGGAATCTTGCCTACGGGATCGGTCATGATCGCCGCCTTCCGGACAGATGGGGGTGGAGATAAGGGGGCCTTGTCTGGCAGGACAGGGCGAAGGGCCGGGTGACGGCCCGCCGAAGACTGTAAGCCGTCGATCGATGATCGATCAAAGCCTCATCAAGAAAAAGATGCCCGGAGCACCAAAGTCGGCACAGGGTGCCGCCGAGAAGGGCACCCGGTGCCTTGTTTTCGCAGGTAGAGCTGAAATCTGAGCCCGCTCTCGCACAAACGAGCGGGCCCGCCCGAAGGCGGACCCGCTCGTCCTCATATCTGCGTGTCTGGGTGTCTGGCCGGATCACGCCCTCGGCGCGCACCCCAGCACATGCGCCTTCACCAGGGCGCCGATGTTCGGGTCGCCCCGCCGGAAGGCCTCCACCAGCTCCTGGTGCTCCTCCGCGTACGACTTCTGGACCGTGCCCAGCCAGCGGATCGACAGGGCCGTGAAGACCTCGATGCCGAGCGTCTCCCAGGTGTGCAGCAGGACGCCGTTCCCGGCCGCCTTCACCAGCTCCCGGTGGAAGGCCACCGTGTGCCGGACCTGCGCCGTGCCGTCCATGGCCGCGTCCGCCTCGTACAGGGCCGCCACGTGCGGCTCAAGGGCCGAGCAGTCCGTCGCGAGCCGCCCGGCCGCCAGCTCGGCCGCGATCTGCTCCAGACCGGCCCGTACGGGGTAGCTCTCCTCCAGGTCGGCCGCGGTGAGGTTGCGCACCCGGACGCCCTTGTTGGGCGCGGACTCGATCAGCCGCAGCGACTCCAGCTCGCGCAGCGCCTCGCGGACGGGGGTCTGGGAGACCTCCAGCTCGGTCGCGATACGGCGCTCCACGATGCGCTCGCCCGGCTTCCAGCGGCCGCTGACGATCCCCTCCACGATGTGCTCGCGGATCTGCTCGCGCAGCGAGTGGACGACGGGGACGGTCATGAAGCGGCTCCTCGGGGAGTGTTGACACTTAGACAATACGGCGGCGCCCCCGTCCGGAAACACTTCTGGACGGGGGCGCCGCAGGTGAGGCTCGTTACGTTGCGCCTCGGGGAACTACGCGGAGGGCTGCTCAGAGACCGAGGTCGACCTCGAACTCGCCGGCCTCCAGGATCGCCTTGACGGCGGTCAGGTAGCGGGCCGCGTCGGCACCGTCCACCAGACGGTGGTCGTACGACAGCGTCAGGTAGGTCATGTCGCGGACGCCGATGACGGTGCCCTCGGCGGTCTCGATGACGGCCGGACGCTTGACCGTGGCGCCGATGCCCAGGATGGCGACCTGGTTCGGCGGGACGATGATCGTGTCGAACAGCGCACCGCGCGAACCGGTGTTGCTGATGGTGAAGGTCGCACCGGCCAGCTCGTCCGGCGTGATCTTGTTGCCGCGGACCTTGCTGGCCAGCTCGGCGGTGGCCTTGGAGATGCCGGCGATGTTGAGGTCGCCCGCACCCTTGATGACCGGGGTCATCAGGCCCTTCTCGGAGTCCACGGCGATGCCGATGTTCTCCGAGTCGAAGTACGTGATCGTGCCCTCGTCCTCGTTGATCCGGGCGTTGATGACCGGGTGGGCCTTCAGCGCCTGGGCCGCCGCCTTCACGAAGAACGGCATCGGGGAGAGCTTGACGCCCTCACGGGCGGCGAACGCGTCCTTCGCACGGGCGCGCAGCTTCATCAGCTTGGTGATGTCGACCTCGACGACCGAGGACAGCTGGGCCTGGCCGTGCAGCGCCTTCATCATGTTGTCGCCGATGACCTTGCGCATGCGGGTCATCTTGACCGTCTGGCCACGCAGCGGGGAGACCTCCAGGGCGGGGGTCTTCGGTGCGGCGGCGGCATGGCCTGCGGCAGTTACGGAGACGGGGGCGGCAGCGGCGGCCTTCTTGGCCTCGGCGGCCGCGAGGACGTCCTGCTTGCGGATGCGGCCGCCGACGCCGGAGCCCTTGACGGTCGCCAGGTCGACACCGTTCTCGGTGGCGAGCTTGCGGACCAGCGGGGTCACGTAGGCGCCGTCCTCGGCCGGAGCGGCGGCGGGGGCCGCCGGGACCGGGGTGACCACGGCCGGGGCGATCGACGGGGCGGCGGCGACCGGAGCCGGAGCGGCGACCGGGGCGGCGGGCGCGACCGGGGCCGGGGCGGCGACCGGAGCGGCCGGAGCCGGGGCGACCGGGGCAGCGGCGGCGGGGGCCGGCGCGGCCGGGGCAGCCGGAGCGGCGGCGGCCGGAGCGGCACCCGAGGCGCCGATGACGGCCAGCTTGGCGCCGACCTCGGCGGTCTCGTCCTCGGCGACGACGATCTCCAGGAGAACGCCGGAGGCCGGGGCGGGGATCTCGGTGTCGACCTTGTCCGTGGAGACCTCGAGCAGCGGCTCGTCGGCCTCGACGGTCTCGCCGACCGACTTCAGCCAGCGGGTGACGGTGCCCTCGGTGACGGACTCGCCGAGCGCCGGCAGGACGACGTCGGTGCCCTGGGCGGCACCGGCGGGGGCGGCGGCCGGAGCCTCGGCCACGGGGGCCGGGGCGGCCGGGGCCTCGGCGACGGGGGCCGGCTCGGCGACCGGGGCCGGAGCGGCCTCGGCGGCGGGGGCCGGGGCGGCCGCGGGGGCGCCGGTGCCGTCGTCGATGATGGCCAGCTCGGCGCCGACCTCGACCGTCTCGTCCTCGGCGACCTTGATGGAGGCCAGGATGCCCGAGGCGGGGGCGGGGATCTCGGTGTCGACCTTGTCGGTCGAGACCTCGAGCAGCGGCTCGTCGGCCTCGACACGCTCACCCTCGGCCTTGAGCCAGCGGGTGACGGTGCCCTCGGTGACGCTCTCGCCGAGCGCCGGCAGGGTTACGGAAACCGACATGGTTTCAGTTGCTCCTAACGAATTGCGGAAAGTGGTCGTCGCGCCCTGTGATGACGTGAGCGTCAGTCGTGGGAGTGCAGAGGCTTGCCGGCCAGGGCCAGGTGGGCCTCGCCGAGCGCCTCGTTCTGCGTCGGGTGGGCGTGGATGAGCTGCGCGACCTCGGCCGGCAGCGCCTCCCAGTTGTAGATCAGCTGCGCTTCGCCGACCTGCTCGCCCATGCGGTCACCGACCATGTGGACGCCGACCACGGCACCGTCCTTGACCTGGACGAGCTTGATCTCGCCCGCGGTCTTGAGGATCTTGCTCTTGCCGTTGCCCGCGAGGTTGTACTTCAGGGCGACGACCTTGTCCGCGCCGTAGATCTCCTTGGCCTTGGCCTCGGAGATGCCGACGGAGGCGACCTCGGGGTGGCAGTACGTCACCCGCGGCACGCCGTCGTAGTCGATCGGCACGGGCTTGAGGCCCGCGAGCCGCTCCGCGACGAGGATGCCCTCGGCGAAGCCGACGTGCGCGAGCTGGAGCGTCGGGACGAGGTCGCCCACGGCCGAGATCGTCGGCACGTTGGTGCGCATGTACTCGTCGACCAGGACGTAGCCGCGGTCCATCGCGACGCCCTGCTCCTCGTAACCGAGACCGGCGGAGACCGGGCCGCGGCCGATGGCGACCAGGAGCACCTCGGCCTCGAAGGTCTTGCCGTCGGCCAGGGTGACCTTGACGCCGCTGTCGGTGTACTCGGCGGACTGGAAGAAGGTGCCGAGGTTGAACTTGATGCCGCGCTTGCGGAACGCGCGCTCAAGAAGCTTCGAGCTGTTCTCGTCCTCGACGGGGACGAGGTGCTTCAGGCCCTCGATCACCGTGACGTCGGTGCCGAAGGACTTCCACGCGGAGGCGAACTCGACGCCGATGACGCCGCCGCCGAGGATGATCGCGGACTCCGGGACCCGGTCCAGGGTCAGCGCGTGGTCCGAGGAGATGATCCGGTTGCCGTCGATCTCCAGGCCCGGCAGGGACTTCGGCACGGAACCGGTGGCCAGCAGGATGTGGCGGCCCTCGACGCGACGGCCGTCCACGTCGACGGAGGTCGGGGAGGACAGGTGGCCGGTGCCCTCGATGTACGTCACCTTGCGGGAGGCGACGAGACCCTGCAGGCCCTTGTACAGGCCCGAGATCACGTCGTCCTTGTACTTGTGCACGGCCTTGATGTCGATGCCCTCGAAAGAGGCCTTGACACCGAACTGCTCCGCCTCGCGCGCCTGGTCGGCGACCTCGCCGGCGTGGAGCAGGGCCTTCGTCGGGATGCAGCCGTTGTGCAGGCAGGTGCCGCCGAGCTTGTTCTTCTCGATCAGTGCGACGTCCAGGCCCAGCTGCGCTCCGCGCAGCGCCGCGGCGTAACCGCCGCTACCGCCGCCGAGGATCACTAGGTCGAAAACGGTGCTGGCGTCGTTCGCCACGTCACGTCCTCCATGCATGTGCGCTCGTCGCCGGTCGTCGGTGACCTGGCGGCGGCTGGTGTCCGGCCGCTTTATTTCGGCCCTGTGGTGGGGGCCCTGTCCTGCCGAGAACCCATCTTCGCACTTGTTGACGGACGACGGGACGCGGGGCCGTGGTCTGAGACGGCCGATCGTCCGTACGGCCGGGTCACGGACGCGTACGAACCTACGGATTTCGTCGCGAGCGAACACGCACGAAGGCCCCGGTCCACTGACCGGGGCCTTCGGGGCGTACGGACTACAGCTCGCCGGCCGCCGTGCGCTCGGCCAGCTTCACCAGGGTGCGGACCGAGGAGCCGGTGCCGCCCTTCGGGGTGTAGCCGTACGGGGCGCCCTCGTGGAAGGCCGGGCCCGCGATGTCCAGGTGGGCCCAGGTGATGCCCTCGCCCACGAACTCCTGGAGGAAGAGACCGGCGACCAGGCCGCCGCCCATCCGGACGCCCATGTTCGCCATGTCGGCGGTGGGGGAGTCCATCGTCTTGCGCAGGTCGGCGGGGAGCGGCATCGGCCAGGACTGCTCGCCGACCTCCTCGGCGATCTCGTGGATCGCGGTCCGGAAGTCGTCGTCGTTGGCCATGATGCCGAAGGTGCGGTCGCCGAGCGCCAGGACCATGGCGCCGGTCAGGGTCGCCACGTCGACGATCGCGTCCGGGTGCTCCTCGGAGGCCTTGGTCAGCGCGTCGGCGAGGACGAGCCGGCCCTCGGCGTCGGTGTTCAGGACCTCGACGGTCTTGCCGCTGTACATGCGCAGCACGTCACCCGGGCGGGTGGCGGCGCCGGACGGCATGTTCTCCGCGAGGGCGAGCCAGCCGGTGACGTTGACCTCGAGGCCGAGGCGGGCCGCGGCGACGACGGAGGAGAACACGGCGGCGGCGCCGGCCATGTCGCACTTCATCGTCTCGTTGTGGCCGGCCGGCTTCAGGGAGATGCCGCCCGAGTCGTAGGTGATGCCCTTGCCGACCAGGGCGAGGGTCTTCTCCGCCTTCGGGTGCGTGTAGGCGACGCGGACCAGGCGCGGCGGGTTCACCGAGCCGTTGCCGACGCCCAGGATGCCGCCGAAGCCGCCCTTGGTGAGCGCCTTCTCGTCGAGGACCTGGACCTTGAGGCCGTACTCCTTGCCGGCGGCCTGCACGGCGGCGGCGAAGGTCGCCGGGTACAGGTCGTTCGGCGGCTGGTTGATCAGGTCGCGGGCGCGGTTGATCTCCTCGGCGACGGCCTGGGCGCGCTCCGCGGCGGCCTTGAAGGCCTTGTCGCGGGGCTTGGCGCCGAGCAGGGCCACCTCGGCGAGGGGCTTCTTCGCGTCCTTGCCGTTCTCCTGGTACGCGGTGTAGGAGTACGCGCCGAGCAGGGCGCCCTCGGCGATGGCGGCGGCGTCCTCGGCGGCGGCGATCGGCAGCGCGAACGCGGCCTTCTTCGAGCCGGTCAGGATGCGGGCGGCGACGCCGGCGGCGCGGCGCAGGATCTCCGCGTCGTAGGACTCGCCGTCCTCGGGGGCCGAACCCAGGCCGACGGCCAGGACGACGGGGGCCTTGAGACCGGCGGGGGCGGGCAGCTTCGTCGCCTCACCCTCGGCACCCGAGGCGCCCAGGGTCTCCAGGACGGCGGCGAGCCGGCCGTCGAAGGCCTTGTCGACGGCCTCGGCGCCCGGGGCGACGACCAGCGTCTTCCCGGACTTCGCGACGCCGACGACGAGGGCGTCGGCGCGCAGCGTCGCCGCGCCGGCAGTGCTGAGAGTGAGAGCAGTCACGGTGGTGAAATCTCGCTTCCATTGAGTTCTGTGGCGGTCGAGGGATGGGCCGACCGTGCCCGCCGCATCGTATTTCGGCCCGGGGAGCGCCGAGAACGAGCCTACGCTCGCTCACCCGGTTCGCTCACGGCGGCGTTGATTCACTCATCCGTGGTGTCTCTTTCATGTTTACCCTTCCGGCCTCCGTGGCCCGGTCACACTCGCCTCATTCACGCAAGGACGACACACCGTCCTTCGCCTCATCTGCGACATCTCCACGCGTCCCGCCGGTTCGGGCGGGGCCCGTCGAGGGGGGACACCCGCCATGGACTCCGACCGAATCCGTACGCCCAGAACCGCGCCGGGCGTCGCTCGCACCGCGTCCCGCACGGGCCGGATCGCGGCCCTCGCCGCCGCCGCGCTGCTCGCCACCGTCGTCCCCTCGGCGCAGGCGGTCGCCGAGACGGCGCCCCGCGTGGACCTCACCGTCCTCGTCGTCGACGACGGCGGCAGCGCGGTCGGCGCGATCACCGCGGAGCTCCAGAACTCCGGCGTCCCGTACCGCAGGATCGACTTCGGCGACCCGAACCGGCCCGTCCTCGACGCGGCCTTCCTCAGCGACACGGTCGACGGGCGGCCCCGCGCCAAGTACCAGGGCGTCGTCCTGCCCCACGAGAGCGTCTTCGGCCCGGACTCCGCCGAGCAGACCGCGCTCAAGGCGTACGAGCGGACCTTCGGGATCCCGCAGGTCGACGCCTACACCTGGTCGCACCCCGGCGTCGGCCTCGACTACACCGACCAGGGCGGCTGGTCCGGCGTCCTCGACGGGACCACCGCCGGCGTCACCGCCGCCGGACAGGCGGGTCCCTTCCGGTACCTCGCCGGGGCGCTCGCCTTCGAGGACAACGACCCCTCGATCGCCGAGAGTTACGGCTACGCCGGCCGCCCGCGGGCCGGCTACACCAGCTACCTCGACATGCCCGTCGAGGGCGGCGGCCGGGCCAGCCTCGTCGGGGAGTACGCCGCCGACGGGCGCCGCGAGCTCGTCGTCACCTTCGCCTACAACCGGTACCAGCGGCAGTTCCGCGCCCTCGCCCGCGGCATCGTCGACTGGCTCACCCAGGGCGTCCACCTCGGGCAGAGCCGCAACTACCTCTCCGTCCACGTCGACGACGTCTTCGCGCCCGACGCCCGCTGGGACCCCGCGCTCAACTGCACCCCCGGCGACTTCGACTGCGTCGGCGGCGGCGACGACGCCGTCAACCCGGTCCGCATGACGGCCGCCGACGCCCAGTACGCCGCCGCCTGGCAGAAGTCCTCCGGCTTCACGCTCGACATGGTCTACAACGGCGGCCAGGGCGAGCAGTGGAAGACCGAGCACGGCGGCACCGACCCGCTCACCGACCGGCTCGTCGCCGACCGCGCCCAGTACCGGTGGATCAACCACACCTACACCCACCCCTTCCTCGGCTGCGTCCAGGACAACACCGTCGTCCCCTGGCAGTGCGCCAAGGACACCGCCGGCACCACCCTCTGGGTCAGCCGCTCCGAGATCTCCGGCCAGATCCGCGACAACTACAACTGGGCCGCCGGCAAGGGCATCTCCGTCGACCGCTCCGAACTCGTCACCGGCGAGCACTCCGGCCTCAGGACCCTGCCCCAGCAGCCCGCCGACAATCCCGGCCTCGCCGCCGCCCTCGCCGACAACGGCGTGAAGTGGACCGCGAGCGACAACTCCCGCGAGCCGCAGCAGCGCCCCGTGGGCACCGGCGCCGCGAAGACCGTGCCCCGCTACCCCATGAACGTGTACTACAACGTGGGCACCGCCGCCGAGATGACCGACGAGTACAACTGGATCTACACCTCACGCGCCGACGGCGGCAGCGGCGTCTGCGAGTCCAACCCCGCCTCCACCTGCCTGCCCGCCCCGCTCCCCACGGCCACCGGCTACGCCGACCACATCGTGCCGCAGGAGGCCCGCACCGCCCTCTCCCACGTCCTCGGCAACGACCCCCGGCCGCACTACGTGCACCAGTCCAACCTCGCCGAGGAGCGGCTCCTCTACCCCGTCCTCGACCGCGTGCTCGCCGACTACCGGGCCCTGTTCGCGGCGAACACACCCCTGGTGAACCCGGCCCAGAAGGACGTCGGCACCGAACTGGCCCGCCGCACCGCCTGGGACCAGGCCGTCGCCGCCGGAAAGGTCACCGCCTACCGCATCGGCACCACGGTCACCGTCAAGGCGCCCTCCGGCGTCACCGTGCCCGTCACCGCCCCCGAGGGCACCCGCAAGCGGGCCCTCCTCGGCAGCACCGCCTTCGGCACCGCCTACGCCGGCACCCGCTCCGCCTGGACCACGCCCGACCTGCTCCAGACCGCCGTCACACTCACGCTCCCGACCGCCTGACCAGCACGTCCTGGGGGGACCCGCTCATGCCGAGCAGTGGCCGTCACGTCACCATGCTCACCGAAGGCACCTACCCGCATGTCCACGGCGGCGTCAGCACCTGGTGCGACCAGCTCGTCCGCGGCATGCCCGAGGTCCACTTCGAGATCCTCGCGCTCACCGGCAGCGGCCGCGAACCCGTCACCTGGGAGCTGCCGCCCAACGTCACCCGGCACACCGCCTACCCCCTCTGGGGACCCCCGCAGGGACCGGCCGCGCGCCGGCCCCTGCGCGGGCGCGAACGCCGCCGCTTCCTCGACGCGTACGAAGGGCTCCTGCTCGCCCTCCTCGACCCCGACGCGGGCCGCGACTTCGGCGCGAGCCTGTACGAACTCGCCGCACTCGCCCGGCAGGGACGGCTCACCGCCGCCCTCCGCTCCGAGCCGGCCCTGCGCTCCCTCATGTGGATCTGGACCATGCCGCACCTGCCCACGCTCGCCGCCGGGCCCACCGTCCACGACGCGCTCACCGCCACCGACCTGCTCGAACACGCCCTGCGTCCGCTCGCCGCCCGGATAGCCACCGGCGGCGTCGCGCACGCCGTCTCCAGCGGCCTCGCCACGCTGCCGGCGCTCGCCGCACAGCACTTCGAAGGGGTGCCCTTCCTGCTCACCGAACACGGCATCTACCTCCGCGAGCGCTACCTCGGCTACCGCACCGAAGCGCAGCGCTGGCCCGTCAAGGCCCTCATGCTCGGCTTCTACCGCGAGCTCAACACCCTCGGCTACGTCAAGGCCGACCTCATCACCCCCTGCAACCAGTACAACCGGCGCTGGGAGGAGCGCGGCGGAGCCCCCGCCGACCGCATCCGCACCGTCTACAACGGCGTCGACCCGGCCCTCTTCCCCGAGGCCGGACCCGAACCCGGGACCCCCACCCTCAGCTGGTGCGGCCGCGTCGACCCCATCAAGGACCTGGAGACCCTGATCAGGGCGTACGCGATCTCCCGCGCCGAACTCCCCGAGCTGAGGCTCCGTCTGTTCGGCCCGGTCCCCGCCGGGAACGAGGACTACCTGACCCGCCTGGAGAAACTCGCCGCCGAACTGGGCGTCGCCGACGGCGTGACCTTCGAGGGCCGCATCTCCGACGTCCCCTCCGCCTACGCGGCCGGCAGCGTGGTCATGCTCTCCTCCATCAGCGAGGGCTTCCCCTTCTCCCTCATCGAGGCCATGTCCTGCGGCCGCGCCACCGTCTCCACGGACGTCGGAGGCGTACGGGAGGCGGTCGGCGACACCGGGATCGTCGTCCCGCCCCGCGAACCGGCCGTCATGGCCGCCGCCGTCTCCGCGCTCCTCTCGGACGGCGCCCGCCGCGCCGAACTCGGCCGCCTCGCCCGGCAGCGCGTGATCGACCAGTTCACCCTGCACCGCTCGGTGGACGGCTTCCGCCAGATCTACCGCGAACTGGCGGGCGCCCGCCCGCCCATGCCCCTCACCCCCGCACCCCTGCGCCTGCGCATCCCCTCCCCGCGCCGCACCTCCCCGGCCCTCGTCCCAGGAGGCACCCCGGCATGAGCGGCTCCCTCTGGCTGAAACCCCCGACGGGCGAGACACCACTGGCAGCGATCCCACGACCGCGGCGCGAGCGCGCGCCGGGTCACCCGCCTCACGAGGCTCCGTCCCCGGCGCCTGGGGCGGGTGCCGCCGGGCGAGCCGCGCAGCCGGTCGGGCAGGCCGGGCCCGGCTCCGGGGGGCTCGCCCCGGACACCGGGGGCGAGGGGGCGTGGCCCCCCGCCTCCGACGGCCATCCGGCCGGCCCCGCCGGGCCTTCCGCCGCGGGTGGTTCTGCCGGGCCCTCGGCCACGCGAGGCGCCGCCGGGCAGCCGGACCCGACCACCCCGACCCCCGCCGGAAGCGAGGGCGGCGGGCTCGCCGAGGATCCGCTCGACGAGCTCGCCCGGCGGCTCGACGGGTTCGTCGCCGCCGCCGTGCACCCCGACGAGATCGCCGCGATCCTCGAGTCCGACGGCATGACCGACGAGCACATCCGGCTCACCTACGGCCGCGCCGACTCCTTCTCCCTCGCCGAGGACCTCTACGCGCGCGTGGAGCGGCGCCACCCCGAACCCTCGGCCCCGCCCTCCGGCGCCGCCTGGCACAGCGAGCTCGCGGGCTGCCTGCTGCGCGGACTCGTCTTCGCGCTCCCCGGCCTCGCGTACGCCCTCGCCGCGCCCCTCCTCGGCGCGGCACACGGCCGGTTCGGGCTCCCCGCCGGAACGGTCCCGCTGCTCGCCGGGGCCATCACCGGCTGGGTCTGGAACCAGGCCCTCTCCCACCGCGCGTACACCTGGCTCGGGCTCGGCGACCGGGCCGCCGCCGCCCGCACCCTGCTCACCGGCGCCCCGGCCGGCGCCCTCGCCGGGACGGCCGTCGCCCTCGCCACCGCCGCGCCCGGCGAGACCCCGGCCGCCGTCTTCGCCGCCGGACAGTCCCTCTACCTCGCCGCCGCGACCGTGCTCCTGGTCCTCGGCCGCGAACGGGCCCTGCTCGGCGCCCTGCTGCCGCTCACCGGCGCCGCCCCCGCCCTCCGCTGGGACCTGCCGGACGCGCTGCGCGCCGGACTGCTCCTCGCCTCCCTCGCCGCGTCCGTCGGCCTCGCCGCGCTCGTCCTGCGCCCGGGCGCCCGCCGGGGCGCGGCGGGCCGCGGCGGCCCCCCGCGCGCCGCCTCCCTCCCGTACGGCCTCTTCGGCCTCGGCAGCGGCCTGCTCGTCCTGCACGCGGGCGTGGCCGACACCCTGGTCACCGGGGCGGGGGCGGTCATCGCGCTCACCCTCTCCATGGGGCCCGCCGAGTGGCTCCTGCACCGCTTCCGGTACGGGGCCCTGACCCGGCTGCGGACCCTCACCACCGCCCACGAGTTCCGCCGGGCGGTCACCGGCACCCTCGTGCTCTGCCTCGGCGGCTACCTCACCGTGCTCCTCGCCCTCACCCTCGCCGCGACCCTGGCCTGGCCCGGGGCGCCACTCCCGACGCTCCCGCGCCTGGTCACCCTGCTCCTGATCGGGACCGTGCTCTGGCTCGGGCTGCTGCTCCAGGCCTTCGGCGCGGTCCTCAGCGCCGCCACCGTCTGCCTGCTCGCCGCGGCCGCCCAGACCGTGCACCCGGCGGCGGGCCCGCTGACCGCCGGGGGAGCGGCGGCCGTCCTCGCCGCCCTGACCTGTGCCCTCCTCGTACGCCCGACCGCCCACCGCGCCTAGGGGGTGTCTTGCCGATCAGGCCGGGCTCGCGGCGTCTGGTGCCGCGCCTCGCCGCGTTGTCGTCACTCGCCATGGCTCCGCCATGACTCCCTCCTCCGCCTTGCGATGCGTCCCCTCGGCCCTGGCGGGCCTGGGGAGACCCCAGGCACCAGACGCCGCTCCCTGATCCGGCCTGACCGGCAAGACACCCCCTAGGAAGCCATGACCAACCCCTCCCTCCTGGTGCCGTACTACGAGCACCCGGCCGAGCGTCCCGAGGCCTGGTCGGCGCTCGTCGACGCGGCGCCGACCCTGTACGGCGTCGTCCTCAACCCGGCGAGCGGCGCCGGCGAGGCGCCCGACCCGGCGTTCGCCGAGGCCGCCGGGCGGCTGCGGGCGGCCGGGGTGCGGCTCCTCGGCTACGTGGACACCTCCTACGGCCGCCGCCCGCACGCCGAGGTCGTCACCGAACTGGTCCGCCACCGCGACTGGTACGGAGCCGACGGCGCCTTCCTCGACCAGGTGGCGACCGCGCCCGCCGCCCTTCCCCACTACCGCCGCATCGCGGTCGCCGCCCGGGCCGCCGGGGCCGCGACCCTCGTCTTCAACCACGGGGCCCACCCCGACCCCGGCTACGAGGCGCAGGCGGACCTCCTCGTCACCTTCGAGGGCCCCTGGGACACGTACCGGACGCTCGACCTGCCGGTCGCCGCCCACTACTGCCACCTCGTGTACGCGGCCCCCGCGGGCTTCCGCCCGGCCACCCCGGTGCACTGCGCCGTTCCCGGCACGGGCGCGCACCCCTGGGGCACCCTCCCGCACCTCCTGGAGCCCGCCCGATGAGACGCCTCCTCCCGCTGCTCGCGGGCCTGCTGCTGCTCGCCACCGCCTGCACGGCCGCCCCCGACCCGGACTCCAAGACCGCCGGGGACCGCTGGCGCCCGGCGCCGGGACTCACCTGGCAGTGGCAGCTCAGCGGCACGCTCGACCCGTCCGTCGACGTCCCCGTGTACGACGTCGACGGCTTCGACCACCCGGCCTCGACCGTCGCCGACCTGCACCGGCGGGGCCGCAAGGTCATCTGCTACGTCTCCACCGGCGCCTGGGAGAAGTTCCGCCCCGACGCCGGAGACTTCCCGGCGGCCGTCCTCGGCCGGGGCAACGGCTGGCCGGGCGAGCGCTGGCTCGACGTCCGCCGCACCGACGTCCTCGGGCCGATCATGGCCAAGCGCCTCGACATGTGCCGCGACAAGGGCTTCGACGCCGTCGAACCGGACAACATGGACGGCCACCGCAACCGCACCGGCTTCCCCCTGACCGCCGCCGACCAGCTCCGCTACAACCGCCTGATCGCCACGATGGCCCACGACCGCGGCCTCTCGGTCGGCCTCAAGAACGACCTGGACCAGATCCCGCAGTTGCTCCCGGACTTCGACTTCGCGGTGAACGAGCAGTGCGCGGAGTACGAGGAGTGCGACGCCCTCGTCCCGTTCGTCACGGCGGGCAAGGCCGTCTTCCACGTCGAGTACGAGCTGACGACGGGCCAGTTCTGCCCGCAGGCCCGGAAACTGGGCCTCAGCTCGATGCGGAAGCGGTACGAGCTCGACGCCTGGCGCCAGCCCTGTTAGCGGCCTCTCCGACAGGCCCTAGCCCAGCGTCAGCGCGACCAGCGCGACCGTCGCCGCCGTCTCCTCCACCGCGCCGAACACATCGCCCGTCACCCCGCCGAAGCGCCGCACGCACCGGCGGAGCAGCAGCGCCGCCGCGCCCAGGCCCGCGCCGGCCGCCAGGACGTCGCGGACGGCGTCGTACGGGGAGAGGAGCAGGCCCGCCGCGGCGCCGAGGACCAGGACGAGGGCGGTCATGAGGGTCGCCGAGCGGGTCGGGACCGTCGCGGCGACGATCGCGCCGAGACCCTCGGGGCGGGCCGCCGGGACTCCGTGCCGGGACGCGTGGGTGAGGGCGAGACGGGACACGGTGGCGGCGAGGGCCGCGGCGGTCGTGCCGTGCGCCCAGCTCTCCCCGTACAGCTCGTACAGCGCGGCGACCTGGGCGAGCAGGACGAGGACCAGGGCGATGACGCCGAACGGCCCGATGTCCGACTGCTTCATGATCCGCAGGGCGTCCTCGGCGGGCTTGGCGCTGCCGAGGCCGTCGGCGGTGTCCGCGAGGCCGTCGAGGTGGAGGCCCCGGGTGAGCAGGGCGGGGACGGCGGTGGAGGCGACGGCGGCGAGCAGCGGACCGGAGCCGAACAGCAGGAACGTTCCGCCGGCCGCGGCGGCGCAGAGCCCGACGGCCAGGCCCGCGACCGGGGCGCAGAGCATGCCGGCGCGCGCCGCGTCCCGGTCCCAGCGGGTGATGCGGGCGGGGAACACGGTGAGGGTCCCGAAGGCGAAACGCAGGCCGTCCATCCGGGCAGGGTAATCGCCGCCCCTGAACGGTAGATTGCGCATACGCCGCATATCGGAAGTGGGTGGCATGGGTCACTGGTTCTCCCGGAACATCGTCGAGCCGGGCAAGCTCCCGATGCTGCTCGCTCTGACCTCCTTCGTCCTGACATTCCTGGTCACCCGTACCGTCACCCGGCTCATCCGGGCGGGGAAGGGGCCCTTCGGGAACGTCTCCTCGGGAGGCGTCCACATCCATCACGTCGTGCCGGGCATCATCCTCACCGTCCTCGGCGGATTCGGCGCGGTGGCCAGCGACCGGCACGGCGTCGCCGCGGCCGTCTTCGCCGTCGTCTTCGGGGTCGGCGCGGGGCTCGTCCTGGACGAGTTCGCGCTCATCCTCCATCTCGACGACGTGTACTGGTCGGACGAGGGCCGCAAGAGCGTCGAGCTGGTCGTGCTCGCCACGGCCCTCGCGGGGCTCACGCTCATGGGCTTCTCGCCGCTCGGCGTCAACGACGTGTCGCCGGAGGAGCGCCAGGACCGGGCCGCCTTCATCCTCAGCATCGTGCTGAACTTCGTGCTCGTCCTGGTGACCCTGGTCAAGGGGAAGACCCGGATGGCCCTGTTCGGGGTCCTGGTCCCGTTCGTGGCGATCGTCGGCGCCGTGCGCCTCGCCCGCCCCGGCTCCTGGTGGTCCCGCCGCTTCTACGGCCGCCGCCACCGGGCCAGGGCCAGGTCCCGGATCCGCGCGTACCGCCACGACAAGCGCTGGACCAAGCTGCGCCGCCGCTTTCAGGACCTGATCGGCGGCTTCCAGGAGCGGGTGCCAGGGCGTGGCTCGACACCGTCCTGACCCCGCTCGCGCCAGGCCTGGACCGCGATGAGGACGAGGACGGCGGCGATCGCCGCGATGTGCTCCTTGCCCGCCAGGTTCGCCTTGATCACCACCTCGATCACCATGGCCAGGACCACGAGCGCGCCCGTCCAGCGCGCCCCGTACCGCCAGCAGACGTAGACCGCGAGGCCCACCACGGCGGCCGAGGGGCCGGTGTCGACGACCTGCGCGTCGGTGGCGGGCAGTCCGAAGGGGTTGTCGGGGCCGAGGGCGATGCCCACGCGCGCGTAGAGCGTGCCGGCCAGCGTCGCCAGAAGGGCGACGCCGAGCGTCCGCCACCGCCCGAGGCAGATCTCGGCGATCCCGAACACCAGCAGGATCTGCGCGAGGGCGCCCCAGACGGGCAGGTCGAGCGCGGGCACGAACAGTGAGAGCGGGGTCCGCAGCAGCGACAGCCACAGGGGGTCCTCGGCCCGTACGGAACCGATGTCCTGGACCGGCTGATAGCCCCAGTCCTGGTTCTGTACGAGCTGGAACAGGGCGGTGAGACAGACGGCGGCCAGCGTCATCGGAACCGCCCCCCACCTCCTGGTGACGAGCGCCGTCCGTACGGTGGTGAACAGCGGCCCCCACTCGCGCCGGGCGAAACCCTTGAGGGCTTTGCTCAACGCCCGCTCTCCAGATGTCTGCGGTGCATCCACTTCGGCAGACCGGGGGCTTCCAGGAAGCCCTCGGCCCGACCGGCCGCGAGGCCGATCCGCAGCAGGTCCGCACTTTTCTCGAAGAGCATGAATCGGGGCTCCCAGATCGGTCGGTACTTGGCGTTGGCGCGGTACAGCGACTCGATCTGCCACCAGCGGGAGAAGAAACTGAGCAGTGAACGCCACATGCGCAGCACGGGTCCCGCCCCGAGCTTCGAGCCACGTTCGAAGACGGATCGGAACATCGCGAAGTTGAGCGAGACCTGAGTGATCCCGATCTCCTTGGCCCGCTGCAGGAGTTCGATGACCATGAACTCCATCAGGCCGTTCTCGGAGTCCCGGTCACGGCGCATCAGATCCAGCGAGAGCCCCTGCGGTCCCCACGGCACGAAGGAGAGCAGCGCCCGCAACTCACCCTTGTCGTCGGTGCACTCCAGCATCACGCAGCGGCCGTCCCTGGGGTCGCCGAGCCGGCCGAGCGCCATCGAGAAGCCACGCTCGGTGGCCCCGTCCCGCCAGTCGTCCGCCTTGCGGAGGAGCTCGGCCATCTCGTCGCCTGGGATGTCCTCGTGGCGCCGGATCCGCACCTCGTACCCGGCCCGCTTCACCCGGTTGAAGGCCTGCCGGACGGTCCGCATGGCCCGGCCGTCCAGGGTGAACTCGTCGGTCTCCACGATCGCCTCGTCGCCCAGTTCCAGGGCGTCCAGACCGTGCCGGGCGTAGATGACCCCGGCCTCCTCGCTCGCGCCCATCACCGCCGGGATCCAGCCGTGCTCGCGGGCCTCGGCGAGCCAGGGCTCGATGGCGCCCGGCCAGGCCTCGGGGTCGCCGATCGGGTCGCCGGAGGCCAGCGAGACCCCGCCGACCACCCGGTAGGCGATGGCCGCCTTCTCGCTCGGCGACCACACGACGCTCTTCTCGCGGCGCAGCGCGAAGTAGCCGAGCGAGTCGCGCTCGCCCTGCTTGTCGAGCAGCAGCCGCAGCCGGTCCTCGTCCTCCTCGGTCAGCGGGTCGACGGCCCGCCGGGAGCGGAAGGCGGCGAAGAGCACCGCGATGATCAGCAGCGTGGACAGGACGTTGATGGTGACGTCGACCCAGCCGGGGGTGCTGATGTTGGGGAAGCCGGAGTCGTCGGAGGCCAGCGTGACGAGCCGCAGCAGGCCGTACTTCCAGCGGTCCATGAAGGTGGAGGGGACGGGGGAGTCGTCGGTGACGGTCACCAGGAGGGCGGCGAGCAGCGAGGTGACGAGCAGTCCGCCGACCGCCACCCCCGCCGCCAGCCTCGGGTTGGAGCGGTCGCCCTTCGCGTAGAACTCCTTGCGGCTGACCAGCAGCGCGAGGACGAACACGGCGGTGAGGCCCAGCGAGATCCAGTTCTGGGCGTGGTGCCGGATCTCGGGGAAGGCCATGAAGAGGGCGAAGAGCATCAGGAAGAGACTGCTGAGCACCAGGTTGAGGATCCACGCGGCCCGCTTGCGGCGCCGCATGGTGATCGCCAGGAAGAGGGTGAAGACACCCGAGGCGAAGCCCGCGGTGAGCATGTACGGGGTGAAGTAGTTGTCCTCGTTGTGCCGGCGCAGGTCGTTGCCGAACGAGACCCAGACGGCGCTCAGGAAGTTGATGAACGTGACGACCCGCAGGTACCAGACGGCGAAGGCGGCGCCGCGTTGTGAACGCGCGGTCGTACCCCGGGGTGCTGCTTCGGCAGACAAGCGGACTTCTCCCATGAAAAGCGATCATATGGGGCGTTGCTTGCGGTGTGGAGACGCCCCAGGCGGTCACGCGCGCGTCGCCCGCGACCGCCCCGGAACCGGTCGTTCGAAGGGGCCCGCGCTCAGGCCCCGGCGGCGCCGTCGGTAGCCGGAGGGGTCGGGTCCGGACGTTCGGGCAGCTCCGCGGCGAACGCCGCCGCGGCCTGAACGAGGGGAAGTGCGAGCAATGCCCCGGTTCCCTCACCCACATGGACGCCGTGATCGAGCAGCGGGTTGAGCGCCATCCGGTCCAGCGCCTTCGCCTGCGCCGGCTCCCCGCTCACCTGCCCCGCCAGCCACCAGTCCGGCGCCCGGAACGCCGCCCGCTGCGCCACGAGCGCACAGGCCGCGCCCACCACACCGTCCAGGATCACCGGCATCCGCCGCACCGAGGCCTGGAGCAGGAAACCGGTCATCGCCGCCAGGTCCGCCCCGCCGACCGCCGCGAGCAGCTCCAGCTGGTCGCCCAGGACCGGCCGGGCCCGCCGCAGCGCGTCCCGGATCGCCGCGCACTTGCGCATCCAGGCCAGATCGTCGATCCCGGCACCGCCCCGGCCCGTCACCACCGAGGCGTCCGTCCCGCACAGCGCCGCGATCAGCGTCGACGCCGCCGTCGTCCCGCCGACGCTCAGATCCCCGAGCACCACCAGATCGGTGCCCGAGTCCGCCTCCTCGTCGGCGATCGCCATGCCCAGCCGGACCGCCGCCTCGGTCTCCTCGGCCGTCAGCGCGTCAGCCACGTCGATCCGGCCGCTGCCGCGCCGCACCCGGTGCCGCACCACCTCGGCCGGCAGCAGCTCCGGATCGCAGTCGAGACCCGCGTCCACGACCCGCACCGGCACGCCCGTCGAGCGGGCGAGCACCGCCACCGGACTCGACCCGTCGAGCACCGCCCGCACCAGCTCGTACGCCGTACCCGCCGCACGCCCCGACACATCGAGCGAGGCCACCCCGTGGTCGCCCGCGAACAGCACGACCTTCGGCTCCTCGATCGCCCGCACCTTGACCGAGGCCTGCGCCGCCGACAGCCACTCGCCCAGCTCGTCAAGACGTCCCAGCGCCCCCGGCGGCACGCTCAGCCGCTCCCGGCGCTCCTCGGCGTCACGCCGAATGCCGCCGTCGGGGCGCTCGATCAGATCGGAGAAGTCGTCGAGGTTCAAGGTTCCGCCTAGGGACGAGTCAGCGAGGGCCATCAGCGATCGGCAACCCTACCCGCGCAGCACGAGCGCCTGCCCGGAGACCACGAGGACGACCTGCTCGCACTCGTCCGCGAAGGCCGCGTTCAGCCGGCCCAGCTCGTCCCGGAACCGCCGGCCCGCCGCCGAGGCCGGAACGACCCCCGAGCCGACCTCGTTCGTCACCGTCACGACCGTGCGGCTCGTCGCCCGCACCGCCGCCACCAGCTCCGCCGTCCGCTCCCGCAGCGCCGCCTGCCCGCCGTTCGCCCAGGTCTCGTCGTCCCACGCGCCGGCCCGGTCCATCGCGTCCGTCAGCCACAGCGACAGACAGTCGATGAGCAGCGCGGGACCGTCCTCCTCCCTCAGCAGCGGTACGAGCTCGGAGGTCTCGGCCGTACGCCACGAACCCGGCCGCCGCTCCCGGTGCAGCCCGACCCGCTCGGCCCACTCCGGATCGCCCTCCCGCGTGCCGCCCGTCGCCACGTACAGCACCTCGGGGAAGGTCTCCAGACGCCGCTCGGCCTCCACCGACTTCCCCGACCTGGCCCCGCCCGTCACCAGCGTCCGCCGGGGCACGTCCGGCACCTCGTGGTAGTCGCCGACGTACAGCGTCGTCCCGTCCGGCACCGCCCGCGCCCCCGCCGCCGCGAGCCGCCGGTCCAGCTCGGCGCCCGCCGGCACGTCATGGTCCAGGTGCACGGCGATCACCTCCGTCGCCGGACCGACCGCTCCCGCCGCCCGCAGCCGGGCGAGACCGTCCGGCCGCCCCGTGACATCGGCGACGACCATGTCGTACGGGGCATGGTGCTCGTCCGCGATCCCCGCGGGCGCGCCGCCCGGCGGCAGATACAGCAGCCGCTCACCGTCGGTGGAGGTCACCTCGTAGCCCGTCCCGGGGGAGTCCATCGACACCGCCCGCACCCGGTGCCCGCTGATCAGCGTCAACTCGCGTCCGTCCGGCACCCGCCCGGCGGTGGGCAGCCCGGCAGGCACCTCGACGGCGGGCCCGTCGTGCGGATGCGTCAGCAGTACCTGCCGCACCCCCACCAGCGAATGCCCCGACCGGGCGGCGGCGAGCGCGGCCCCCGGGGTCAGATCGAGCAGCAGGGCCCCGTCCACCAGCAGGGAGGTCGCGGCCCTCGCCCCCGCCCCACGGGACAGCGCGCACACGGCGCAGGGGCAGTCGGGGCGGGGGAGTCCGAGGGGGGCGCCGGTGCCGAGCAGAGTCAGTTCCACCCTCAGATCCTCCCGCGCCACCGCGAGGCGTGCGCGCCCGGCTACGCTGCGGGCAGGAAACCGATCATCCGGAGGCTGACATGGCATGGACGTGGCGGTTCGAGAAGTCCGACGGCACGGAGGTCGAGCCGGTGGTGACCCCCGAGGAGTTCACCACCCAGGGCGACGCGGAGAGCTGGATCGGCGAAAACTGGCGTGACCTCCTGGGCGGCGGCGCGGACCAGGTGACGCTGTCGGAGGACGGGACGAAGATCTACGGCCCGATGCCGCTGGACGCCGAGGGCTAGAGCGCCCCCCGTTGTGGGCAATCGTTCCGCTGGGGCGATGGGGGTCCCCCCTGCTCGAGCGAAGCCGAGAGCTTGGGGGAGGGTGGGCACAACGGACCCGCGCCCTGCCGGCGCCAGAGGCTCCCGCGCCTGACCCGCACCACCTTGTGCGCCGCCACTGGTGGTGCGGGTCCAGGCGCGGAACGCGGAGGCGCCGCTGGAGGGCGCCGTCCCGTGTGCCCACCCGTCCCGCCCAGCGGGACGATTGCCCACATGGGCGGGGGCACCGCCCCACACGGGCGCGGGGGCCACACGAGGGCCCCGGGTGTTGGGTCCCACGCGGGCGCGGGCCCACGTCGGTGCGGGCGCCGTGCCTACAGTTCGCCCAAGGTGACCCGGGTCTTGTGGGAGGTGCCGCCTCGGACGTATTCCACCGTCACCACATCCCCCGGCCGCATCGACGCCAGCGCCTCCGACAGCGACGTGATCGTCGTGATCTCGGTCTCGCCAAGGCGGGTGATCACATCGCCCGGCTTCAGGCCCGCCTTCCCCGCCGCCCCGTTCGCCGGCGCCTCGACGACCGCGACGCCCGCCGGCTCGTAGCTGTCGTCGAGGACCGTACGGCCGGTGATGTTGAGGGCCGCCCGCCCCGAGTCCGTCACCTTGCCGTTCTTGATGATCTGGTCCGCGACCGTCCGCACCATCGACGCGGGGATCGCGAAGCCGATGCCGGGCGCCGAGCCGCCACCGAGTTCGGGGTTGGTCGCGGCGAGCGTCGGGATGCCGATGACCTCGCTGTCGAGGTTCACGAGGGCGCCCCCGCTGTTGCCGGGGTTGATCGCGGCCGACGTCTGGACCATGTTCGCGATGGTCGCGCCGGTCCCGCCGCCGTCCCGCCCCTCGCTGACCGTGCGGCCGGTCGCGGAGACGATGCCCTGGGTGACGCTGCCGGACAGGCCGAGGGGGGAGCCCATCGCGAGCACGATCTGCCCCATGTCGACCTCGGCGGAGTCGCCGAACCTCGCGGCCTTGAGCCCCTGCGGCACGGTGTCCAGCTTGAGCACGGCGAGGTCCTGCTCGGGGTAGGAGGAGACGAGCCGTGCCGTCACGGACTGCCCGCCGGTCGCCGCCGTGACCTTGAAGCCCTTCTCCTGGCCGACCACGTGCGCGTTGGTGACGATGTGGCCCTTGTCGTCGTAGACGACCCCGGACCCGAGGCTGTTCGACGCCTCGATCTGGACGACCGACGGCAGGACGTTCTTGATGACCGTCTGGTAGTCGTCCTGGAGCTCGTTGGAGACGTGCGGCGCCGGCGTCTCGGTGGCGCGCTCCGGCGCGGCCGCGCCCCCGGCGGAGGAGCAGCCGCCGACCAGTGCGACGGCGCAGGCCCCGGCGGCGAGGGGAAGCAGAAGACGACGGGCACGGGCATCGGCACGGAAGACGTCCATGTCCGGAGTATCCGATTCCGCCCCGCCCCCGGCCCGGCGAGCGCACCCGATCAGGGGTGCGCGAGCACCGCTCTAACCCCGGACCCCGCACAGGTGCAGCAGCGCCGCGATCCGCCGGTACGGCTCCGTGCGCCCGGCCCGGTCCTCGGCGGCGAGCAGCCGGTCCAGCTCCTCGGCGGCCGGCAGGCCCGCGTCGGCGGGGACGTCGTCGGTGAAGACCCGCACCCCGTACCAGGCGTGCAGCGGCGCCGCGATCCCCGCGAGCGTCGAGGTGAGCGCGTCGAGCCGGTCGGCCCGCACCTTCACGCCGTTGTCGTCGGTGTAGACGTCCGAGTCGAAGGCCGCGAGCGCGCCCGACCAGTCCCCGGCGAGCCCCGGCCGCATGGACAGGGCCTCCGCGTTCCGCACCACCAGCGACAGCAGGCCGCCGGGGGCCAGCATCCGGGCCAGGCCCGCGAGCAGCGCGTCGGGCTCGTCCGCGTACATGAGCACGCCGTGGCAGAGGACCACGTCGAAACTGCCGGGCAGGAAGTGCACCCCGGTCTCGCGTCCGTCGCCCTCGATCATCCGGACCCGCTCGCGGATCCCGGCGGGCTCCGTCGCCAGCGACTCACGGGCCGCCTTCAGGAGCTCGGCATCGGCCTCGAGACCGGTCACGGTGTGTCCGGCGCGGGCGAGGCGCAGGGCCTGGGTGCCCTGGCCCATGCCCGCGTCGAGGATCCGCAGCCGCTGCCCCACCGGGTAGCGGCTGGATATCTGCTCGTCGAGCTGACGGGCGACGATCTCCTGCCGGATGGTGTCGCGCAGCCCGCCGGGACCGGCGGGCCAGTGCGCGACGACGGGCAGCACGGGGCCTCCCGACTCCGACGTGGCCTCGCCGAACGCGCGCCCGTCGAACTCCGAGCTGTCGGCGCTCAGGGCCGCTCTCCGCGCTTGACCTGCGGCTTCGGCAGACGCAGTCGGCGCATCTGGAGCGTGCGCATCAGGCCGTAGGCGATGGCGCCGCGCTTCGGCTCGTTCGGGAAGCGCTCGTTCAGCTGCTTCCGCAGACGGATCCAGATGCCGATCGAGTCGATGACGATCAGGACGATCACACCGAGCCACAGCAGCAGGGAGATGTTCTGCAGCGACCGGTTGGCGTTGCCGAACAGCGACAGCACGAGGATCACCACGGCCATCGGCAGGAAGAACTCGGCGATCGCGAACCGCGAGTCGACGAAGTCGCGCACGAAACGGCGGACCGGACCCTTGTCGCGGGCGGGCAGGTAACGCTCGTCGCCGCTCGCCAGCGCCTCGCGCTGCCGGGCCATGTCGGAGCGGCGTGCCTCGCGCTGACGCTTGGCGGCCTCCTTGCGGTCGGTCGGCACCGTCGCGGCGCGACGGCGCACGGACTGCGCCTCGCTCCGCTTCGGCGTCGGGCGGCCCTTGGGGGCCTCGGGGTCGCGGGGCTGGTTGCTGGAGAGGTCCGCCGTCACCTTGTCGGTGGGGGCCTTCTCATCCTTCGAACGGCTACGGAACACAAAAACAAGGGTACGGGGTGGCGGGCATGAACCCCATGCGAGCCGGGAACGATCCGCTAACGGACGGCGTCTTGGGGCGTACGTACGTGAGGACGGAGGCGGTCTCCCCGAGATCCACCTACTCCCTGCGCGGGAGGGAACACCCCGCGCAGTCGTCCTTGGGGAGGAGCGCATCCCGCTCCGAACAGTGCGGTAATGGAAGCAGGGCCCGTACTGTGGATCCTGTTGGAGAGCTGGAGCCGAAGTCCGTCAGAAGGGGGCGCGCGAAGCCCATGAGCGGTGTCATGAAGCGTATGGGGATGATCTTCCGCGCGAAGGCGAACAAGGCCCTTGACCGGGCCGAGGATCCGCGCGAGACGCTCGATTACTCCTACCAGAAGCAGCTGGAGCTGCTGCAGAAGGTGCGACGGGGCGTCGCCGACGTCGCCACCTCCCGCAAGCGGCTCGAACTCCAGCTGAACCAGCTGCAGGGCCAGTCCGCCAAGCTGGAGGACCAGGGCCGCAAGGCCCTCGCCCTCGGCCGCGAGGACCTGGCACGCGAGGCGCTGTCCCGGCGGGCCGCGCTCCAGCAGCAGGTCAGCGACCTGGAGGTGCAGCACCAGACGCTGCAGGGCGAGGAGGAGAAGCTCACCCTCGCCGCCCAGCGGCTGCAGGCCAAGGTGGACGCCTTCCGCACCAAGAAGGAGACCATCAAGGCGACCTACACGGCGGCCCAGGCGCAGACCCGGATCGCCGAGTCCTTCTCCGGCATCTCGGAGGAGATGAGCGACGTCGGTCTCGCGATCCAGCGGGCCGAGGACAAGACCGCCCAGCTCCAGGCACGCGCCGGCGCGATCGACGAGCTGCTCGCCTCGGGCGCGCTCGACGACCAGTCGGGCCTGGGCAAGGACGACATCCAGGCCGAGCTGGACCGCCTCTCCGGCGGCACGGACGTCGAGCTGGAGCTCCAGCGGATGAAGGCCGAGCTGGCCGGCGGCTCCTCGGCGCAGCAGCAGGCCATCGAGGGCGGTGGCGCGGCGGCGCCGCAGGACCGCCCGCGCTTCGAGAAGTAGCCTCGGCTTCGGGCGACAGGCGACAGACAGGACGCGTCATGATCGTACGGATCATGGGGGAGGGCCAGCTGACGCTGGCCGACAGCCACTTCGCCGAGCTGAACAAGCTGGACGACGAGCTGCTCGCGGAGATGGAGGCGGGGGACGAGGAAGGGTTCCGGCGCACGCTGGGCGCCCTCCTCGAAGCCGTCCGCCGTCTCGGCGAGCCGCTCCCGGACGCCGCCCTGGAGCCCTCGGAGCTGATCCTCCCGTCCGAGGACGCGACCCTGGACGAGGTCCGCGCGATGCTCTTCGACGACGGCCTGATCCCCGGCTGACCCGCCCCGTCGTGGGCAATCGTTCCGCTGGGGCGATGGGGGTCCCCCCTGCTCGAGCGAAGCCGAGAGCTTGGGGGAGGGTGGGCACAACGGACCCGCGCCCGCCGGCGCCAGAGGCTTCCGCGCGCTGACCCGCACCAGGCTGTGCGCCGCCACTGGTGGTGCGGGTTCAGGCGCGGAACGCGGAGGCGCCGCTGGAGGGCGCCGTCCCGTGTGCCCACCCGTCCCGCCCTGCGGGACGATTGCCCACACGGGCGCGCCGTACCGTTGTCCCCGTGACCCCACCCGGCCCCGCCACCGGCACCCCCTACGCCCGCGCCCGCGACTGGTTTCGCGCTCACCCCCTCGCCTTCGACGCCGTGATCGCCGCCGGCGCGCTCGTCGCGATGGTCGCCGGGTCGTTCACCGATCCGCACGGCAGCCCGGACGGGCCGACCTTCGGGGACAAGGCGCCCAGCGCCTGGGGCGTGGTCATCATGATCGCGGGGGCCGCCGCGCTGGTGTGCCGCCGGCGCAAGCCCTTCGCGGTGCTCGCGTTCACCGTCGTGATCACCCTGTTCGAGCTCATCAACGACAACCGGCCCGCCCCGATCGCGATGAGCGCCGTCATCGCGCTGTACACGGTCGCCGCCCGCACCGACCGGCCCACCACCTGGCGGGTCGGCCTGGCCACGATGGCGGTGCTCACGGTCGCCGCCATGGCCTTCGGGCCGACCCCCTGGTACGCGCAGGAGAACCTGGGCGTCTTCGCGTGGACCGGGATGGCCGCGGCCGCCGGGGACGCGGTCCGCAGCCGCCGGGCCTTCATCGACGCGATGACGGAGCGCGCCGAGCGGGCCGAGCGGACCCGCGAGGAGGAGGCCGGGCGCCGGGTCGCCGAGGAGCGGCTGCGGATCGCCCGCGACCTCCACGACGTCGTCGCCCACCACATCGCCCTGGTGAACGTGCAGGCCGGCGTCGCCGCCCATGTCATGGACAAGCGCCCCGACCAGGCCAAGGAGGCCCTCGCGCACGTCCGCGAGGCCAGCCGCTCCGCCCTGGACGAGCTGCGCGCCACCGTCGGCCTGCTGCGCCAGTCCGGCGACCCGGAGGCCCCCACCGAGCCCGCGCCGGGCCTCGCGGTCCTCGACGGGCTGCTCGACAGCTTCCGCAAGGCCGGTCTCCCCGTCACCCTGGCCCGCGCCGACGAGGGCCTGACACTGCCCGCGACCGTCGACCTGGCCGCGTACCGGATCGTGCAGGAGGCCCTGACCAATGTCCGCAAGCACGCGGGACCGGACGCGAAGGCCGAGGTGAGCGTCGTCCGGGTGGGCCGTACGGTCGAGATCACCGTCCTCGACAACGGCACGCCCCCCGCCGTCCCGCCGCCGGCCGCCGAGCAGCCCCCGGTGGGCGGCCACGGACTGCTCGGCATGCGGGAGCGGGTCGGCGCGCTCGGCGGCACCCTCGCCGCCGCCCCCCGCTACGGTGGCGGCTTCCGCGTCCAGGCGATACTGCCGGTGACGTCCCGCACGGGGGAGGACCGCGCATGACCATCCGCGTACTGCTCGCCGACGACCAGGCCCTGCTGCGCAGCGCCTTCAAGGTCCTGGTGGACTCCGAGCCCGACATGGAGGTGGTCGGGGAGGCGCCCGACGGCGACGGCGCGGTCGCGCTGGCCCGGTCCACCCGGCCCGACGTCGTCCTGATGGACATCCGCATGCCGGGCACGGACGGCCTCGCCGCCACCCGGATGATCACGGCGGACCCCGAGCTCGCCGACGTGCGGATCGTCATGCTGACCACCTTCGAGGTCGACGAGTACGTCGTGCAGTCGCTGCGCGCCGGCGCCTCGGGCTTCCTCGGGAAGGGCGCCGAGCCGGAGGAGCTCCTCGGCGCGATCCGCATCGCCCATGCCGGGGAGGCGCTGCTCTCGCCGGCCGCCACCAAGGGCCTGATCGCCTCCTTCCTCGCCCAGGGCTCCGGCGCGGACCCCGCGGACGCGGCCGGCGGGGCCCGCACCGAGCGGCTCGGCGCGCTCACCGCCCGGGAGCGCGAGGTCCTCGTCCTGGTCGCGGGCGGTCTGTCGAACGACGAGATCGCCGAGCGGCTCGACGTCAGCCCGCTCACCGTGAAGACACACGTCAACCGGACGATGGCCAAGCTGGGCGCCCGCGACCGGGCCCAGCTGGTGGTCACGGCGTACGAGTCCGGTCTCGTACGCCCCCGGGTGGAGTGAGCTCGTACTCCAGACGGAGTATGCGCGGGATAAGGAAGTGGACCCGGGGGGCGAGGAATTCCGCCCCCCGATGGCAGATCGTAGGGACGGGGGGCACCTCCGGGCGGATCCAGCGGGTCCGGACCGGGGTCTTGGCTGCTCCCGCCTGCCGACGAGTACGCCACAGAAGAGAGACCCCATGTCCTGGCTGTCCAGATTCAGCCTCGCGCAACGGGCCCTGATCGGGCTGATGTCCATCGTCGCGATCGTGTTCGGGGCGATCGCGATCCCGCAGCTGAAGCAGCAGTTGTTCCCCTCGATCGAGCTGCCGATGGTCTCGATCCTCGCCCCGTACCAGGGCGCCTCTCCCGATGTGGTCGAGAAGCAGGTCGTCCAGCCGCTGGAGAACAACCTCAAGGCCGTCGACGGCATCAAGGGCATCACGTCCACCGCCTCCGAGGGCAGCGCCGTCATCATGGCCAGCTTCGACTACGGGGACGAGGGCACCAAGCAGCTCGTCGCCGACGTCCAGCAGGCCGTCAACCGGGCCCGCGCCCAGCTGCCGGACTCGGTCGACCCGCAGGTGGTGGCCGGCTCCACCGACGACATCCCGACCGTCGTGCTCGCCGTCAGCTCCGACAAGGACCAGCAGGCCCTCGCGGACCAGCTCGACCGGACCGTCGTCCCGGCCCTGGAGGACATCGACGGCGTCTCCCACGTCAACGTCGACGGCGTCCGCGACGTCCAGGTCTCCGTCACCCCGGACGACCGCAAGCTCGCCGCGGCCGGCCTGAGCCCGATGAAGCTCGCCGAGGCCATCCGCAACGGCGGCGGCACCATGCCCGCCGGCGCCTTCTCCGAGGCCGGCAAGAGCCGCACCGTCCAGGTCGGCGGCGGCTACACCTCGCTGCGGCAGATCCAGGACCTGCGGATCAAGCCCGCGAAGGGCAAGGCGGTCCGGCTCGGCGACGTCGCCACCGTGCGGCAGACGGAGGCCACCCCGGTCTCCCTGACCCGTACCAACGGCAAGCCCAGCCTCGCCGTCATGGCCACCATGGACAAGGACGGCAGCGCCGTCGCCATCTCCGACGCCGTCAAGGACAAGCTGCCCGAGCTCCGCAAGGACCTCGGCGCGGGCGCCGAGCTGACCGTCGTCTCCGACCAGGGCCCGGCCGTCGCCAAGTCGATCTCCGGCCTCACCACCGAGGGCGCGCTCGGCCTCGTCATGGCCGTCCTCGTCATCCTGGTCTTCCTGGCCTCGCTCCGCTCCACGCTGGTCACCGCGGTCTCCATCCCGCTCTCGGTCGTCCTCGCCCTGATCGTGCTGTGGACCCGCGACCTCTCCCTGAACGTGCTGACGCTCGGCGCGCTCACCATCGCCATCGGCCGGGTCGTCGACGACTCGATCGTGGTCCTGGAGAACATCAAGCGGCACCTCGGATACGGCGAGGAGCGGCAGGCCGCGATCATCACCGCGGTCAAGGAGGTCGCCGGCGCGGTCACCTCCTCGACCCTCACCACCGTCGCCGTCTTCCTGCCGATCGGCCTGGTCGGCGGCATGATCGGCGAGCTGTTCGGCTCCTTCAGCCTCACCGTCACGGCCGCGCTGCTCGCCTCGCTGCTCGTCTCGCTGACGGTCGTCCCGGTCCTGTCGTACTGGTTCCTGCGCGCCCCCAAGGGCACCTCCGCGGACCCGGAGGAGGCCCGCAGGCTGGCCGAGGAGAAGGAGACGAAGAGCCGCCTGCAGCGCGCGTACGTGCCGGTGCTGCGGTTCGCCACCCGGCGCCGCTTCACCAGCATCGTCATCGCCCTCGTGGTCCTCTTCGGCACCTTCGGCATGGCGCCGCTCCTGAAGACCAACTTCTTCGACCAGGGCGAGCAGAAGGTCCTGACGGTCAAGCAGAAGCTGGCCCCGGGCACCAGCCTCGCCGCCTCCGACGAGGCCGCGAAGAAGGTCGAGAAGGTCCTCGCCGACACGAAGGGCGTCAAGGACTACCAGGTCACCGTCGGCTCCTCCGGCTTCATGGCGGCCTTCGGCGGCGGCACCGGCTCCAACCAGGCGTCGTACCAGGTGACCCTGGAGGACTCCGCCTCGTACGAGAAGACCCGGGACGCCCTGCACGCGGCGCTCGGCAGGCTCGACGGCATCGGCGACACGAGCGTCGCCGCCGGTGACGGCTTCGGCAACCAGGACCTCAGCGTGGTCGTCAAGGCCGCCGACCCGGCGACCCTGAAGAAGGCGGCCGAGCAGGTCACGCAGGCCGTCGCCAAGCTGAAGAACGTCTCCGACGTGCGCAGCGACCTGTCCCAGTCCGTGCCGCGGATCTCGGTCCGGGCCAACGAGAAGGCGGCCGACGCCGGCTTCGACGACACCACCCTCGGCATGGTCGTGGCCCAGGCGGTGCACGGCACCCCGGCCGCCAAGGCGGTCCTCGACGACACCGAGCGGGACGTCCTGATCACCTCGGCCCACCCGGCCACCACGCTGGCCGCGCTGAAGGCTCTGCCGCTCGGCCCGGTGAAGCTCGGCGACATCGCGCACGTCGACCTGGTCCCGGGACCGGTCTCCATGACCCGGATCGACGGCGCCCGCGCCGCCACGATCACGGCGAAGCCGACCACGGACAACACCGGTGCGGTGAGCGCCGAGCTCCAGACGAAGATCAACGCGCTCGACCTGCCCGAGGGTGCCACCGCGTCCATCGGCGGCGTCTCCCAGGACCAGTCCGAGGCCACCGGCAAGATGGCCCTGGCGATGCTCGCCGCCGTGGCGATCGTCTTCATGCTGCTCGTCGCGACCTTCCGGTCGCTGGTCCAGCCGCTGATCCTGCTGGTCTCGATCCCGTTCGCGGCGACCGGCGCGATCGGTCTGCTCGTGGCCACCGGCACGGCGATGGGCGTCCCGGCGATGATCGGCATGCTGATGCTCATCGGCATCGTCGTCACCAACGCGATCGTCCTGATCGACCTGATCAACCAGTACCGGGCGCAGGGCCTGGGCGTCGTCGAAGCGGTGGTCGAGGGCGGCCGGCACCGGCTCCGCCCGATCCTGATGACCGCCCTGGCGACGATCTTCGCCCTGCTGCCGATGGCCCTCGGCGTCACCGGCGAGGGCGGCTTCATCGCCCAGCCGCTGGCCGTGGTGGTGATCGGCGGTCTGATCACCTCGACGCTGCTCACCCTCCTCCTCGTCCCGACGCTCTACGCGATGGTGGAGCTCCGCAAGGAGCGCCGCGCGAAGAAGAAGGCGGCGAAGCGGGAGAAGAAGGCGGGCGGCGAGGCCCCGGTCCCGCCGCAGGCCAAGGAGCCGGCCGCGGTCTGATCCGTACGGCATGACGAAGGGGCGCCCCGCGGTGTGCGGGGCGCCCCTTCCGTGTGTCCGTACGAGGAATCGTTACGGCAGAGCCAGCATCCGCTCCAGGGCGAGCTTGGCGAAGCTCTCCGTCTCCTTGTCGACCTGGATCTGGTTGACGAGGTTGCCCTCGGCCAGGGACTCCAGGGTCCACACCAGGTGGGGGAGGTCGATGCGGTTCATGGTCGAGCAGAAGCAGACCGTCTTGTCGAGGAAGACGATCTCCTTGTCCTGGTCGGCGAATCGGTTCGCCAGCCGCTGGACGAGGTTCAGCTCCGTGCCGATGGCCCACTTGGAACCGGCCGGGGCCGCCTCCAGGGTGTTGATGATGTACTCGGTCGAGCCCACGTGGTCCGCGGCGGCGACGACCTCGTGCTTGCACTCGGGGTGGACGAGCACGTTCACGCCCGGGATGCGCTCGCGCACGTCGTTCACCGAGTCGAGCGAGAAGCGCCCGTGGACCGAGCAGTGGCCGCGCCACAGGATCATCTTGGCGGCGCGCAGCTCCTCGGCGGTGAGACCGCCGTTCGGCTTGTGCGGGTTGTAGAGCACGCAGTCGTCCAGGGACATGCCCATGTCGCGGACGGCGGTGTTGCGGCCCAGGTGCTGGTCCGGCAGGAACAGCACCTTCTCGCCCTGCTCGAAGGCCCAGTTCAGGGCCCGCTCGGCGTTGGACGAGGTGCAGATCGTGCCCCCGTGCTTGCCGGTGAAGGCCTTGATGTCGGCCGAGGAGTTCATGTACGAGACGGGCACGACCTGCTCGGCGATGCCGGCCTCGGTCAGCACGTCCCAGCACTCGGCGACCTGCTCGGCGGTGGCCATGTCGGCCATCGAGCAGCCGGCCGCGAGGTCGGGCAGGACGACCTTCTGCTCGTCGCCGGTGAGGATGTCGGCGGACTCCGCCATGAAGTGCACACCGCAGAAGACGATGTACTCGGCCTCGGGCTTGGCGGCGGCGTCGCGAGCGAGCTTGAAGGAGTCACCGGTCACGTCGGCGAACTGGATGACCTCGTCGCGCTGGTAGTGGTGGCCGAGGACGAAGACCTTGTCCCCGAGCTTCTCCTTCGCGGCGCGGGCACGCTCCACGAGGTCAGGGTCGGAGGGCGACGGGAGATCGCCGGGACACTCCACTCCGCGCTCGCTCTTCGGGTCGGCCTCGCGGCCGAGCAGGAGCAGGGCGAGCGGCGTCGGCTGGACATCCAGGGGCTGGGCGGTGGTCACGTCACGCACCCTTTCTTCGGGGAAACCTTTTCGTCGAAATGACGCTATCTATCATAACCGGTTCACGTCAGATTGACGATGTCCATAGTGTCGATGTGACGAATTCGCCGTCCGCGCTCCTGGACAGGGTGTGCGAGCATGAAAGAAGGAAAGACCCTTCCTCGGCCCGGAATGATTCCGGGGCACCGTCGGTTGCAACCGTCGGCAAGCAGTCTCCGTACACACCGGGAGAGAAGCAGATGTCCGTATCGGACGAGAAGACCACTGTCAGCGACGGCATCCTCCTGTCCGACGCCGCCGCGGCCAAGGTCAAGGCCCTCCTCGACCAGGAAGGCCGCGAGGACCTGGCCCTGCGCGTCGCCGTTCAGCCCGGCGGCTGCTCCGGCCTGCGTTACCAGCTGTTCTTCGACGAGCGTTCGCTCGACGGCGATGTCGTGAAGGACTTCGACGGCGTCAAGGTCGTCACCGACCGCATGAGCGCCCCGTACCTGGGCGGCGCGTCGATCGACTTCGTCGACACGATCGAGAAGCAGGGCTTCACGATCGACAACCCGAACGCCACGGGCTCCTGCGCCTGCGGCGACTCGTTCAGCTAAGCCTGTACGTGGCTGAGGGGGGGGGGGGGGGGGGGGGGGGGGGGGGGGGGGGGGGGGGCGGGGGGGGGGGGGGGGGGGGGAGGGGCGGGGGGCGATGACCTCCCGCGGTCCCCCCCCCCACCGCTCTAACCCCGGACCCCGCACAGGTGCAGCAGCGCCGCGATCCGCCGGTACGACTCCGTGCGCCCGGCCCGGTCCTCGGCGGCGAGCAGCCGGTCCAGCTCCTCGGCGGCCGGCAGGCCCGCGTCGGCGGGGAC